>NZ_QLTL01000005.1:0-343716 GCF_003269045.1 Pseudomonas sp. URMO17WK12:I7 | reverse complement strand
TGGGCTCAACCTTTACGCGTAGTCCGACTCAGCTGGCCATCCACTCCCACAGGCACCTCACCGGCCAAGGTCACCCGGCGCACCACCCGTGGCTGGGTCCCATAATCATCCACCGCATAATGCTGCGTGGCGCGGTTATCCCAGATCGCCACATCCCCGGCCTCCCAGCGCCAGCGCACGGTGTTCTCCAGCCGTGTCACATGCCCCTGCAACACCGCGAACAGGTGCTGCGAGTCTGCCAGCGAATAGCCCTTGATGCGCTTCACGAAATGCCCCAGCTGCAGCGCCCGTTCACCACTGATCGGGTGCACCCGCACCACCGGGTGCTCGGTCTCGTACACGGTCGAGGTGAACACCTTGCGATAACGCTCAAGTTTCGCCGGGTCGACATCGGGCTTGAGGCTCGCATAGTCATATTCATTGCTGTGCACTGCCCACAGCGTGTCGGCCAGCTCACGCAGTGGCTCGGGCAGTTCCTGATAGGCCGCAGCGGTATTGGCCCACACGGTATCGCCGCCGGAAGCCGGCGCCACCACGCTGCGCAGGATCGAGGCCTTGGGGTAGGCATCGACGAATGTCACGTCGGTGTGCCAGGAGTTGGCCCGCTGGCCTTCGGCGCCGTCCAGTTGCAGCAGGTAGCTGGTACCGTCCACCACCGGCACGGTGGGGTGTGCGACCGGCTCGCCGAGCAGCTTGGCGAAGCCTTCCTGGCTCTGGTCGTCCAGGTGGGTCTGGCCACGGAAGAAGATCACCTTGTATTTCACCAGGGCGGCCTGGATGGCGTCGAGGGTGGCGGTATCCAGGTCGGCTGAAAGCTTCACCCCACGGATCTCGGCGCCGATGCGGCCGGCAACCGGGTGGATGTCGAGTTCGAAGGCGTGTGGCGCGGAGGCCAGTGCGGCATTGCTCATGGTCGTGGTCCTTGCGGTCATGGTCGGGTTGTGGGTTCAGCGGGCGGCCTGCACGGCCTGTTGGTGTTGCAGCGCGGCATCGAGGAAGCGTGGTTCGATCCACTCGGAAACCTGGAAGCCACGGCGGATCAAGCGCTCGCGGGCGGCCAGGTCGACGCCCTGTTGCAGTTGGGCGACGAAGTCGGCGTCCAGCCGTGGATCGAAGTAATGGGCAAGGTCTTCCTTGGCCAGGTCATCGCTGAGGATGCTGCGTGGCCAGTTGGCGTTGCTTGCCACCAGGTCGACGAAAGCATCGCGGTTGTGCTCGTCGCGCAGCCAGCTGGCGGCCTGTTCCTGGGCATTGACCAGGCGCTGCACCAGCTCAGGGTATTTGCGGATGAAATCGCCCGTGCCAAGCAACACCGCCTGGGTGCTACCGGCACCTTCCAGGTCGCGGGAGTTGACCGGCAGCTCGACCAGCCCGCGCTCACGCAGCGACAGCAAGTTGGACAAGCCCCAGGTGGCGTCGATCTGCTTGGCGGCCAGGGCAGCGTTGGCAGCGTTGAAGTCCAGGTTGATCACTTTCAGGTCGCGTTCGGACAGCCCTTGGCTGGCCAACGCGCTGGCGAACGACAACTGGTTGGCGGTGCCGCGGAATACCGCCACACGCTTGCCCTTGAGGTCGTGCAGGGTCTTGATGCCGGAGCCCGGCACCACGCCCAGATAACTCTTCACCCCACGCACGCCGGCAGACAGCACGCGGGTGTCGAGGCCGTTGGCCTTGCCGACGATCGCCGCCAGGTCGCCCAGGTAGGCGAAGTCGGCCTGGCCGTTGGCCAAGGCTTCGTTGACCACAGGACCTGCGCCCTTGAAAAAGTGCCAGTCGATGCGGATGCCGTCTTTGGCGAATTCTTTTTCCAGCAGTTGCTGGTCACGCAGTACATCGACCACGCCGCCAGCACTGTGCTTGCTGCCGGCGCTGAGGTCGGGCACGGCGATGCGGATGCTTTCGGGTTTGGCCGGCTCGGTAGCGTGAGCGCTCAGGGTGAAGGCCAGACCGAGGGCGGTAATCAGGTGGCGCAATGGGGTTTTCATGGCAAGGCTCCTTGGCAGGCTGCCACCGGCGATGGCCGGCGCGTTGGCCAGAAGCTAGGCAGGTCTGGTTAGAACCTACAAAGATCAAAACTTCATTTTTTAGTAACTGAAAGACATAAATGAGGATTCATGCGGGGCGCGGGAGGGCTTGCGAGAAACGCATGGAAAATATGAGCAAAACGCAATGGCGTGGGGGTTCCGCATGCATGGCTTGCATGCTCTTATCTCTTGAAAGTCACTTCTGTAAATTTTTAATTCCTTAAGTGAATAACATTGGAACGCTTCGAGAGATGGCCGATGAATGGAGTTCTTAGCAGGAGATCGTGGTGGCAGCGGGGGCCGCTGCGCGGCCCTTTCGCGACACACGGCCGCGCCTACCTGGTGCCGATGACGCTTGCCGTTCTATGGGTGGTGGCGAGCCGGCAGCACTGGATGAGCGAGCAGATCCTGCCGGCACCTTCGCTGGTGTGGCAGAGCGCGCTGGAGTTCGGCTCAGGCGAGCTCTGGGGGCACTTGTGGATAAGCTTGCAGCGGCTGTTCTGGGGGCTACTGGCGGGCATCGGCAGCGGCTTGCTGCTCGGCACCTGGCTGGGCACCTCACGCCATGCGCAGACCTTGGTGTTGCCAACCTTCGTGGCCCTGGCGCAGATCCCCACCCTGGCCTGGATCCCGCTGTTCATGTTGTTCTTCGGCATCGGCGAGCTGCTCAAGCTGGTGGTGCTGGTGAAGGCCGTAGTGGTACCGGTCACCTTGCATACCCTGGTCGGCGTGCGCGATGCCCAGCCCAAGTTGCGTGAAGCTGCCGCCGCCTTGCGCCTGCCACGCCACCTGCTGTTTCTGCGCCTGCTGCTGCCCGCCGCCCTGCCCGCCTTTCTCACCGGTGTGCGACTGGCCCTGGCGACTGGCTGGACCTCGTTGCTGGCCGTTGAACTGCTTGCCTCCAGCGAAGGCATCGGCTACCTGATGGTCTGGGGCCGGCAACTGTTCATGCTCGACCTGGTGCTGCTGTGCATCCTGGTGATCGGCTTGGTCGGCGCGCTGCTGGAACGTGGCTTCTCGGCCCTGGAAAAGCACCTGTTGCACTGGCCGCAACCGGCCACCGGCGAACAACAGCGCGGTCCCATCCCACGGGGCTGGCAAAGCCTGCTGCTACCGGCAGCACTGCTTGCGCTGTGGCAGGCGAGCAGCAGCTTCGGCTGGATCGACCCGAACATCCTCACTTCACCACTGGACGTACTGCGCACCCTGTTCGGCGGCCTGGCCGATGGCTCGCTGCCAGAGGCCATGCTGCTGAGTCTGCAGCGCACCCTGACCGGCCTGCTCCTGGGGGGCAGCGCCGGCTTGCTGAGCGGGCTGGTGCTGGGGCTTTCCCACAATGCCGAACGCCTTTTCGGGCCAAGCCTGTCGGCCCTGCGCCAAGTGGCGCTGTTCGCCTGGGTTCCCTTGCTCACCGCCTGGTTCGGCCTGGGCGAAGGGGCCAAGAACGTGTTCGTCGGCCTGGCTGCATTCTTCCCGCTGCTGATCGCTACCCAGCGGGGTATCGCCAGCCTGTCGCCACAATTGGGCGAAGCGGCCCGCACACTGCGCCTGAACCTGTGGCAACGCCTGCGCCTGCTGGTGCTGCCGGGGGCCGCACCGGCCATCTTCGCCGGCCTGCGCCTGTCGCTGATATACGCCTGGCTCGGCACCCTCGGCGCCGAGTACTTCATGCCCTCGGACGGCGGCATTGCCAGCCTGATGATCGGCGCCCAGCAACTGTTCCGCATGGACCAGGTCATGGCCGCCATGCTCCTGATCGGCCTGGTCGGCGCCCTGCTCGGCACCCTCGGTCAACGCCTCGAATCGCGCGCCACGCGCTGGAGAACCGCATGAACGCCTTCAATGCTTCACACCTGCTCGCGGCCAATCAGGCCGACACCACGCCGCCGCTGGTCAGCTTCGAAGGCGTAGGCAAAGTCTTCAGCGTCGACGGCCAGCCCTTCGAGGCCATCCGCAATTTCAACCTGGCCATCAACGAAGGCGAGTTCATCGCCATTGTCGGCGCCTCAGGCTGCGGCAAGTCGACCCTGCTGCGCCTGCTGGTCGGGCTGGACACCGACTACAGCGGCAGTATCCGCGTCGATGGCCAGGCGGTCCGCGGCATCGGCGGTGAGCGCGGCATCGTGTTTCAAGAACACCGCTTGTTCCCTTGGCTGACGGTAGAGCAGAACATCGGCCTGGGCCTGGTCAATGAGCAGTTGACCCAGGGCGCACGCGCCCGGCGTGTGCACGAGTTCGTGCAACTGGTGGGCCTGGTCGGTTTCGAGTCGGCCTACCCGCACCAGCTCTCTGGCGGCATGGCCCAGCGCGTGGCGATTGCCCGTGGCCTGGTGGCAAGCCCGCGTATCCTGTTGCTCGACGAGCCGTTCGGCGCACTCGATGCACTGACCCGCCAGCAGTTGCAGGACGAACTGCTGGCCATCCGCGAGCGCGCTGGCATCACCACCTTGCTGGTGACCCATGATGCCGAAGAAGCCACCTACCTTGCCGACCGCGTAGTGGTGCTGGAGCCGCGCCCCGGAAGAATCAAGTCGGTGGTGGAAGTCGACCTGCCGCATCCACGCCTGCGCACGGGTGTGGCGTTGCATGGGCTGCGCGAAAAGGTCCTGCATCAGATCACCGGTGACGGCGGTTACTTGCCACCACCGGCGCGCCGGGTAGAGGGCCTGAGGCCCGAGTTGATCGCCCTGTAGGAGCGGCTTGAGCCGCGAACACCGGCAAAGCCGGTGCCCATCTACCGCGCCGCCTGCTTCGCGGCTGAAGCCGCTCCTACAAGGCCGGTGCTGGCTCGCCAAGCGTGCGCAGGTAGGCCCAGGGATAGATACCCCGCTCATGCCCATCGCTGAACACCAACTGCACGCCGTACCCCTGCGCCACCACCCGCTCGACGCGCACATCGTCCCTGACCACGGACAGCCGCCCCTGCAAGCGCGCCGACCGGCATTGCGAGCAGGGGCAGGCGCCGCGCAGGCGGGCATGGCTGATGATCGCCTCGGTATCGGCCCATTGCAGGGCCAGCAAGCCAGGCCCACGCTGGTTGCGAATCGCGCTTGGCGCCGCCATCAGGCAGCCCCACGCAACTGCGTCAGGGCGATGCGCACTGCCTTGCGCACTTCTGGGTCACTATCCGCTTCCGCCGCCTGCAACGCAGGCAAAGCCCGGGCCTGCCCGAGTTCGCCCAGCGCCAACGCGGCTTCCTTGCGCAGGTTGGCGATACCGTGGCCGAGCAACTCAGCCAATGCTTCCAGCGCCTCAGCATGGCGCAACCGGCCCAATGAACGCGCTGCACGCAGGCGCACCTGCCAGAAGCCATCGCCCAGCGCGGCCACCAGGGCCGGGCCGGCCTGTGCGTGGCCTACTTTGCCCAAGGTCGTGGCGGCTTCCTCGCGCACCTGCCAGGCCGGGTCGCTCAAGGCGCTCACCAACGCTGGCAACACTTGGCTATCACGGGCCAGCCCGAGGGCGCCGATGGCGGCGCGGCGGACATCAGTGTCCGGCTCACGCTCGGCCAGCAAGGCCAAGGCCGGCAGCGCTGGCTCGTGCTTGAGCCAGCCAAGAATGCCCACGGCCTCCCGGCGCACTGCGGCGTCCTCATCCCGAAGCGCCTGCAGTGCCGGTAGCGCGGCGTCCTCCAGGCGCAGCTCCCGCAGGGCACGCAAAGCGCTGGCGCGGACGAAGGCCTCGGCATGGCCGACCCACGGCAAAATCAGCAGCCCGGCCTCTGGGCTCTTGAGCTCGCTGAGGCTCTGCGCCGCCGCCAGGCGGACCCCTTCGGCCGCATCGGCCAGCGCGGCGCACAATGCCTGAACCACTTCAGGTTCCTCCCAGGCCTCCAGCAACCGTGCGGCTTCGGCGCGCACCTCGTCGGCGCTGTCGACCAGCACAGCATCGGTCAGCCATGGCAAGGCATCGGGGTCTTCAAGGTCGGCCAGCTCGATCAAGGCAATGCGTCGCACGCCCGCATCGTCGGCTTCCAGGCGTGGCAGCAATTGGAGAATGTCGCGGTTGTCGGTGTTTCGTGCAGTCATAGCGCGATCCTTAGCGGCGGATGGTCGGTGGCTGGCAGGCCGAGCGGCGTCAGGCGCGGCAGTTCGCGGCCCTCTTCATGGCGCAGCAAGGCCAGGCAATGGCGTTTCAGGTGAGTGAATTCAGGGCTGGTCAGCAGGCTGGCGCGGCGTGGGCGCGCAAAATCCAGGCGCAGGTCCTCGATAAAGCGACCGGGACGCGGGCTCATTACCAGAATGCGGTCGCCCAGGAACAAGGCTTCGTCGATGTCGTGGGTGACGAACACCACGGTGGTGCGGATGCGCGCCCAGATATCCAGCAGCAGCTCTTGCATGCGCGAACGGGTTTGCGCATCCAGGGCACCGAAAGGCTCGTCCATCAACAGCAGGCGCGGGCGGTTGATCAGCACCCGGGCAATTTCGGCGCGCTGCTGCATGCCACCGGAAAGCTGGCTGGGCCAGCGCTCGGCGAAGTCGGCCAGGCCCACCAGGTGCAGCATTTCGCGTGCCTGCTGGCGGCGTTCGGCCTTGCCCAGGCCTTGCATCTTCAGGCCGAAGGCGACGTTGTCGAGCACGCTGCGCCATGGCAGCAAGGTGTGGTGCTGGAACACCATGCCGCGCTGCGGCGAAGGCCCGGCGATGGCCTGGCCATCCACGTTCAGCTGGCCGCTGCTTGGCACCAGGTGCCCGGCCAGGGCGCCGAGCAAGGTCGACTTGCCACAGCCGGACGGCCCGAGGATACAGACGAATTCGCCCGGCTCCACGGCAAAATCCAGGCCCTGCACCGCCTCGAAGGCTTCGCGGCCCTGCCCCAGTCGAATCGACAGGCCATGCCCATCGATGCGCCCGGGTACCTGTTGATAACGGCTCATCAGCTGGCCCTCCGCGTGCGGTACCAGGGTGTGGCGAATGCGCCGAGGCGCTTGACCAGCGCGCTGCTGCCCATGCCCAGCACGCCGATCAGCAGCATGCCGACGATGATGTCCGGGTAGTTCTGCAAGGTGTACGACTCCCAGGTGTAGTAACCAATGCCGAACTGCCCGGCGATCATCTCGGCGGTGACCAGGCAGAACCACGAAGTGCCCATGCCGATGGCAAGGCCGGTGACGATACTCGGCAGCGCGCCAGGCAATATCACTTCGCGCAGGATCGCCCAGCGCCCGGCACCGAGGCTGCGCGCCGAAGCAACCAGGCGTGGGTCGACGGCCTCCGCGCCATGCACGGTATTGAGCAGGATCGGGAACAGCGCACCGGTGAAGGTGATGAACACCATCGACAGCTCCGACGACGGGAACATCAGGATCGCCAGCGGGATCCACGCCACCGCAGGTATCGGCCGCAGTACTTCGAGCGGTGGCAGCAAGGTGTCCTCGGCCCATTTCGAGCGCCCGATCAGCAAGCCCAGGGCCACACCCAGCAGTGCCGCAGCGGCATATCCGGCAAACACCCGCGACAGGCTGCTGCCCAGGTGCGCCAGCAGGGCATTGCTGGTCAGCAACTGCCAGGCCGCCTCCAGCACCGCCTGCGGCGTGGGAACGTAGGTGAAGGTCAGCAGGCCAAGGTCCAGCTTGACGCTGGCCGCCACCTGCCAGAACAGCAGGCAGGCCAGCAGCGAAACCAGGCGCACAGGCCAGCGCTTGAGGTCGCGGGACATGTCGGTACCTCCCGGTCAGCGCTGGGCAACCAGCTTCTGGTTGGCACTGACGAAGTCCAGCGCTTCACCACCATGGGCCTTGGCGTACTGCTCGGCCTGGTCCTTGAGCAGGAAAGCGGCCAGCTCACCCTTGGCGTTTCGCACAAACCAGGCTTGGTTGGCCAGCAGCTTGATGCCACTGTCGGCAGCCTGGGCATAGATGGCGCGGATGTCCTTGCCTTCCTGCTCCAGCTGGGCCAGAGCGCCAAGGGCGGCTTCCGGCGAGGCGTAGTGGCGTACCTTGTCTTCACCGCGCACCCAGATCTGCGCCAGGCGGCTGAAATCGGTGATCGGCTTGCCAGTGAGCGCGTCGTTGGCCTTGAGCGGCAATGGGTCGTAGTTTTTCAGCGCCTTGTCGTAGTCCAGGCCGGCCTGCTTGAAGGCGGCGCGGATGTACTGGTCGTCGATGAACTGGTCGGTGTCGAGGCCGCGGTCGGTCTTCTTCAGCAACTTCAGCGTATCAATGGACGTGGCCACCGCCTGGCGGTATTCGGGCTTCCAGGTCAGGTCGCGAGTCTGCAGGCCGAGCGGGCCGTGGAACAGGTAATTGACCTCGGCCTCGATGCCGGTGACCTTCTCGATCAGCTCGCTGTACTTCTCCGGCTCGGCAGCGATCAGGCGGTCAGCTTCGAGGCTGGCGCGCAGGTAGGCGGTGACCACCTCCGGGTACTTCTTCGCATAAGCGGCATCGACCAGGGCGCCGTGGAAGGTCGGCGCATTGGCCTGGGCACCGTCGTAGATCTTGCGGGCAAAACCGCGGTTGGGGAACAACTCGGCGAACGGCACGAAGTCGGCATGGGCCTCGATGCGGTTGCTGCGCAAGGCGGAGCCAGCGATTTCCGGGGCCTGGGCGATGATACGCAGGTCCTTTTGCGGGTCCCAGCCTTGGGCCGCGACGGCGCGCAGCAGCATACCGTGGGCGGTGGAGGCGAACGGCACGGAGATGGTCTTGCCCTTGAGCTCAGCCAGCGACTGCACCTTGGATGCCGCCGGTACGACGATGCCGTTGCCGCTGCCATGCACACTGCCCGAGAGCACACTGATGAAAAGGCTGCGCTTGCCGGCATCCAGATGCGCGACGCCGTTGAACGAGCCAGGGAAATCGGCCATGGCACCGAAGTCGAGCTTACCGGCGACCATCTCGTTGGTCAGCGGCGCACCGCTGGTAAAGTTCTTCCACTCCACCTGGTACTGGGCATCCTTGTACTTGCCGTCGTGCGGCAAGTACTTGTCGAGCAGGCCCAGCTCACGGACCAGCAAGCCGCCGGTGGCGCAGTTGATGGTGGTGTCCTGGGTGCCGATGGCGATGCGAATGGTTTCGGCGCTGGCATTCAGGCCGGTAAGCGCCAGCGCGAGGCCGGCCACGGTTGCTACAAGGCGCATGGGTGTTTCCCCTCGAATCGTTTTGCGTTCTGGAATCGTCTCCGCCGCCCGGCTTGGGGGGTGGGAAACGAGGGGCATTGCAGGAGGGCGCGTCCGGTGGTTCGCCGGATGGCGGGGATGAGTCAGCGCAGCAGGTAAGGGATGTCGACCTTGACCGCACCGGTGGGGCAGTCTTTTTCGCAGGGCATGCAGTACCAGCACTCGTCGAAGGCCATGTAAGCCTTTTGCGTGGCCGGGTTGATCGCCAACAGGTCCATGGGGCAGACCTCGACACAGACGGTGCAGCCTTTTTCGGCAATGCACTTGTCTTCATCGATGGTTACCGGAGCGCTGCTGCGAAAGAAGATTTCCTGGGGCTGGTAGGCCATTTCACGGGGTCCTTGGGGCCTTCATGGGCACCCTTTCATCTAGAGGCTTGCACATTTCCCCATGGGAGCGGGTTTACCCGCGAAGAATCCAACACGGTGGATGGCACCGGCTTCGCCGGTGTTCGCGGGTGAACCCGCTCCCACAAGGTGAGGTGTCGCTCAGGCGGCATTGGCTTTGACTCTCAACCGGTCATAGGCAGTCTGCTCTTCGGCATCCAACGCGATCAGGTACGGCTCGACGGCTTTCTTGAAACTGGTCATTTCACCGTTTTCGCCTTTTTTCAGGTGGCAGTGGCAAAACCATTCGCCATCGTTGCGCTCGGGGAAGTCGACCCTGTGGTGGTACAGGCCCCAGCGGCTCTCTTCACGGAACAACGAGGCCCGCGCCGCCATTTCGGCACAGTCGCGGATCACCGACACTTCCATGGCGCGCATCAACTCATGTGGGTTGCTGGCTTTCATCTGCTCCAGATCACGCTCGATCTCGGCAAAGCGAGCCAGGCCGATTTCCATCTTCTTGGTCACCTTCGGCGGCTGCAGGTAATCGTTCACCATGCGGCGCAGCTTGTATTCGACCTGCGCTGGCGGCAGGCCATGCTCGCGCTGAAGTGGGGCGAACACCCGCGCGCGTTCGCGCTCGACCTGCCCGGCATCAACTTCGGCCAGCTCCCGCCCGGCCACGTACTGCGCGGCATTCACACCGGCAAACCAGCCGTAGGTGAAAGCGCCGAGCATGTAGTTGTGTGGTACGGCAGCCATGTCACCGGCGGCATACAGGCCCTTGACGCTGGTCTCGGCCTTCTCGTTGACCCACACCCCCGAGGCCGAATGCCCCGAGCAGAAGCCGATCTCGGAGATATGCATCTCGACCATGTGCTGGCGGTAGTCGATGCCACGCCCGGCATGGAACTGGCCACGGCTGGGGCGCTCGTTGCTGTGCAGGATCTCTTCGATGTTCTGGATGGTTTCCTCGGCCAGGTGGTCGAGCTTGAGGAACACCGGGCCGTTGCCGCCTTCGAGCTCCTGGTGGAACTCCCACATCATCTGCCCGCTCCAGTAATCGCACTCGATGAACCGCTCGCCCTTGCTGTTGGCGGTGTAGCCACCCAGCGGGCCGGTAACGTAGGCGCAGGCCGGGCCGTTGTAGTCCTTGATCAGCGGGTTGATCTGGAAGCACTCGAGGTTGGCCAGCTCGGCGCCGGCGTGGTAGGCCATGGCATAGCCATCGCCGGCATTGGTCGGGTTCTCGTAGGTGCCCATCAGGTAGCCCGACGACGGCAGGCCCAGGCGCCCGGCGGCACCGCAGGCGAGGATCACCGCCTTGGCCCGGACCACGCGAAACTCGCCAGTGCGGCAGTCGAAGCCCAGCACACCGGCAGCGGCGCCTTGGGCATCGAGCAGCACGCGAGTGCAAACCATGCGGTTGCTGATTTCGACCCGGGCGCGCTTGAGCTGGCGATAGAGCACCTTCTTGATGTCGTGGCCCTCGGGCATGGGCAGCACGTAGGCGCCCATGTGGTGGACCTTCTTCACCGCGTAGTCGCCGGTCTCGTCTTTCTCGAACTTGACGCCCCAGCGGTCGAGCTGCTCGATGGTCTCGAAACTGTGGGTGGCATAGGCATGCACGGCGGCCTGGTTGACGATGCCGTCGTTGGCCACGGTGATTTCCTTGGTGTACTGCTCGGGCGTGGCATGGCCGGGGATGATGGCGTTGTTCAGGCCGTCCATGCCCATGCTGATGGCACCGCTGCGTTTGACGTTGGCCTTGTCCAGCAGCAGCACGCGCAGTTGCTTGTCGTGCTCCTTGGCCTTGATCGCCGCCATCGGCCCGGCGGTGCCGCCGCCGATGACGATGATGTCGTAATCCTGGGTCTCGATGCTCATGCCTTGCTCCCCTTCTGGCGGTCGATGCGCAGGCGGTACTGGAAGGCATCGCCGCGGTAATAGAGGTGTTCGAAGTCCAGCGGCGCACCGTCGGCGGTGTGGGTCAGGCGCTCGATGCGCATGATTGGCGCACCCTCCTCCACCTCCAGCGCCTGGGTCAGGTCGCTGTCGGCCAGCACTGCGTCGATGGCCAGGTCGGCGTGACCCAGGGCGATGCCACAGTCGTTTTCCAGCAGCAGGAAGATGTCGCGGGTGACCAGGTCGGCCTTTTCCAGCTTCTCGCCGACGGCCTTGGGCAGCCAGGTCAGCTCGAGCGACACCGGCTCGCGGTTGATCAACCGCACACGACGGATCTCGGTGACCAGGCTACCCTCCGCGACTTGCAGCCGCGCCGCCACCAGAGCATTGGCCGGCACGTGGCGGAAGCTGCGCAGGCGGTTGATCACTTCGTAACCCATCTGCGTCATCGACTCGCCCAGGCCTTGCAGGGTGCTGACGTTCTGGAACGCCTTGGGCTTGGCGACGAAGGTGCCTTTGCCGTGGATCTTGAAGATCAGCCCTTCCTTTTGCAGGTCGCCCAGCGCCTGGCGCACGGTAATGCGGCTGACATCGAAAGCCTTGCCCAGCTCGCTTTCCGAGGGCATGCGGCTATGGGGTGGATAAGTACCGTCGAGGATGCGCTCGCGCAGCAGTTCCTTGAGCTGGGTGTAAAGCGGTACCGGGGACAGGGGAAGCAGTTCGGCCATGGGTCTCTTCGCTGATCGATGACTTGTTATAACAAGTTGTGACCAGAGCATAGGGGGCATAAGAACCTAGAGGGAAATACTGATATCGCATATGGATAGATGGATTTAGGTGGCCGATACCGGCCCTTCGCGGTTAAAGCCGCGCCTACAAACAGCGCACAACCTGTGGGAGCGGCTTTAGCCGCGAGGGGCCAATCAGGAAAAACTGCCATAGATCAAGGCGATGGACGCCGCCGAATCAGATGGGTATCATGCGTTCGCGTTGCACTCGTAGCTCAGCTGGATAGAGTACTGCCCTCCGAAGGCAGGGGTCGTGGGTTCGAATCCCGCCGAGTGCGCCATCTTCGAAAGCCCTGGGATCATTCCCGGGGCTTTTTCATTTGTGCGACATGTCGCGTTTCTGGCACTCCCGTGCCATGGGTCATTGGTGTTAGCGTGGGCCCCTTCCCGTTCCCGACGGGTAACCCATAACAATGATTCGCGAAGGAATGCGTGCCCATGCACCTGAAAAAGCTCACCTCCACCGCCCTGCTGCTGGCCAGCATCGGCCTGTTCGCCCAACCGGCCCAAGCCAACCTCACCCAGCAACAGTCCGCCGCCATCGTCAAAGCCTTCGACGGCAGCAACCCGGCAGACTTCAAGCAATTCCTCGGCAAACTCAAGGGCAGCGAACTGGCCAAGGCCGACAACCTCGCTGCCACCCTCGACGCCTACCTGGCCGGCACGCCGCTGGCAGCCGAGCAACAGAACGAAATCAACCGCCTGCTCGGGCTCTACACCCGCATCAAATACGCCAAGGCGGCCACGGAAAACCTGCGTGAACTGGTGGCCATTCCCACCTTCAGCGTCGACGGCGTACCCCAGCACGAAAACCCCGCGTTCCTGAAGATCGCCGACAAGATCAAGGCCCTGGCGCAGAGCTTCGGCCTGGCCTTCCGCAACGTCGATAACCGCGTCTACGAGATCTCGCTCGGCGAAGGCAAGGAAGTGGTCGGTATCCACGCCCATGCCGACGTGGTGCCGGTCAACCCGGACAACTGGAAGCTGGCCGACGGCACCCGCCTCGACCCATTCAACGTGACGCTGGTCGGCGACCGCATGTACGGCCGCGGCACCGAGGATGACAAAAACGGCATCATCGTCGCGCTGTATGCGCTGAAAGTCGCCAAGGACGAGAACCTGCCGCTGGCCCGGCAGTTCAAGCTGCTGATCGACACCACCGAAGAAACCAGCGGCGACGCCATCCCCTACTACTTCGAGCGCAACCCCACCCCCGACTACAACCTGGCGCTGGATGGCGGCTACCCGGTGGTGATCGCCGAGAAGGGCTACGGCACGGTCATGGCCAGCTTCAGCAAGCGCCCGGCCACGGGCCAGGGTGCGGAAATCGTCAACCTGACCGGCGGCTTGGCGACCAACCAGATTCCCACCACCTCGGTGGCGACCTTGGTTGGCGACAACCCGGAAGAACTGGCAAAACGCCTGAACAATGCGGGTGCCGACTATGTGAAGCGCAATGGCGGCGACTTCAGCATCGACGCCAAGGCCGATGGCAAGAACGTGCTGCTCACCGTGACCGGTGTCTCTGCCCACTCCTCGGAGCCAGAGTCCGGCGTGAACCCGGTGGCGCGCATGCTCGACTTCCTCAATGGCCTGGGCCAGCAGGTGCCGCTCAAGCACAACCACTTCACCGATGCCGCCCGCTACGCCGCCGACAACTGGGGCCTGGACTACCTGGGCAAGAAACTCGGCATCGGCTTCGAAGACACGTTCATGGGCCCGCTGACCACCTCGCTGACTTTCGTCGGCGTGGATAAAAAGGGCCTGAAGCTGGCCGTGAACCTGCGCATTCCCAAAGGCAAGCCGCTGGCCACCCTCAAGGACCAGTTGGCCGACAAGCTTGGCAAATGGACACGCCAGAGCCACACCTCGGTGGCCTTCGACTACAGCCTCGACGAGCCGATGTTCCGCAACCCTGAAGGCGAATGGGTTAAGGCCCTGCTCGATGTGGCCAGCGAGAACCTGGGCATGAAGCACGATTTCGGCACCTCGGCCGGCGCCACCTCGGTGCATGACCTGCCCAACGGTGTGCAGTTCGGCCTGGCCATGCCGGATGTGAAGTACACCGGGCACAACGACAACGAGTTCAAGACCGTGGAACAGTTCATGCTCGACCTGCAGATCGTGAGCGAGATGGTGGCGCGCATCGGGCAGATGCCGAAGCTCTGAGCATCAAGGCCAACATCATTTCCGGAAGAATCCCACCGCCGGGATAGATGTTGGCAGCCTGTATGGCCAAGAACGGGGCTGGAAGATGTGTTTTCCAGCCCTACGTTACCGAGGCCCTAACATGCACCGCCCGATTATCTGCTTGCTGCTTTCCCTGGCCTTCATGGCCATGGCCAACGCCAGCGAACCGATTGCTGCTTGGCCACATAAAACCTATTACCGCTACATCGAAGTAGAGGGGCAACGTACCTTCTATCGCGAAGCTGGCGACACAAACAGACCCACGCTGCTGTTGCTGCATGGGTTTCCTTCCTCATCGCATACCTACCGCGAGCTGATACCCCTGCTCTCCGGCCACTATCACATCATAGCGCCCGACTATCTGGGCTCCGGCTACAGCGCCCTGCCCGCTTCCGGGCAAACGCCCGTCACCTTCGACCGCCTGGCTGAACACATCGCCGCATTCACCGAGCAGCTCGGTCTACAGCGATACAGCCTTTATATCCAGGACTTCGGCGCGCCGGTTGGCTTTCGCCTGATGCAGCTGCAACCAGAGCGCCTGCAAGCACTAGTGGTGCAGAATGCCAACGCCTACTTGCAAGGCCTGACACCGTCACGCCTGGCATTTTTCGAACAAGCCCACCGAGACCGTTCGAGCGCCAACCTCTTGCGCCTGCATGGCCTGACAACGGCTGAAGGCGTCAGGAACCAGCAATATCTGCGGGATGTGGCCGCGCACCCGGAACGCATGAGCCCGGATGCCTGGACCCACGACCTGCTGGCATTGGCCGACGCTTCGCGACAGCAAGTTCAAGTTCAACTCTTTCAGGACTATTGGAAGAGCATCGAAGCCTATCCGCAGTGGCAAGCGTTTCTGCGCAAACGGCAACCGCCGACACTGGTGGTCTGGGGGCAGAACGACCCGGCGTTCATCAGCGAAGGCGCACTGGCCTATCAGCAAGACTTGCCCACCGCCCAGATTCACCTGATAGACGCGGGCCATTTCGCAGTGGAGGAACAGCCCGTCATGCTGGCCAAGCATGTCGTCGGGTTCATGCAAGGCCTTGAACAGCAGGGGCGTCTGGTTTCAACGCCAGGTATAGCGGATTGAAGCGTGGAGCTGGGGCAGCCATGACGTTTTTCAATCGACTCGATGCCGTTTCCTGCATTGCCGTGCAGGCCGGCGTGCCGGATGCTTTATTTACTCCAAGCGTTCGTCTTTTCCACCCGCAGAGGCCCGTATGAAGACCGTCGAACAAATCCTCAAGACCAAGTCCCAGCACCAGACCGTGTACACCATCGGCCCGGATGACTCGGTACTCGACGCCCTGAAACTGCTGGCGGAGAAAAACGTCGGTGCACTGCCTGTGGTAGAAAACAACCAGGTAGTGGGGATCGTCAGTGAACGGGACTATGCACGCAAGCTGGTGCTCAAAGGCCGCTCCTCGGCCGCCACGCCGGTGCGCGAGATCATGAGCGCGCCGGTGATCACGGTGGGGCCCAAGAAAAGCCTGGATTACTGCATGCAACAGATGACCGACCGTCATCTTCGCCACCTTCCTGTGGTCGAGGACGGCCAACTGCTCGGCCTGTTGTCGATCGGTGACCTGGTCAAGGAAACCATCGCCGAGCAGGCCAACCTCATCAAGCAGCTGGAGCAGTACATCCGCGGCGAATGAGGGCGCCTCAGTGGTAGGCGCGCTCCAGCTCGTCCAGCTGATGGTCGAAGCTGCGCAGGCGCGCCGACCAGGTGTACACCAGTACCTCCAGGTCACGGTTGAGCACGGCGGTGTTGCCATGGCCGTTGCTCGACGGCTCGCACAAGTCCAGCTGATAACGCTCGCGGGCCATGGCCGTGGCCACGCTGGAGAGGTCACGGGCATTGGCCAGCCAGTGATGATGATGGTCGTGGATTTCACGGTCGAGTGCCCGGCACTGGCGTTTCAGCGCATCAAGGCTCTGTTCCAGCGGGGTGCCTTTGAGCTCGCCCATCACCTCTTCGAAGGTGCGCCCGGAATGCCAGTAGCTACCCCAGAAGTAGCGATCGAACACCGTTTCGACGCGACGTAAGGCAACCTTGGTGTTCCAGATGGTCAGCAACGTTCGCCCCTGCACCACTTCACGCTTGTTCAGGTGCAATTGCTGCCAGGCAATCCAGGTCAGTGCCACCAACGCAACTGCGGCTGTAACCGCGGCAGCAGCGTAGAGGAACTGGATCGCCTGGTTCATCTGCTGGGTTTGGCGGATGCCGTAGAAGTAGCTGGCCGTCAGGGTGCCCAGGATCGTCACGGAGCACCAGAAGCCTGGTGCGTAGGGATCTTTCATCACGCTAACCCCTCTTGTTTTTCCTGAGCATAGCAACGGCCAATCACTCGTCAGGTGCCGCTCGGCACTTTATTTTCTGGGGCGGCGCAACGCTTCGTTGAGCTGATCGAAAGGCTCCGCCCAATCGGCATCTTCAATGATGCTTTCCTGCAGGAAGGCGCGCTGGGAATCGGTCCAGAACGGTGCATCCACCAGCTTTATCTCGTTCTTCAACGGCGAATGGCTGGTGATGAACTGGTCGATGCTCTGCGCATCGTCGGGCAGGCCCAGTTGCTTGAACAGCTCGGCGAATGGATGGATCGGTGCGTCCATGGTTCCTCCTGTGTGCCGGGCTGGCCGTCCACGACGCCGGCCCGGCATTGGCTTGAAAACATCAGCACAGCTCGCGTACTTCAGCTTGCGGTACCAGTTTGAGGTACTGCTCCATGCTCATGTGGATCAGGTGATCGTGGTCACCCGCCTCCAGGTAGACATCGCCCTGGCGGGTAAGGCTCGAATCGAGCAGCATCTTGATCTGATAGGCGTCACCCATTGCCGGGATGGCGCCCCGCTCGCAATCGCCGAACAGCATCGGCAAGGCGCTTTCGCGGGTCAGTTGCCAGGCGCCGGACATGCGCACCTTGCTCATGTCCATGTGCCGGTTGGCCGGCAAGACGGCCATGATGTAGTTGCCATGGCGGTCGTCCAGCATGACCGACTTGGCGACCCGCTCTGCGGGTACCCCGGCCGTGCGCGCCGACTCCAGGCTGGTGGCCGAGTGTGGGTGGGGAATGATGTCGTAATCGCAGTTGGCCTGGTCCAGGCGCTGCTGCAAAGTCTTGGCCATACGCATGATGCACCTCCGGTTTCGCCCCCCAACCTCCAATTTTAGGCCTTGGGTTGGCAGGCATGGCTAAACTTCAAGTAGAGAGGCCAACGAGGTGACGACAGGTGATCACTCGATGTTGCCGCGGCTTGCTGTTGTTGCTGCTGCTTGGCCTTGCCCAGGCCGGCCAGGCAGCGCCCGGCAGCATCTGGGTGCTGGGCATGGATGACGCCATCGGCCCGGCCAGCGCCGACTACCTGCTGCGCAACCTCGAACAGGCCAAGGCCCAGGGAGCCCAGTTGGTGGTACTGCGCCTGGACACCCCCGGCGGGTTGGACAGTGCCATGCGCCAGATGATCAAGGCGATCCTCGCCAGCCCGGTGCCGGTCGTCAGTTTCGTCGCCCCAAGCGGCGCCCGTGCCGCCAGCGCCGGCACCTACATCCTGTATGCCAGCCACGTTGCCGCGATGGCCCCGGGGACCAACCTCGGCGCCGCCACGCCCGTCCAGATCGGTGGCCTGCCCGGTACATCAAAGGACGACAAGGCCAAGCCGAGTGACGAAGAACAGACCCTGGCCCGCAAACAGGTCAACGACGCCACCGCTTATATCCGAGGCCTGGCCCAACTGCGCGGGCGCAATGCCGACTGGGCAGAACGAGCGGTGCGTGAGGCGGTCAGCTTGCCAGCCAGTGAAGCGCTGCGCCTGAAAGTGATCGACCAGGTCGCCAACGACCTGCCCGACCTGATGCGCCAGCTCGATGGCAAGACCTTGATCGCCGCCGGTCAACCGCTGCTGCTGCAAACACGCGATGCTGCCCTGATCGAGCACCTGCCGGACTGGCGCACGCGCTTGCTGGCCGTCATCACCAACCCCAGCGTGGCGCTGATCCTGATCATGATGGGGGTGTACGGCCTGCTGTTCGAGTTCATGAACCCCGGCTCGGCGCTGGGCGGCGTGGTGGGTGGCATCTGCCTATTGCTGGGGCTTTACGCGCTGCAGCTGCTACCGGTGAGCGTTGCCGGCGTGGCGCTGATCCTGCTTGGCATTGCCTTCATGATCGCCGAGGCGTTCCTGCCCAGCTTCGGCGTGGTCGGTTTCGGCGGCATCGTGGCCTTCGTGGTTGGCGCGGTGATCCTGATCGACACCGACGCACCGGGCTTCGGTATCCCCCTGGTGCTGATCGGCACGCTCGCAGTGCTCTCGGCACTACTGATCGGCGGCGTGCTGGGCATGGCCATCAAGGCGCGACGGCGGGCGCCGGTCAGCGGTGACGCCGGCCTGGTCGGCAGCCTGGTGACGGTCACCCAGGTGCTGGCGGACAACCCGTTCTGTGGTTCGGTACAGGCTCAGGGCGAACAATGGCAAGTCCAGTGCACGACGCCGCTGCAGGCCGGGCAGAAAGTCCGGGTCACGGCACGCCAAGGTGTGATGCTGGAAGTAAGCGCCGCCGCCCCCGCGGCGCAAGGAGACAGATGATGTTCATGCAAGTGGGTTTCGGTGCGGTGCTGATCGTGCTGGCGATGCTGTTGCTGTCGGCATTGCGCATCCTGCGCGAGTACGAGCGTGGCGTGGTGTTTCAGCTGGGGCGCTTCTGGCAGGTCAAAGGCCCGGGGCTGATCCTGCTGATTCCGGTGATCCAGCAGATGGTGCGGGTCGACCTGCGCACCGTAGTGCTGGATGTGCCGCCACAGGATGTGATCACGCGCGACAACGTGTCGGTGAAGGTCAATGCGGTGTTGTATTTCCGCGTACTCGATCCGCAAAAAGCGATCATCCAGGTCGAGGACTTTCTCGTCGCCACCAGCCAGCTGGCCCAGACCACCTTGCGTGCGGTATTGGGCAAGCATGAACTGGACGAGCTGCTGGCCGAGCGCGAGCAGCTGAATTCGGATATCCGCCAGGTACTGGACGCCCAGACCGACGCCTGGGGCATCAAGGTCGCCAACGTCGAGATCAAGCATGTCGACCTCAACGAATCGATGGTCCGCGCCATCGCCCGCCAGGCAGAAGCCGAACGCGAGCGGCGGGCCAAGGTGATCCATGCCGAGGGTGAATTGCAGGCGTCGGAAAAGTTGATGCAGGCCGCGCAGATGCTCAGCAAGGAGCCAGGGGCCATGCAGTTGCGTTACATGCAGACGTTGGGGGCGATTGCCGGGGACAGGAGCTCGACCATCGTCTTTCCGTTGCCGATCGACTTGCTCAAGGGGCTGGTGGACAAGCAGAAATGACCGGGGCTGCATGGCAGCCCCGGGGCTCGATCAGATGGGTGCGCGGCGCAAGGTGGCGAGGAAGGTCGCCGCGCCGATGAACAACCCGGCAAAGGTACGGTTCAGGCGCTTCTGCTGCTTGGGCGTGCGCAGCAGGCGCAACACCCGCGAAGCCAACCCGGTGTAACCGGCCATCACCAGCATGTCGACGCTGATCATGGTCACGGTGATCGCGATGTACTGCGCCAGCAGCGGCGCGTGTGGGTTGAGGAACTGCGGCAGCACGGCGAGCATGAACACCAGCGCCTTGGGGTTGCTGACGTTGACCAGGAAGCCGCGGAACACCAGGCTCAGCGGCTTGCCGATCGGGCGTACGCCGGACTCGTCGGCCATGTCCATCGGCAAGGCGCGCCATTGTTTGTAGGCCAGGTAGACCAGATAGGCGACACCGAACCACTTGATGACCTGGAAGGCGGTGGCAGAAGCGGCCAGGATGGCGCCGACACCTGCAGCAATGATGGCGATCTGCACGATCAGGCCCAGTTGCAGGCCCAGGGCATTCCAGTAACCCCGCCAGAAACCGTACTGTAGCCCGCTGGACATCGAGGCAATTGCCCCGGCACCCGGCGACAGGCTGATTACCCAGCACGCGGCAAAGAAGCCCAACCACACTTCCATCGACATCACACACCTCGCTCAACAATTGTTGCAAAACGTTAAGCTAAGGGGTTGGCGAAAAAATAACCAGCAAATTCTGTGGGATTTCTACTGCCTGTAGTGGCCTCTTCGCGGGCAAGTCGGACCGCCGCACCGCCGCGCCCACAGGAACATCACCGCCCTCACGCCGTGTGGCATCCCTGTGGGAGCGGGCAAGCCCGCGATGAGGCCGGTACAGGCAACATCAAACGATCAGGACAAAGCCTCAAGTTCGGCCTGCATGCTCTCCAGGGTTTCCAGAGCTTCCATCCAGGCTTCCTCAAGCTCGCCTTCGCGCTGCTTGAGCTTGGTCTGCCGAGCCAACAGATCGCGCAATTCATCCTTGCGCGCCGCTTCGTAAACACCACCATCGCCCAGCGCAGTCTCGATCTCGGCCAACTGCGCATGCACCTGGTTGAGCTCGCTCTCCAGCTTGTCGGCCGCTTTCTTGTGCGGTGCCAACTGCTGTCGCAGGGCGGCGGCAGCCTGACGCTGGGCCTTCTTGTCGGTCTTGTCCGGATTGGCCGGGGCGTTGCTGGCCGGGGCACTGCGCTGGCGATACTCGACCAGCCAGCGGCTGTAGTCGTCGAGGTCGCCATCGAAGGTCTCGACCTTGCCATCGGCCACCAGCAGGAAGTCGTCGGTGGTGCTCTTGAGCAGGTGACGGTCGTGGGAAACCACCACCACGGCACCGGCAAACTCCTGCAGGGCCATGGTCAGCGCCAGGCGCATTTCCAGGTCGAGGTGGTTGGTCGGTTCGTCGAGCAGCAGCAGGTTCGGCCGTTCCCAGGCGATCAGCGCCAGAGCCAGGCGGGCCTTTTCGCCACCGGAGAAGTTCACCACCGGCTCATCGACGCGGTCGCCATGGAAGTCGAAACCGCCAAGGAAGTCGCGCAAGGTCTGTTCGCGCTCGGCCGGTGCGATGCGCTGCAGGTGCAGGAGCGGGCTGGCCTTGTCGTCCAGCGAGTCGAGCTGATGCTGGGCGAAGTAGCCGACGGCGAGGTTCTCGCCACGCACCAGGCGGCCCGACAGCGGCTCGAGCTCACCGGCGAGGTTCTTGATCAGGGTCGACTTGCCGGCGCCGTTGGGGCCGAGCAGGCCGATGCGCGCACCCGGGACCAGCTGCAACTTGACCTTGTCGAGGATCGCCTTGTCGCCATACCCCAGGCGGCCTTCGGACAGGCTCAGCAGCGGGCTGGAGATTTTCTGCGACTCACGGAAGACGAAGTCGAACGGCGAATCGACGTGCGCCGCCGACAACTCCTCCATGCGTTCCAAAGCCTTGATCCGGCTCTGCGCCTGGCGGGCCTTGGTGGCCTGGGCCTTGAAGCGGGCGATGTACTTTTCCATGTGCGCGCGCTGCGCCTGCTGCTTCTCGTAGGCTTGCTGCTGTTGCGCCAGGCGCTCGGCACGGGTGCGCTCGAAGGCGGTGTAGCCTCCCTTGTACAGGTTGAGCTTGCGCTGCTCGACGTGCAGCACATGGTCGACCACGGCATCGAGGAAATCGCGGTCGTGGGAAATCAGCAACAGCGTGCCCGGGTAACCCTTGAGCCAGTCTTCCAGCCACAGGATCGCATCGAGGTCGAGGTGGTTGGTCGGCTCGTCGAGCAAGAGCAGGTCGGACGGGCACATCAGGGCCTGGGCCAGGTTCAGGCGCATCCGCCAGCCACCGGAGAAGTCACCTACGCGGCGGTCCATCTGCTCATTGGTGAAACCCAGGCCAGCCAGCAGCTTGCGCGCGCGGGCATCGGCGGTATAGCCGTCGGCGACTTCCAGCTCACTGTGCAGGCGCGCAAGGGCAGTGCCGTCGTGGGCCTGCTCGGCCACGGCCAGTTCGGCCTGGACCTTGCGCAGGCGGGCGTCGCCGTCGAGTACATAGTCCACGGCCAGGCGGTCGAGGGTATCGACTTCCTGACGCATATGGGCAATGCGCCAGTCGCCGGGCAGCTGGCAATCGCCGGCATCGGGCGACAGCTCACCGCGCAGCAAGGCGAACAGGCTGGATTTTCCGGCGCCGTTGGCACCAATCAGGCCGGCCTTGTGGCCGGCGTGCAGGGTCATCTCGGCGCCTTCTAGCAAGCGCTGCGGACCACGCTGTAAAGTGAGGTTGGATAGTCTGATCATAGTGGTCGCGGAGTCTACCAGCTTCCTCGGCCCGCAGCGTGAGTGGAATCATGTACACCGACCTGTGGAATCACGCCTTGGCGCTGTATGCCCGCCCGGGAGTCGAAACAGCCTGCCTGGATATTCAGGCGCTGGGGGGCGACGTCTGCTTGCTGCTGTGCGCCACCTGGCTGCAGGCGCATGCGGTGACCTTCAGTGAAGAACGCGCCCAGGCTCTGCGAGCGATTGCCGGGCCGTGGCAGCACGATGTGGTTGCGCCATTACGCAGCCTACGCCGTCAATGGCGCACGCCCGCGCAGCAAGATCCACACCTGGCGGCGTTGCGAGAGCAAGTGAAGGGGCTGGAGTTGCAAGCGGAGAAGGCGTTGCTGCAACGGCTGCAAACCTGTGCGCAACAATGGCCCACAGGCTCGAGTGAGCCCACGGACGATTGGCTGGACCGGCTGACGCCGGAGCCGGCCCGCGGCCACGACGCGCTGGTGATCTTGCGCGTCGCGGCCGCAGCGCTTCAGGAGGCCGAAGACGGCGTCTGAGCTGGGGTGCTGGCGGGTGCCGAGGACGTGGCGGGAGCAGCCGAATTGGTCGCTGGCGCACTGGCGGCTGAAGTAGCCGGTTTCGCTTCGGCAGGTTTGGCTGCGACCGGTTTTGCTGGGGCCTTCGCTGCAGTTCTTGCTGCTGGCTTGGCTGCGGCAGGTTTGGCCGGCGCTTTGGCAGCAGCAGGCTTGGCGGCTGGTTTGGCTGCCGCTGGCTTGGCTGGAGCCTTGGCTGCGGCCGGTTTGGCGGCAGGCTTGGCAGCTGCGGGCTTAGCGGCGACAGTTTTGGCCGCTGGCTTGGCGGCAGCGCTTCTGGCCGGGGCTTTGGTTGCTGCAGGCTTGGCAGCTGCTGGTTTGGCGGGAGCCTTGGCAGCAGCGGGTTTCGCGGCTGGCTTGGCGGCAGGTTTGGCAGCGGCGGCGCGGGCTGGGGCTTTTGCCGCTGCGGGCTTGGCAGCAGCGGGTTTCGCAGCGGGCTTGGCGGCGGCAGCTCGGGCCGGCGCTTTGGTCGCGGCCGGCTTGGCCGGGGCCTTGGCGGCGGCAGGCTTGGCGGCGCTGCGGGCTGGTGCCTTGGCAGCAGCCGGTTTCACGGTCTTGGCAGCCACTGCACGCTGGTCGAGTGCCTTGCCGGCGGCCTCACGCACCTTGCCGACCCCTTGAGCCAGTTTCAGGCTTTCCTGGGCATCACGCTTGAGTTGCTGAATGTAAGTACGCGTCTGGGTCTGGCGCTCCTTGAGCGAGTCGAGCAATTCTTCAAGTTCACCAATAACCTTTTGCGCCTTGTTCTGGGCCTTGGCTTTACCTGCCTTGGCCGCGTCCTGCAACTTCAGGCGACCATTGTGCAGTTTTTCCTGCGCTTTGCCGCGCTGCTTTTCCAACTTGGCCAGCAATTTCTCCGCATCAGCCAGCGCTTGCGAGCAGGCTTCTTCCAAGTGTTCGAGCAGGCTGCCCGAAAGTTGCTGGAGCAGGTGTAACGGCGTATTTACTGGCTTCTTTTTAGCCGACATGGTTTACCTCCTGGCTGACGAGATTGCGGCTCATACTATGCTTCTGCTGCTACCGCCGCTAGGGCATGTTGACAGTATTGGTGGCGCCGCGTTGCATGCCTGGGCAAAGTTGTTATCTTGCAGCTCCGAGCAAGTGTAGTTGCTTAACAAAACGTTGCAGGTTTTTACCTGGTAGACCGTGTTTTATGCAGTGCATGGCTTGAGTCGTTTGTCGAGGCGTAGATCGAGCGCAGCCCGCGCGGCGCATTGCAGATAAATCTGCTCCTACATTTATTGCAACGTGACCCTGCCAGTGAGGCCATGGTTGTCAGCCTTGTTTGTAGGGATCAAGTCATACACCAAGGCAGGCGACCATGGCGTTACAGGTTAGGCACGTTGCAATAAATGCAGGAGCAGATTTATCTGCGATGCGCCGCGCGGGCGGCGCTGGATCTCGACAACAACGAATCAACCACGGCAAACACCGAGCCTCCACACACATCTGGAACAGTACCTCACCATGTCTCGTAAACTTGTTCTCGGCTTGTACCTGATGGCGCCATTTGCCTTGGCCGATACCGCTCCTGCCAATGATCACGACCTAGCCTATAGCCTAGGCGCCAGCCTGGGTGAGCGTCTGCGCCAGGAAGTGCCTGGCCTGCAACTGGATGCGCTGGTCGAAGGCCTGCGCCAGTCCTATCAGGGCCAGCCATTGAAGCTCGACAAAGCCCGAATGGAAGCCATTCTCCAACAACACGAAGAACAGGCCAACAGCGCCGCCGAGCAAGCCGAAGTCGCCAAGCTGCAGGCCGTGGAAACCCGCTTCATGGCCAACGAGCGTGCCCGTGCCGGAGTGCACGAGCTGCCGCAAGGCGTGCTGTACAGTGAGCTGAAAGGGGGTAATGGCGCGCAACCCAAAGCCGGCGGCAAGGTGCAGGTGCGCTATGTCGGCAGGCTGCCGGATGGCACGGTGTTCGACCAGAATGCGCAACCGCAGTGGTTCAGCCTGGACTCGGTGATCGAAGGCTGGCAGGTGGCGTTGCCACACATGAAAGCGGGTTCGACCTGGCGCCTGGTGATTCCCTCTGCACAGGCCTACGGTGCCGAGGGCGCAGGTGATCTGATCGCGCCCTACACGCCGCTGGTGTTCGAAATCGAGTTACTGGCGGTCGGCGACTGACGCCGACCTTCAGGCTTCTACCGCGCCCTCTTCCTTGTGCGCGTTGTGCAGCACCTCGATCAGGCAGTCTTCGAGCTCGAAGCGTTCATGCAACAGGCTGCCCAACTTGCCCAGCTTCTCGGCGAAGCGCTCGATGTCCTTGCATTCGCCCTTCTCGCAGTGGTCGTTGAAGGCCAATGCGATCTGGGTAATGTCGTTGATCCGCGGGTTGATTTCTTCGGCCAGCTTCAGCGCCTTCTGATCCCCGAATGCCTTGGCCTCGGTAACCAGCTGCTCACTGACTTCAAAGTGCCAGGCTGACACATAATCGACCAGCACCGCGCAGAAGTCGCGGTTCTTGTGCTTGTCGGCAAAGGCTGGCTTGACGTCGCGCAAGGTGCGGAAAGCCTGGACCAGCTCCTCTCGCTCCTCGAGCCAGCGGTCGATCAGCTTGTGAACCCCGCCCCAGCGTTCCTGGGCGTTCTGACAACTATCGAGCATGGCGATCTCTTCCCTTCTGGGTAGATGCCGCTGCACCTCGCACCACGACCGTGCAGCACAAAGGTGACATCAGCAGGACGGCATCGAGCAGTTGTGTTTTCAGTATGCGTGCTGGGAGATTATTCCCGCGCGTGCTTAGCATCAAGGTACGCAGCAGACAAAGTTCATACAAGTGTTTAATACCCCGATGCACCACCATTGGTCGCGCTATCGGCCGCCGACATGCGCCAGGTCAAGGATTGCCAAGCGAGCGGAAACGATACGCCAGCAGGCAGCTCAAGGGCAGCGCCGCCAGTAGCAGAAACGCCAGCAAGCTCCACTCCGGCAAGGTCAGGTCGAGAAAACTCCAGGTCAGCGAGCTGCAATCAGGGCCGCCGAACAACAGCTGCCGCGCGACTTCGCGCCAAGGCAGCTCTAACATGCGCCCGAATGGCAACGAGCACATGTGGCTCGCATCGATCGCACCCTGCAGCCACACATGCCGTGCCGCCAGCAACGCACCGCTGGCGCCGCACACCAGCGCTGTTCGCGCGTATCGCCGAGCCCCGGCAATACCCGGTGCATGCATCGCCGCACACAGGCACACCAATGCATACAAACCCAGCAGTACCCGCTGGCTGAAACACAGCGGGCAAGGCACAAGCCCAAGGACACTTTCGAGATAGAAAGACACGCCCAGCACCGCCAGCGAGGCAAGGCATGCCGGAATGAAAAACGTGCGCAGACTGGCCATCGACATGGGCAGGACGGTCCCGGGAAAGTTGAAGTGGCTGGAACGGTAGAGGAAACGCCGGGGTTGTTTCAAGGCGCTACTGGAATGACAAGTCGCTGTATCGCAAGGAAAGTTTCCATGCGAGCTGTAGGAAATTTCTTAAGAAGAGGCTGCAGAACAAACTTTTGACGATGAATAAGTTACCGACCCCATGAGCCCGCGCACCTGCGCGGGCTCATGGGGCGTTCAAGCGCGAACAGCTTCTGGCAACGGCAGTGCCAGAAGACGCTCATCGAGCAGACCCAGGCCTTCCTGGAACAGCTGATTGCTGCGTTCGGTTTCGCCCAGGCTGGCGAGCAAGCGCGCAAGCTCTGCACAGGCTTCCGGGTTACGCTCCATGCGCAGGCTGCTTTCGAGATAGTCGCGCGCTTTGCCCCACAGGCGGTTCTGCAGGCTCAGGCGGCCGAGTGTGAGCAACAGACTCGGGTCATCTGGGTGGGCTTTAAGCCAGCCTTCGGCGGTTTGCAGCTGACGCACCGGGTCATCACCGCGTACCAAGCCATACAGGCGAGCCAGGTGGCTTTCGTACTCACGCTTGAGCGCAGTGCGCAGCACCTGCTCGGCTTCGCCCTGAGCACCCACCTGGCGCAACTGTTCGGCATAGGCCAGCACCAGTTGCGGCTCCTGGCGCTGGGCCGCGGTCAGCTGCTGCCAGGCGCGTTCAAGCGCCTGACGGGCACTTTGCGGATCCTCGCCACGAGTGGTCGCCAGGCCAAGGTTCTGGCCCCAGGCACGCTTTTCCAGCGCGGCCAGCTCGTCGGCCGGCAACACCTTGCCCTTGCGCAGGTCCGGCAGCAGGCGAATCAGCGCCGACCAGTCACCACGTTCCAGGTGCAGGCGCTGCAGCAGGCGCAGCACCTGGGTGTTATGGGGATGGCGCTCCTGCATGGCCAACAGTGTCTCCAGCGCTGCATCGCGCTCACCGCGGTCCATCTGCAATTGCGCATGGGTCAGGGCAATGGCCAGCTCGGCCTGAGGCTGACGCTCCAAGGCACGCTCCAGCAGATTGTCGCTGTCTTCCTTGCGCCCCAGCTCATTGGCAGCGCGGGCAGCACCGAGGTAATACAGCAGGGGCTGGCGCTCGGCCTCGGCAGCACGATGCAGGTGGCGCTGGGCACTGGCCCAGCGGCCCTCGGCCAGGTCCAGCTGACCCTGTTCGATGGCGATCCGCACACGCCGGCTGCGGTTACGCCGCGACCATGGGTTGACCACGCCACTTGAGGTCAGCACCAGCCCGACCAGGTAACGCAGCAGCAACAGCAGCACGACCACGCCAGCCAGCGCCGCGAGCGCCGCCCACAACCCGGACTGGTAGCGGAAACCACCATAGGCAATCAGTACATAACCACTGTGTTTGGCTACCGCAACGCCCAGCGCTGCGGCAATCACGATCGCCAGTACGGCCAGCAGGTAGACACGCTTCATGGTTTGCCCCCTTCAGCCTCGGTTGGCAGATGACGGCGCTGGATGTACGCCTGTACCGCCGCCAAGCTTTCGCTCAGATCCGGGGTTACTACCGAGACAGGCTGCTCAGCCAATGCGTTGAGGCTGTCGAGCATCGCCTTGCTTTGCGGGTTGTCGGCATTGAAGTTGGCCAGCAGCACACTGCGCGCATCATCCAGGGCCTGGCTGTAGACCTTGGCCTCGCCATTGAGCGCAGCCCACTGTGCCTGCTCGATGGTCAGGCTCAGGGCCAGACGCAGCTGGTTCAGCTGCTGGCCTGCCAGCAACGGCCGCACATTGTCGTCGGCATTGAAGTCGATCTGGAAGTACTTGGAGATTTCTGCCCACCACTGCGACAGGCGACTGGCCCCATCGCCATCGGCGGTCAACGCGCCTAGCGCATCGGCGTTGCTGGCGAACTCGGGCGACTGGGCGCTGAGCTGCTGCACCAGATCACGCTGGGCGGCGAGCTTGAGGAACAGACCGGTGCGGTCAGGCTGCTGGGTGCTGTTCAGCACGGCCAGGCTGCGCGCAAGCTGCTCGCGGGCGGCAAAGGCGCCCGGGTCGCTTTGCTCGCGAAGGATTTCATCAGCACCTTCGACCAAGGCCTTGGCGCTGGTGATGTCCTGCAGCGCCGACAGACGCAGGGTGGCCAAGCGCAACAGATGCTCTGCCTCGGCCAGGCGCCACTCCTTGCGGCTCTCGCCGAGCACGGTTTCCAGCCGCTGGCTGAGACGCTGCTGGTCGCCTTGCAGCTGCGTCACCAGCCGGCGGCGGTCTTCCAGCTCGCTGGCGGCCGGCAGGCTGGCCAGTTGCGCACTGATCTGCTGCTCGCGCTGCTGCAGTGCAGCGGCGCGCTGGTTGAGGGCTTCCAGGTGCTGGCCCTGGTTCACCTCGCTGTCTTGCAGCTGCCGCACCTGCCAGACACCCCACCCCCCTACTGCGACCCCGGCGGCACCCAGCAATAGCGCCAGCACGGCCAGACCACTGCCAGAGCGCTTTACAGGCTTGTCGGTGACGGGTTGCGCCGGCTCCTGGGCCGACGGCTGATCATTGTTGGACAAGACAGTTTCGCTCACGTATCCATCCTTTGCATGGGGGCACCTCGCTCTACTGCGAAGCGCCTTGAGAGGCAGGTGCAGCACTACGCTGCACGGCTGCCAGCAAGGCCGTGGCACTCGCGCCACGGCAATCCACAACCTGCTGGGCCCCGGCGGCCCGGGCCTGTTCAGCGACCCGCGGGCTTGGTACGAACAACGGCAGGCTGGCCACTCGCGGCCAGTCGGCGGCGGCCATCTGCCGCAAATGTTCAAGACCCTGCCCACTGCTGACCACCAGGCCATTGAGGCGTTCCGCTTCTATGCGGCGCATCAGCGTGCCCGCCGGGTACTCCGGCAGGCAGCGACGATACAGTTCCAGATATTCGACACTAGCACCTTGCTCTGCAAGACGCTCGGCCAGCAGTTCGCGACCTCCAACGCCGCGAACGATCAGCACACGCGCCTGAGGCACCGCAACAGCCTGGCGCAGGGCCGCTAGCGCGAGCAAAGCCTCGCTGTCGTCACCCTGTGTGGGGAATGTCACCTGAAGGCCCGCGCCCTGCAGCACCGCCGCCGTCGCCTCGCCCACGGTGAACCAGCCTGTTGACGGTGCCTGCAGGCCGGCCTGCCGCAACTGCTCGAGCAGCAATCGGGCCGCCGGCTTGCTGACTACGATGATGGCCCGGCATTGCGCCAGCCCGGCCAGCTGTTGAAGCTGCCCGTCAGCCAAGGCGACTGGCTCGATGGCCAGCAATGGCAGGCAACTGCTGGCCACACCTGCAGTGGCCAGGCGCTGCGCCAGTGCCGCGCAGTCCTCTTCAGGCCGGGTCAGCAACAGGCGCCAAGGGCTCACGGATGCCCGGCCTCGCCGTACACTTCCTTGAGAATCGCTTCGGCGCCCTGCCCCAGCAGGTCTTCGGCCACCTGCACGCCCAACGCCTCTGCGGCTTCGCGCGGCGCACGGGCATCAGCCACCAGCAAGGTACCGCCACTTGGCTGGCCCACCAGGCCACGCAGCCACAGCTGGTCGCCTTCGAGCACCGCGTAACAGGCGATCGGCACCTGGCAGCCACCGTTGAGGCGCTTGTTCAAGGCACGCTCGGCGATCACGCGGTCGGCGGTATCGGCATGGTGCAGCGGCGCCAGCAGTGCATGAATTTCGCTGTCGGCGCTGCGGCACTCGATGCCCACTGCGCCCTGGCCACCGGCAGGCAGGCTGTCGTCGACACTGATGGAAGCGCTGATACGGTCCTCGAAGCCCAGGCGGATCAGGCCCGCTGCGGCGAGGATGATGGCGTCGTACTCGCCGGCATCGAGCTTGGCCAGGCGGGTGTTGACGTTGCCGCGCAGGAAATGGATTTTCAGGTCAGGCCGGCGTGCCAGCAGCTGGGCCTGACGGCGCAGGCTGGAGGTGCCAACGATGCTGCCGGCCGGCAGGGCGTCGAGGCTGGCGAAGTTGTTCGAGACGAAGGCATCGCGCGGGTCTTCGCGCTCGCAGATGCAGTACAGCCCCAGGCCCTCGGGAAAGTCCATGGGCACGTCCTTCATCGAATGCACGGCAATATCGGCTTCGTTGTCCAGCAGTGCCGTTTCCAGTTCCTTCACGAACAGGCCCTTGCCGCCGATCTTCGCCAGCGGCGCATCGAGTAGCTTGTCACCGCGGCTGACCATGGGCACCAAGGTCACCCGCAAACCGGGGTGGGCCTGCTCTAGGCGGGCTTTGACGTATTCGGCCTGCCACAGGGCCAAGGCACTTTTACGGGTGGCAATGCGGATTTCGCGAGTGGACATGAAACGCCCCGATCCAGAGAAATGCCGCTGATGATAACAGCATCACCGGAGCCTGTAGGAGCGGCCTTGCGTCGCGAAAAGGCCGCACAGCGGCCTCTGGGTCTGTGGGTTGGAGCATCCATCCTGGGGCTGCTGCTCAGCCCTTTCGCGACGCAAGGCTGCTCCTACAAGGGTTCCGCGAACCTTCTCAAAGGGTCTGCATCATCTTGCGCACACCCGCCACATGCCGGCGGCTGACAGTCAGGGCATCACCGTCAAGGCCCTTGAGGAACAGCTGGAAATGCCCCAGCGGCGTGCGTTGCAGGCGCTCGATGCGCTCACGGGCAACCAGCGCATTGCGATGGATACGCACGAAGCGCTCGCCGAATTCGTCCTCCAGCGCCTTCAGCGGCTCGTCGAGCAGCACCTCCCCGGCTTCGTGGCGCAAGGTCACGTACTTGTGGTCGGCGATGAAATAGATCACCTGGGGCAATGGGATCAGCTCGATCCCTTTGCGCGTGCGCGCACTGATATGGCTGCGCGGGCCGCCGCCCTCACTACCCGGCCGGGTCAGCGCCGCCAGCTGGGCACGGTTGGGCTTCTCGGCCTTGCGCAAGGCATCGCGCAAGGCCTGAGGTTGAATCGGCTTGGTCACGTGGCTGAGGGTGCTGTCCATGAAAGCCTCGGCGCCGTATTCATCATCGCCGGTACAGAACACCACCGACGGTGGCGCCTCGCGCTCGCACAGGCGAGCGGCGACCTGCAGGCCATCCAGGCCTGGCATGCCGATGTCCAGCAGGACCACATCGGGCTTGAGGCTTTCGATCAGTGCCAAGGCCTCCTCGCCGTTGGTGGCGCTGGGCTCCAGCACGGTGTACCCCTCCAGTTCAGCGAGCAGCCGTGTGAGGCGTTCACGGGCTTGGGGTTCATCATCAACGATCAGGACATTCATAATTGCTCTGGATTCCTGAGTGAGTCTCGCACAGGTATAGCGTAGACAAGAGCAGGTCGAGCGACACTGCGGTCACGCTCTAGACCGATACGAAGGCCAAAGATTCACTGAGTTGGCAGAATCGCTGCCAGTCCTCTGTCCAACTGTAGACGGTCCGTGGAACACTGCCGTTCAATCGTTGAATATCGTTCTGGCCTGCCTTTATGGATGTTTTCCAGCGGTTTCTGTCGACCGACGCCCTGCGGCAGTCGGCCCAACCCTGCTATGATCGGCGCCACTTTTTCGTTCACGCCTGCAATGAGTGAATCCATGAGCACCGACAAGACCAATCAGTCCTGGGGCGGCCGCTTCAGTGAGCCCGTCGACGCATTCGTCGCCCGTTTCACCGCCTCGGTCGACTTCGACAAGCGCCTGTACCGCCACGACATCATGGGTTCGATCGCCCACGCCACCATGCTGGCGCAGGTCGGCGTGCTCAGCGATGCCGAGCGCGACACCATCATCGATGGCCTGAAAACCATCCAGGGCGAAATCGAGGCTGGCAGCTTCGACTGGCGCGTCGACCTCGAAGACGTGCACATGAACATCGAAGCACGCCTGACCGACCGCATCGGCATCACCGGCAAGAAGCTGCATACCGGCCGTAGCCGCAACGACCAGGTGGCCACCGACATCCGCCTGTGGCTGCGTGACGAGATCGACCTGATCCTGGCCGAGATCACCCGCCTGCAGCAGGGCCTGCTGGAGCAGGCCGAGCGTGAAGCCGAAACCATCATGCCCGGCTTCACCCACCTGCAGACCGCCCAACCGGTCACCTTCGGCCACCACCTGCTGGCCTGGTTCGAAATGCTCAGCCGCGACTACGAGCGCCTGGTCGACTGCCGCAAGCGCGCCAACCGCATGCCTCTGGGCAGCGCCGCGCTGGCCGGTACAACCTACCCGATCGACCGTGAACTGACCTGCAAGCTGCTGGGCTTCGAGGCCGTGGCCGGCAACTCGCTGGACGGCGTCTCGGACCGTGACTTCGCCATCGAATTCTGCGCCGCCGCCAGCGTGGCGATGATGCACCTGTCGCGCTTCTCCGAAGAGCTGGTGCTGTGGACTAGCGCCCAGTTCCAGTTCATCGACCTGCCTGATCGCTTTTGCACCGGCAGCTCGATCATGCCGCAGAAAAAGAACCCGGACGTACCAGAGCTGGTACGCGGAAAGAGCGGCCGCGTGTTCGGCGCCCTGACCGGCCTGCTGACCCTGATGAAAGGCCAGCCGCTGGCCTACAACAAGGACAACCAGGAAGACAAAGAGCCGCTGTTCGACGCCGCCGACACCCTGCGCGACTCGCTGCGCGCCTTCGCCGACATGATCCCGGCGATCAAGCCCAAGCACGCCATCATGCGCGAAGCGGCCCTGCGCGGTTTCTCCACCGCTACCGACCTGGCCGACTACCTGGTTCGCCGCGGCCTGCCGTTCCGTGATTGCCACGAGATCGTCGGCCATGCCGTAAAGTATGGCGTCGACACCGGCAAGGACCTGGCCGAGATGAGCCTGGACGAACTGCGCCAGTTCAGCGACCAGATCGAGCAGGACGTGTTTGCCGTGCTGACCCTGGAAGGTTCGGTGAATGCCCGTAACCACATTGGTGGTACGGCGCCGGCTCAGGTGCGTGCCGCTGTCGTTCGCGGCAAGGCCCTGCTGGCTTCGCGCTAAGGCCCATTGCGAGGGCTTCGCCCTCGTTCGCGGGCAAGCCCGCTCCCACAGTAACCGTGCATTGCCTGAGCCTTGCACCTTACCTGTGGGAGCGGGCTTGCCCGCGAAGGCCCCAACCCGGTCTCAGCGCTTGCCGCTGCGTACCATCTCGATGAAGGCCGGCATCGCCGCTTCCTTGTCCGCCACGACTTTCGCCATGTGTGGGTTCTCGCGCATTTTCTCGAGCAATGCCTTGGCCTCCGGGAAGTCCGCCAGGAAATCGATGTTCAGCACCTTCTTGCCTACTGCGTAGGCCAGGTCGACCGAGAAGCAGAACATCAGGTCGGCCAACGTCAGTTCCTCGCCCGCCACATACGGTGCGAAGCGCCCATTACGCTTGAGCGTCGCAAAGCCTGCCAGCAACTCTGTACGCGCACGCTCCTTGATCAACGGCTCGACCGCTGCGCCAAAGAAAGCTTCCGGGTAACAGGTGCGCGCCGGCAGTTCGATATACAGTTCGATTTCCTTGAGCAGTTCGCGCACCTTGGCCTGCTCGAACGGATCCGCCGGCAACAGCGCCTTGCCACCGCGGGTCTGCTCGATGTAGTCGAGGATCACGCTGGTTTCGCTGAGAAAACCGTGTTCGGTCTCCAGCACCGGCACCTTGCCGCGCGGGCTGACCTCCAGCGCTTGCGGTGCCTGACCGCCGTAGAAGGTGACTTCCTCGAAAGGCAGGCCTTTTTCCAGCAAGGCCAGCTTGACCATGTTGTAGTAGTTGCTGACCGAGAATCCGTGAAGCTTGAGCATGGGGTTACAGCCTCCAGGCCGTGTGGGGATGGCTCGGCTGTTATAGACGGTACGCTAACGCCTGACCAGCGTCATGCACCCGGTCGATGACCGGGCATTGCCGGCGCGAGCATGGCAAACTGTGCATCCCACCACAGGAGTACCGCCATGAGCGAGCACGACGAAATCGACAATGACGACGAAGCCTTCGCCGAGGCGACACTGACCCAGGCCATCGAAAACCAGATCGAAAGTGGCGAGCCGCCGGCCGCCAAGGCCACCTTCAACAAGCTGACCCTGGTCGGCTACGAGCGTGAAGACATCCTCAACCTCATGGCACACGTGCTGGCCATCGAGATCGACAACATGCTCGACGAAGACCGCCCGTTCAACACCGAGTGGTACGAAAACGCCCTGCGCGCACTGCCTGAACTGCCTCCTGAGGCAGATCAAGGCGACGTCGAATAACCCGGCTACACTCCAAGGTCAGGCACCGTTGGCGGTGCCGCCATCCTCGTCTGGAAGTCAGGAGTCGCCATGTCCTTTACCCCCGAACTGATCGCCGAACTGGAAGTGCTCGCCCTGTTCAACCTGGACAGCAGCCAGGAAGGGATCAAGATTCACGCCAACGCTTCCCCTGCCTTGGTCGCCGCCGCGCAACGGCTTTACGACAAGCAACTGACCGATGAGCCCGATGGCGGTTACCTGACCAGCCTGGGGCATGATGCGGTAGAAAGCGTGCAACTGCTGCTGAACATCCTCAAGGCGCCACAACCCGCATAATCCTGTACCGGCCACACCGTCGGCAGGCCGGCTCCCGCAGGGATAGCGCCAACCTCAAGCCCTGTGCATTACCTGTGGGAGCTGGCTTGCAAGCGATAGGTCCAGAACGGGCGATAGAAAAATGGCGCCAATATTCCACAACCCACTTATCCGACTGCTCCACTCAGGCTAAACTCGCCACAGCGTCCCCCGGCCCGCCCTGAGTGTGCAATGAACCACCCCCACGAAATCCGCCCTGACCTGGACGAAGGCATCGACCGCAAGGTGCTGGCGACATTGCGTGCGCGCTTCATGCACATCAACCAGTGCCGGCGAGAGCGCGCCATGGAAGGCCTGTCGAGCCGCCAGCAACTGGTCCTGACCCTGCTGCCGCTGCTGTTCCACGTCAACCACCCGCTGCTACCGGGTTACGTTTCCGGTGCCACGCCAGCTGGGGTGGCGGGGTTCGAGCCGGATGCCGAACAGGTCGCCGATGCCCAGCGCCTGGCTCGCTCGTTCGCCTACAAGGCACGCCATGGCAATCCGCCACGCCCGATCCACGGCCTGTTCCTGATGGGTAGCCTCGGTTCGCTGGCCCAGGCCGAACAGAGCGACATGGACCTATGGGTGTGCCATGCCCCCGGCCTGGCCGAAGCCGAGCGCGATGAGTTGCGGCGCAAATGCCAGCTGCTGGAAGCCTGGGCGGCAAGCCAGGGTGCCGAGGCGCACTTCTTCCTGATCGACCCGCAAAACTTCGCCCAGGGCCAGCGCGACAGCCAGCTCAGCTCCGACGACTGCGGCACCACCCAGCACTTCCTGCTGCTCGACGAGTTCTATCGCACCGCCATCTGGCTCGCCGGGCGCACGCCGCTGTGGTGGTTGGTGCCGGTCTATGAAGAGCACAACTATCAGGGTTATACCGAGACCCTGCTGTCCAAGCGCTTCATCCGCAACCAGGACGCCCTCGACCTTGGCAGCCTTGCACAGATTCCGCCCGGCGAGTACGTCGGCGCCGGGCTGTGGCAGCTGTTCAAGGGCATCGACTCGCCCTACAAGTCTTTACTCAAGCTGCTGCTGACCGAGGTTTACGCCAGTGAGCACCCGGCCGTGCGCTGCCTGAGCCTGGACTACAAGCAGGCGGTATTCGCCAATCATCTCAACCTCGATGAACTCGACCCCTATGTGATGGTGTACCGGCGTATCGAGCGCTATCTACAGCAACGCGGCGAAACCGCACGGCTCGAACTGGTCCGGCGCAGCCTGTACCTGAAGGTCAACAAGAAGCTGAGCGGCCTGGACCGTACCCGCAGCAGCGGCTGGCAGCGCCAACTTTTGCAGCGGCTGACCGATGAGTGGGGATGGGACGAACGCCAGCTGGCCATGCTCGACAGCCGCAGCCAGTGGAAGGTACGCCAGGTTGCCGTCGAACGTCGTGAACTGGTTGCAGAGCTCAACCATAGCTATCGCTTTCTCGGGCAGTTCGCGCAAAGCCAGGACGCCAACAGCCGCGCCGACCAGCGCGACCTCAATGTGCTGGGCCGGCGCCTGTACGCCGCCTTCGAACGCCGCGCCGGCAAGATCGAAGTGATCAACCCGGGTATTGCCCCGGACATCGCCGAAGACACCTTGACGCTGGTCCAGTCGCCAAACCGCAAGGAGCCTGGCAGCCATCACTGGGGGCTTTACAACGGTAACCTGGGGGTGCACGAGTGGGAGCATTTCAGCCCGATCAAGCGCTGCCGCGAACTGCTCGAACTGCTGACCTGGGCCCACCGCAACGGCGTCATCGACAGCAGCACGCGCCTGGCCTTGCACCCAGGTGACAGCGACCTCAGCGAGTTCGAGCTTTTCAACCTGCTGGGCAGCCTGCAGCAGAGCATCCCGCTGCCGCTGGACAGCGTCAGCGAAGAGCGCCTGCTGCAACCCAGCGTGGCTGACGAGATCCTGCTGCTGGTCAACGTCGGCGTCGACCCGCTGCGCCAACATCGCGACCTGAACATCCTGATGACCACCGAGCGTACCGACTCGTTGAGCTATGCGGGTGTGCGCGAGAACCTGGTGCTGACCCTCGACCAGATCACCCGCAACAGCTGGAACGAAGTGCTGGTGCAGCGCTACGACGGTGAACACGCGTTGCTGCGCTGCCTGCGTGACTTCCTCAACAGCCTCGGCCAGCGCAGCCAGCGCCCGCAGGTCAAGGTGCGCTGCTTCTGCCACAACCGCGCCCAGGCCATTAGCCAGCGGGTGGAGGAAATCTTCGACACGGCACAACGGCTGCTCGACCAGGGCCTGAATCACCGTTACCTGTTGCAGGTAGCGCAGTACACCCATGTGCTTGAATTGTTGCCCGGCCAGGTCAGCCTGGCGACCATGGCCGAGCATGACGCCGTGCTCGATCACCTCGGCGAAGTGCGCAGCCGCTACAGCCCGTTGCACCTGGATGGCAATGCGCTGCAGGACTACGACCTGCCTCTGCTGCTGGAGCAAGGTCGGCGCAATTGCATCCAGGTGTTCTACCGCCTGCTCGACGGCTGGGCCGACCTGTACGTGCTGGATGAGAACAACGCCCTGTGGCAGCAACGCCTGCCGCTGTTTGATGAAAGCCATCTGCTGCTGCCGTTGCAGCGCTTTCTGCGCTCGGTGGTGGTGCGCCATGATGCCCGCCTCCCGCTCGACCATCTGCAGCAGGCTTCACTTGGCATCCACTATGCCCAACTGCTGCCCTCCGGGCCGGGCAAGGCGCGCAGCATCGAGCCACGCCCCGCCCCCAGCGCTGGCATCGACCAACCCTATTACGAGGTTCAGGCCATTCTGCAGGCCGGCACGGGGGATGATGTGCATGTGACGCTGTATTGCGACCAGCAGGAGTTTTCCGAACTGGAGCATGGCGACCAGCTGTATGCGGTTGTCGCCCGGCAGATCCTCGGCCAGCGCCGCAGTGCCGGGCACTATCGCTGCTACATCACCGACCTGGACCTTTCGGAACTGCTCGAGGATGAACAGGGTTCGACCAGCCTGTACCTGCGTTACAAGCGCGAGCTGGAACATGCGCTCAATCAGGGGCTGGAGCAGCTCCAGGCTGAGCTCGCGCCCTGATCCAGCCAGTCTTTCCCTCTGCACGGCGCTACAGACCAGCAGCATGCTTCGCACTCATTCAATGACTGAGGTGCGTCATGAACAAGCAGAACTGGATGGGCAACTTGCCTGAACTGGGCCGCCTGCGCATTGATCAGCTGATCCTGCCCGGCAGCCATGATTCGGGCATGGATAAACAAGCCGACAATATCGTCCCACCGCAAGAAGTGACCCAGGACGTTTCCTGCATCGAGCAGATTCGCGCCGGCATTCGCGTGCTGGACCTTCGTGTACGGGCCAACCGCGAACACACACCCGACTCACCCTATCGGTACAAGCTCTTCCACATGAGCACATCGGGCCGCACCGTGCTCGGCGACATCGTGTCCGAGCTGAATCGTTTCTATGAGGATGCTGCCAACGAACGGGAAATCATCATCCTCGACTTCCATCAATTCGATAACTTCAGCGCCCAGGAGCACGCGTGGTTGCTGGCGATGCTGGACAAGTACATGGGGCAGCGCATCATCCCCTATGACTTGCACACGCTGACCTTGGATCAACTGTGGAATGACCACCCAGGCAAAACCGTGGTCATCGCCTACAACAATCACGCCGCAGGCAGCCACTGGGATGGCGTGGAACAGGTATGGATGGGCGAAAACACACCGTCTACAGAAGAGCTGAAAGCGTTCATGGACCAGCGAAGGCAAGCCTACAAGCCGGACGGCAAACTACGCTCGATCCAGTGCGCGAAGTACAACAAGGTGGTGTTCACGCCAGACGATTTCAGCGACAAGATCGATGAGTGGTTCGACTCGAAAGACCTGGACAGCTATATCCAGGGCTTTTACATCATCAATACCGATTGGTCGCTGCGCAGCCGCATCGTCGACAACTGCATTCACGCCTGCCAGCTCAAGGCGCAGAACACCCCCTGAAAGACCGTGCGGGGTTCAGAGGTCGAAATCGCCAGCCGCTTCTGGCTGGTACTCGACTTCCAGCAGCTTCAGCTTCAGGGTCTTGCCCCCCGGTGCCGGCCAGTCGATCTGCTCTCCCACCGACAAACCCAGCAGCGCACAGCCGATCGGCGCGAGGATCGAGACCTTGCCCTCACCACCCGCATCTTTCGGATAGACCAGGGTCAGGTGGTAATCCTTGCCACTGGCTTGCTCGCGGCAATGTACGCGCGAGTTCATGGTCACCACACCGGCGGGCACCTCATCATGGCCGACCACCTGCCCGGCACGGTCCAGCTCCTCCTGCAAGGCGAGCACACCCGGGGTAGTTTCGTCGAGGCTGTCGATCAGGCGCTCGAGACGCTGTACGTCCAGTCGGGTGAGGATGAGGGAAGGCTTGGTGCTCATGATCCAGTCTGACTCCTTTGAACAGGCGGTTTCCTGCAGGCAGATAAAGCAAAACCCCGCCCAAGGGCGGGGTTTGTGAATGCTTTTGCGTCACCGACGCACAACCCGACACTACCACAGCGGGGCAAATACTCAAGCCCGTGCGCGCAGGGCCTCGGCTTCGCGGCAGATCTGCCGGCGCCGTTCGTCGTCAGCCGAGCGCCACTCGCGGATGTGCTCGACATGCCGGTGGCAGCCGGTGCACACCCGCTGCTCATCCAGCCGGCAGACGCTGATGCAGGGTGACGGTACTGCCGGGCTGACGTTGCTGTACAGCGGCTTGGACGGCCGCGCCTGGCTGGTCATGTCAGATCTCGTCGAAGTCCAGCTTCTCGCCGGCCCGCTCCCAGACGATGCGTTCGAGCATTTCGCCAAGCAGCTCTTCGCTCTTCTCGCACACCCACTTGCTGGTCTCTTCGTCATAGTCGAAGTGGAAGCCACCGGAACGGTCGGCCAGCCACAGCTGGCGCAGCGGCTCCTGGCGGCTGAAGATCAGCTGGGCGCCGCCTTCGAACTTGACGGTCAGCACGCCGCCGGAGTTTTCCATGTCCAGGTCCAGGCCGCTCTCGTCGAACAGGTCTTCCAGGGCCTGTTGGGTCGCGTCGACCAGATCATGGAAACGCGCTTCGCTCAAACTCATTGCAGGAACCTCGAAATTGGCTGCTTTACGGGCAAGCCGGGCAAGATACGGGCGCCGGGCCATGAATGCAAAGGTTTAGCCGCTCTCGGCACTGGCCCCATAACCGGCGGCGAGAGCACCTAAGCATAGCCCGCCCGACGGACCGGCTCTTGCATAGGCAATCCGCCGGTCGCTCGGTATACTCGGGCGCAATACTGCATATTTCAAAGGATTTCACCCATGAAGCGCCTGATTTCCTCGCTCGCGGCGCTGGTCGCGGTTGCCTGCCTCGTTTCGGCCTGCGGTCAGAAGGGGCCCCTGTACCTGCCAGAAGACGGCAAGGACGGCAAAGGCCCGAAAAAGTCGCACCAGCACCAGCACGCTCCTGCGGTCCAGCCGCAAGAAGAGCAGCCAATCCAGCCCGAGCAGACGCCTGCGCAGTAAGGAAATCAGATGAACGCTTTCAACTACCGCGACGGTGAACTGTTCGCGGAAGGCGTGGCCCTTTCGGCTATCGCCGAACGTTTTGGCACCCCCACCTACGTCTACTCGCGCGCTCACATCGAAGCCCAGTACCGCAGCTACACCGATGCCCTGCAAGGTACCGAGCACCTGGTCTGCTTCGCCGTCAAGGCCAACTCCAACCTCGGCGTGCTGAACGTCCTGGCGCGCCTGGGCGCGGGCTTCGACATCGTTTCCGGCGGTGAGCTGGAGCGTGTGCTGGCCGCTGGCGGGCGCGCCGATCGCGTGGTCTTCTCCGGGGTTGGCAAAACCCGCGAAGACATGCGCCGCGCCCTGGAAGTCGGCGTCCATTGCTTCAACGTCGAATCCACCGACGAGCTCGAGCGCCTGCAAGTGGTGGCAGCCGAAATGGGCAAAATTGCCCCGATCTCGCTGCGCGTGAACCCGGACGTCGATGCCGGCACCCACCCGTATATCTCCACCGGCCTCAAAGAGAACAAGTTCGGCATCGCCATCGCCGACGCCGAAGCCATCTACGTGCGAGCCGCGCAACTGCCGAACCTGGACGTGGTGGGTGTCGACTGCCACATCGGCTCGCAGCTGACCACCGTCGACCCGTTCCTCGATGCCCTCGACCGCCTGCTGGCCCTGGTCGATCGCCTGGCCGAGTGCGGCATCCACTTGCGCCACCTGGACCTGGGCGGCGGCGTTGGCGTGCGCTATCGCGACGAAGAGCCGCCGCTGGTGGCCGACTACATCAAAGCCATCCGTGAGCGCGTCGGCACCCGTGACCTGGCCCTGGTATTCGAACCAGGCCGCTACATCGTGGCCAACGCCGGTGCCCTGCTGACCCGCGTGGAATACCTCAAGCACACCGAACACAAGGACTTCGCCATCATCGATGCGGCGATGAACGACCTGATCCGCCCAGCCCTGTACCAGGCCTGGATGGGTGTCAGCGCGGTCACTCCTCGTGCCGGCGAAGGCCGTGCCTACGACCTGGTCGGGCCTATCTGCGAAACCGGCGACTTCCTCGCCAAGGACCGCGTGCTGAACCTGGCCGAAGGTGACCTGCTGGCCGTGCAGTCGGCGGGCGCCTATGGTTTCGTCATGAGCTCCAACTACAACACCCGTGGGCGTTGCGCGGAAATCCTGGTCGACGGCGACCAGGCTTTCGAAGTTCGCCGCCGCGAGACCATCGCCGAATTGTACGCTGGCGAAAGCCTGCTGCCGGAGTGACCCCATGCTGCTGCGCTTTACCAAGATGCATGGGCTGGGCAATGACTTCATGGTCCTCGACCTGGTCAGCCAGCACGCGCACATCCAGCCCAAGCATGCCAAGCAATGGGGTGACCGCCACACCGGTATCGGCTTCGACCAGCTGCTGATCGTCGAGGCGCCGAGCAACCCGGAAGTGGACTTCCGCTATCGCATCTTCAATGCCGACGGTTCCGAGGTCGAGCAGTGCGGCAACGGCGCGCGCTGCTTCGCCCGCTTCGTGCTGGACAAGCGCCTGACCGCGAAGAAGCGCATCCGCGTGGAAACCAAGGGCGGCATCATCGAGCTGGACGTGCAGAACGACGGCCAGGTGTGTGTCGACATGGGCCCGCCGCGTTTCGTCCCGGCAGAAATCCCGTTCATTGCCGACGAGCAGGCGTTGAACTACCCACTGGAAGTCGACGGCCAGGTGCATTCGATTGCCGCCGTGTCCATGGGCAACCCGCATGCCGTGCTGCGCGTCGACGACGTGCACACTGCGCCGGTACATGAGCTGGGCCCGAAAATCGAAAACCACCCGCGCTTCCCGCAGCGGGTGAATGCCGGTTTTCTCCAGGTCATCGACCGCCATCGCGCCAACCTGCGGGTATGGGAACGTGGCGCCGGCGAGACCCAGGCCTGCGGCACCGGCGCGTGCGCCGCTGCCGTGGCCGCCATCAGCCAGGGCTGGATGGACTCTCCGGTGACCCTCGACCTGCCGGGTGGCCGCCTGCACATCGAATGGGCCGGCCCCGGCAAGCCCGTGTTGATGACCGGCCCAGCCGTACGCGTCTTCGAAGGACAGGTTCGTCTCTAAGCGAGTAACCGCCATGACCGATCAGCCAGTACCCCAGCAGCCCGATGAGCTCGATGCCGAAGCGGTGGTCGCCTACCTGCGCGCCCACCCCACCTTCTTCGCCGAGCACGACGAACTGCTGATCGAGCAACGCATCCCCCACCAGCGCGGCGACAGCGTGTCGCTGGTGGAGCGCCAGCTCAAGCTGCTGCGCGACCGCAACATCGAGATGCGCCATCGCCTGTCGCAACTGATGGACGTGGCCCGTGACAACGACCGGCTGTTCGACAAGACGCGCCGGCTGATCCTCGACCTGCTCGATGCTGGCAGCCTGGAAGAAGTGGTGATGGCCGTCGAAGACAGCCTCCGCCAGGAATTCCAGGTGCCTTTCGTCAGCCTGATCCTGTTCGGCGACAACGCAGCGCCTGTCGGCCGCTGGGTCAGCAATGCCGAAGCCCAGCAAGCCATTGGCGGCCTGCTAGGCGGCGGCAAGACCGTCAGCGGCAACCTGCGCGAGCACGAACTGGCCTTCCTGTTTGGCAAAGAGCAGCAGCAGGAAGTCGGCTCCAGTGCCGTTGCAGCCCTCGAATACCAAGGGCTGCATGGCGTGCTGGCAATTGGCAGCCGCGACCCGCAGCACTACAAGAGCAGCGTCGGCACCTTGTTCCTCGGCTACATCGCCGAAGTGCTCGGCCGCGTGGTGCCACGCGTGACCCAGACCCTGCGTCCGGTGCGCTGATGGAACGCCAGCTGGAGGCTTATTGCGCACACCTGCGCAACGAGCGCCAGGTATCGGAACACACCCTGCTGGCCTACCGCCGCGACCTCGACAAGGTCATCGAATACTGCAACAGCCAGGGCATCGCCGGATGGGGCGCGCTGCAGATCCAGCAGCTGCGCCAGCTGATCGCTCGCCAGCACCACCAAGGGCAGTCCTCGCGCAGCCTGGCGCGGCTGCTGTCAGCGGTGCGCGGCCTGTACCGCTACCTCAACCGCGAAGGCCTGTGCCAGCACGACCCGGCCACCGGCCTGAGTGCGCCCAAGGGCGAGCGCCGGTTGCCCAAGGTGCTGGACACCGACCGCGCCCTGCAACTGCTCGAGGGTGGTGTTGACGACGACTTCATCGCTCGCCGCGACCAAGCCATCCTCGAACTGTTCTATTCCTCCGGCCTGCGCCTGTCCGAGCTGAACAACCTCGACCTCGAACAGCTCGACCTGGCCGCTGGCCTGGTGCAGGTGCTCGGCAAGGGCAGCAAGACCCGCGTGCTACCGGTTGGCCGCAAGGCCCGTGAGGCCTTGCAGGCCTGGTTCAAGCTGCGCGGCATCGGCGGCCCACGTGACAGCGCGGTGTTCATCACCCGCCAGGGCAACCGCATGAGCCCGCGGGCTATCCAGATGCGGGTCAAGGCTGCCGGCGAGCGTGAACTGGGCCAGCACCTGCACCCGCACATGCTTCGCCATTCCTTCGCCAGCCATGTGCTGGAATCGTCCCAGGACCTGCGGGCGGTGCAGGAAATGCTCGGCCATGCCGACATCAGCACCACGCAGATCTACACCCACCTGGACTTCCAGCACCTGGCCGCGGTGTACGACAGCGCCCACCCTCGGGCCAAACGCAGCAAAGGCACAGACTCATGAGCATCAAGCTGATTACCTTCGACCTCGACGACACCCTGTGGGACACCGCGCCCGTGATTGCCAGCGCCGAGGTCGTGCTGCGCGACTGGCTCGAAGCCAACGCCCCCATCCTCGGCGGCGTGCCGGTTGAACACCTGTTCGCCATCCGCGAACGGCTGGTGCAGGCCGAACCGGGCCTCAAGCACCGCATCAGTGCCCTGCGCCGCCGTGTGCTGTTCCACGCCCTCGAGGAAGTCGGCTACAGCGACAAGCAGGCACAGGAGCTGGCCAACGAAGGCTTCGAAGTGTTCCTGCACGCCCGCCACCAGATCGAAGTGTTCCCCGAGGTGCAGCCGGTGCTGGAGATCCTGCGCCATCACTACATCCTGGGCGTGGTCACCAACGGCAACGCCGACGTAAGCCGCCTGGGGCTGGCGGACTACTTCCGCTTTGCCCTGTGCGCGGAGGACCTGGGCATCGGCAAGCCCGACCCGGCGCCATTCATGGAGGCCCTCAAGCGCGGCGACGTTGAAGCCGGTGCAGCGGTGCATGTCGGTGATCACCCGGGCGACGACATCGCCGGGGCCCAGCGAGCCGGGCTGCGTGCGGTGTGGTTCAACCCGCAGGGCAAGGCCTGGGCTGGCGACCGAGCGCCAGATGCAGAGATTCAACGCCTCTCTCAGTTGCCCGACATTCTGACCCGCTGGCGCTGACTGTGTAGGAGCGGCCTTGCGTCGCGAAAGAGCCGCACAGCGGCCCCAGCAATTGATACACACCACCAATGCCAGGGGCGGCTCCGGCGCCCTTTCGCAACGCAAGGCCGCTCCTACAGGGACCGCGCCAACCTGAACGGGCACAAAAAAGCCCGCAGCGACGGCGGGCTCTTTTGTATTCAGCCACTCAGATAGGGCGGCTGCCGTACTTGTTGTCCGGCTTCTTGGGCGGGTCGGCGACCACGTTGGCCTCGACTTCCTGCACCTTGCCACCGCGCGAAAGGAACTCTTCCATCGCCTTGGCCAGGGCATCACGCTCCTTCTGCTTGGCTTCCATGCTCGGCATCTCGTCTACCGAGATAGCGGCCTTGGATTTACCCTTGGCAGCCGGTGCCGGGCTGCTGTCGTCATCGCCAGCATCTTCCGCACCATCGTCAGCCGCCGCTTCGAGGCCCTCATCAGCCTCGTCTTCGTCGCCTACTTCGAGGTCATCATTTTCCAGATCGTCGTCGCTCATGTTCTACCTCATGACTTGCGAAAAGCAGGTTAGTTATAGACCAGTGCAGCCGTAGACCGGCAGGCACCAGTGAAAATTCAACTGGCCGTGGGTTAGGCCACTGCCCTTGGGTCAGCGCTCCTGATGGGAGGCGGCACCCAGCAAGCCCTGCTCCTGGCAGGACCTGACAAATCCTTGACCCCTGCTGGCCACACGCTACTGGCAAGCCTAGCAAAGGCTGGTAAAGCGTGTGGACTACTCGTCAAACACCCTTTGGCGCGCATTCTAGCGCGCCCGTGGAAAAAGCAAAGCACCATAAACGCCCTGTAGCTTGTAAGTTTTTGGCCTACGTCGCGAACGTGAGTGATAAACCGTTTGCACTGCGGGAAATGGCAAAAAACAGGCAAAAAAATGCCCGGCGAACCGGGCAAGTTTTTCCAGCGTCGCAGTTACAGGTTGTAGCCGCGTTCGTTGTGCTGAGCCAGGTCGAGGCCGACCGACTCTTCTTCTTCGTTGACCCGCAGGCCCATCACCACATCCAGCACCTTGAGGATCACGTAGGTGACGATGGCGGTGTAGGCCACGGTGAAGATCACGCCTTTGGCCTGGATCCAGACCTGGGCACCAATGTCGGTTACCGCGCCGAAGCCGCCCAGGGCCGGTGCTGCGAACACGCCGGTGAGCATGGCACCGATGATGCCGCCAACACCGTGCACGCCAAAGGCGTCGAGGGAGTCGTCGTAACCCAGCTTGCGCTTGAGGGTGGTGGCGCAGAAGTAGCAGATCACGCCCGAGACCAGGCCGATCACCAGGGCGCCCATCGGGCCCACGGTGCCAGCGGCCGGTGTAATGGCGACCAGGCCGGCGACCACACCCGAGGCAATGCCCAGGGCGCTTGGTTTGCCGTGGAAGATCCACTCGGCGAACATCCAGCCCAGTGCAGCGGCGGCGGTGGCGATCTGGGTCACCAGCATGGCCATGCCCGCAGTGCCGTTGGCCGCAGCGGCGGAGCCAGCGTTGAAGCCGAACCAGCCGATCCACAGCATGGCCGCGCCCATCAGGGTGTAGCCCAGGTTGTGAGGGGCCATCGGGGTAGTCGGGTAGCCTTTGCGCTTGCCCAGTACCAGGCAGCAGACCAGGCCAGCGATACCGGCGTTGATATGCACCACGGTGCCGCCAGCGAAGTCGAGTACGCCCCAGTCCCACATCAGCGCGCCGTCACCGCTCCAGACCATGTGCGCGATCGGTGCATAGACCAGGGTGAACCAGATGCCCATGAACACCAGCATCGCCGAGAACTTCATGCGTTCGGCAAAGGCACCGACGATCAGCGCCGGGGTGATGATGGCGAAGGTCATCTGGAAGGTGATGAACACGGCTTCTGGGAACAGTGCGGTAGCCGAGGTCAGGTTCGCTGGCGTGACGCCGCTGAGGAACGCCTTGGAGAACCCGCCGACGAAGGAATTGAAGTTGAGCACGCCCTTTTCCATACCGGCGGTATCGAAGGCCATGCTGTAGCCATAAATGACCCAGAGAATGCTGATCAGGCCAGTGATGGCAAAGCACTGCATCATCACCGACAGCACGTTCTTGGAACGCACCATGCCGCCGTAGAACAAGGCCAGACCCGGAATGGTCATGAACAGCACCAGCGCTGTCGAGGTGAGCATCCAGGCGGTGTCGCCGGAGTTCAGCGCTGGGGCAGCTGCTTCCTCTGCCAGGGCCAGCCCGGGCATTACGAGGGACAATAGGGCTCCTAGCCCTGCGATCTTACGCAGAGTCATGTTGTTTTCTCCTGGGGCGTTGGGTTTGGTGAGGCTTTTTTTCGGCGCTTAGATCGCGTCGGTATCGGTTTCGCCGGTACGGATGCGGATCGCCTGCTCCAGATTCACCACGAAGATCTTGCCGTCACCGATCTTGCCGGTGTTGGCCGCCTTGGTGATGGCTTCGATCACTCGATCAAGGTCCTTGTCGTCGATGGCGACGTCGATCTTCACTTTGGGCAGGAAGTCGACCACGTACTCCGCGCCGCGATACAGCTCGGTGTGGCCCTTCTGCCGGCCGAAACCTTTGACTTCCGTGACGGTAATGCCCTGCACGCCGATTTCCGACAGCGACTCGCGCACGTCGTCCAGCTTGAACGGCTTGATGATGGCTGTGACTAGCTTCATGAAACTCTCTCCCGATTTGGTGGACTTGCCCCAGGAAAACAAACCCGTCTCAAGTCTAAGCGCAGCGGTTGGCTTTGTAACGCGTCGTCGGCATCCGGCTCCGCGTGCGCACTGCCTGGTCACAAGGAACTGCATCAGTGCATGGCTCGTACAGGTCTTTGCAGAAACCTTGCCAGTTCCGTTAAACCACCGGAAAACAGCGAGTTATGTGAATTAGTCAGGATTGGCCAGTCGCCAGCATGGCAAACGTGCACAACTTCGGTGCGCAGCGACCTGCAGCGCTGCTCGAAAAATGTGCAACTGCCTGAGGGCAAGGGTGCAGCGTTGCCCCGTGCTACACTGCGAGCCATTTCTCAGTATCAGTGGACAGCCCGACATGCTCGCGCCCAAAGCCCTTCTCGACGCCCTGAGCGACCAGGCCTCGCGCCTGTTCAGCAGCGATACCGCCCAGCCCCGCGCCGAACTGGAAAGCCAGTTCAAGGTGCTGATGCAAGGCGCCTTCAGCAAGCTGGACCTGGTCAGCCGCGAAGAATTCGACAGCCAGATGGTCGTGCTGGCGCGCACCCGTGCCCGCCTCGAGGCCCTGGAGAAGCACGTCGCCGAGCTGGAAGCCCGGATGGCGCCAGCTGCGCAGGAATAACAATCGATAAGGCGCCTCACCATGAAAGTCAGTGCCCGTAACGTCTTTGAAGGTACCGTCAGCGCCGTGCAGCCCGGCGCGGTGAATGCCGAGGTCGAACTGACCCTGGCTGGCGGCGAGAAGCTGGTGGCGGTGGTCACTATGGCCAGCCTGCACAACCTCAACATCAATGTCGGCAAACAGGCCGTGGCCCTGGTCAAGGCACCATGGGTAGTGCTGATGACCGATGCCGACGGCTACCGGTTCTCGGCCCGCAACGCCCTGGAAGGTGAAGTGGTACGGGTAGGCGACGGCGCTGTGAACGCCGAAGTGGTACTCAAGCTGGCGGGCGGCACCGAGGTGTTCTCCATTGTCACCCGCGAAGCCGTGCAGGAACTTGGCCTGGCCCCCGGCGTGCAAGCCACCGCGCTGATCAAGGCGTCGCACATCATCCTCGGCGCCAAGCCATAACAAAGCCGGGGCCGCCTGGCGGCCCCGGCTTCGATCAGGCCGAAGCCCTGTGCTGGCCGGCGGCTTTGGGTGGCAGTTCACTGGCATGCAGGTCGCCGCGGAACAACGCAGCCCCGCACACGGTGAACAGCGTTTTCACACGGCTGTGCGAGTTGCGGATCTCGGCCTGTATTTCTTCGATGAGCGGATCGCTCGGCTGCAGTGCAACGGCGTGATTGGCCCATTCGATTGCCGCGAAGCGGCTCTGCTTGCGCGTGCCGCAACCCTGCATCCAGGCCAGCCCGAGTTCTGCACAGGCGCGCGCTGCAATCCAGGCGTCGGGATGCTCGGCCAGCCCCAGCAGATAGTCGACCGCCTCGACACGCTCCCGCGCATCACCGTACTGGCGTAGCAGGATGCCTAGCTGCAACTGCGCCTTGGCATGGAGTTGCCGATGGCTCAGTGCATCAAGCAATAGCCGCTTGACCGCCAGCGCCGCCTTTGGGTCTTCCAGCCCTTGCGGGTGGCTCATCCGCTGGCAAGCCAGGTCGAATTTGGCCAGTGGGTGGCCGGACTCTGCCGCCCGCAGCAACCAGTGCTCGGCAGCCTTGCCACTCAGATATTGCTCGGGGGTGTCGGCCAGCCAGCCACGATGCAGGTCGTAGAGTGCGAGGGCGGCATCCGGCAGTTTCAACTCTGCGCAGGCTTCATACAGGAAGTGCGCAGCCTCATGCAGCTTGGCGGCCCACAGCAGGCGCGGTACATCGAGCACATCGAAGCCCTGCCCTTCCCACCCGCACTGGCGCTTGACCGCCAAGCGCAACCACGTGCTTGCCTGCTCGGCAGATTGCCCGAAGCCCCACAACCCGAACTGATGCCCCGCAGCCCGCAGGGCACAGGCCGCTGCCTGCCGACGGTCGTCGCACAGCCGCTCGATCACGGTGCGCAATACCTGCGAATCGTCCTCAGCCTCGTGGAACAGCACCAGGCATACAAGGCTGTGGAAGGGCTCGCCAATGGCCGGGACGAAGCCGTGGTCAGGGTATAGCGCGACACTCTCGACAAAGTCGCGCATCGCGCCGACGTAATCCTGCATCGAATAGCGCCGCAGGGCGCCACGCCGGGCCAGCAGCATTGCGCGCTCCTTGGGCCTGAGTTCGCGTTGGGCCCATTGGGCAAAGGTTCTGTGCCAGGTCGCCACCTGTAGCTGTTGCCTGGCCTGCGGCAGCCAGATGCTGTCTTCAAGGGCCCGCCAGCGGATCGCATTGCGCAGTGCTTCAGGCCAGCCTTGGCACAGCGGGCCGCAGGCCAATGCGTCGACCGCCTCATCGCTGCCGCCCCAACGTGGGGTCAGGTAGGTGGCATAAGCCTCAATGGCTTCAAAGCAGCCTGGGAACCACGCCAGTGCATGGCGCAGCCAGTAGTCCCGGGCACTTTCGCCTTGCTCATGCAAACGCGCGCCTAAACCTGCAGGCAATGTTTGCGGCAATTCCAGCAAGGGGGTCAGGCCGTATTTGACCAACAGCGGCGCAGCCGCCTCCTGCACCTCCACGTCCGCATGCGCGCTGGGCCGGTAGCGCGCCACTTGGCCAGCGAACAATTCGACCAACCAGCCGGGCTCGCGCAGGTACGCGCTGATGTGCAGCATGCCGATCACAGCGGCAACCGGTTGCGCGCTGCGTTGCATGGCCTGCAGGAAATGCGCAGCGCCCTTCTCGCAAGCCTGTTCGGCAGCCAGGCAGCGCTCTTCGGACACCTCATCAGGGCCAGCCTGCCCGCGGATCTGGCAGGCGTGGCTGAAGCAGTGAAAGCCCATTACCACCTGTGGGTGATAAGCCTTGGGGCAACTATCGATCCAGGCCTTGAGGGTTTGCGTCAGGGCCTTGCCGCCCTGGGAGTCGCAATCCAGCATGTAGCCTTGCACAGCCTCCAGATAGGCGGGGCACTCACCGAGGGGCGCCTGCCGCCACTGCGCCTGGAGCGCATCGAAGAAGCGGTTGAGTTCAGCGTATTCGTTGGCCTGCACCCGTTCTCGGATCTGCTGGCGGGTGCGAATGAGCGTTTGCACGGGCAGTACCTTAAGTCCATTTTCAGGGTCGCGTTGCCATCCAATGGCAACAGCAGTCGCTCATGAACACTAAGCCATAGGCGGGATCTTCGCAAAGAATTGGATCCAGTATTTGTCAGATTGCGTGGAAAAGCAGGGAAAACGCCTGCCCTGCAAAAGGAAGTCGCATTCTTGTTGCGCGAGTTCTTTGCAAACACTCTAGGCTTCGACGAGCCGCAGGAAGCGGCTTTTCCATGTCGTGACCAACGGAGTGTCCATGTCCCTCGCCCTCGTCCACAGCCGCGCCCAGGTCGGCGTTCAGGCCCCGGCTGTCAGCGTCGAAACGCACCTGGCCAACGGCCTGCCCCATCTCACCCTGGTCGGTTTGCCGGAAACCACGGTCAAGGAGAGCAAGGACCGTGTGCGCAGTGCCATCGTCAATTCCGGGCTGAATTACCCCCAACGGCGCATCACCCAGAACCTCGCACCGGCCGACCTGCCCAAGGACGGCGGGCGTTATGACCTGGCCATCGCATTGGGCATCCTGGCCGCCGACGGCCAAGTGCCGATAGCGGCGTTGAGCGACCTGGAGTGCCTGGGTGAACTGGCACTGTCGGGCAACCTGCGCCCAGTGCAGGGTGTATTGCCGGCAGCGCTGGCGGCACGCGAGGCGGGCCGGGCGCTGGTGGTGCCGCGGGAGAATGCCGAAGAAGCCAGCCTGGCCGGCGGGCTGGTGGTGTATGCGGTGGGTCATCTGCTGGAGCTGGTGGCGCACCTCAACGGGCAGGTACCGCTGCCACCGTTCGCCGCCAATGGCCTGGTCCTGCAGCAACATCCTTACCCGGACCTCAGCGAAGTCCAGGGCCAGGTCGCGGCCAAGCGGGCATTGCTGCTGGCCGCAGCCGGGGCGCATAACCTGTTGTTCACCGGCCCGCCCGGCACGGGCAAGACCTTGCTCGCCAGCCGCCTCCCCGGACTGCTGCCGCCACTGGATGAACACGAGGCGCTGGAGGTGGCGGCGATCCAGTCGGTCAGTGGCCACGCGCCGCTTAGCAGTTGGCCGCAGCGGCCATTTCGCCATCCGCACCATTCGGCCTCGGGGCCCGCGCTGGTTGGCGGCGGCAGCCGGCCGCAACCTGGCGAGATCACCCTGGCGCACCATGGCGTGCTGTTTCTCGACGAGCTCCCAGAGTTTGAACGGCGCGTGCTGGAGGTGCTGCGCGAGCCGCTGGAATCGGGCGAGATCGTGATTGCACGGGCGCGCGACAAGCTGCGTTTCCCGGCACGCTTCCAGCTGGTAGCGGCGATGAACCCGTGCCCTTGCGGCTACCTGGGTGACCCCACCGGCCGCTGCCGCTGCAGTACCGAACAGATCGCACGGTATCGCAACAAGCTGTCAGGCCCGTTGCTGGACCGCATCGACTTGCACCTGACCGTGGCCCGCGAGACCACCACGCTCAACAACCAACCGAGCGGCGAAACCAGCACCGGTGTGGCAGCCAGGGTGGCCGAGGCCCGTGAAGTACAGCAGCGACGGCAAGGCTGTGCCAATGCGTTTCTGAACCTGGAGGGGTTGCGTCGTCATTGTCAGCTGGCAGCGGCGGACCAGGCCTGGCTGGAGACTGCCTGTGAACGGCTGAGCCTTTCTTTGCGGGCAGCGCATCGGCTGCTGAAAGTTGCACGTACATTGGCGGACCTGGAAGGCAGCCAGGCGATCGGCAAAAGCCATCTGGCCGAGGCTTTGCAGTACCGGCCAGGCAGCAGTTAGATCTTTGGGGCCGCTTTGCGACCCTTTCGCGACACAAGGCCGCTCCTACAAGAGAACGCGATTTCTTGTAGGAGCGGCCTTGTGTCGCGAAAGGGTCGCAAAGCGGCCCCAAAATCCATCAGGAAAACGTGCCCCGACCGATCAACCCCGAGACCGAATACGCCCCTGGCCCGGTCAGCGCCAGTCCGCCATAAAGCGCCACCAGCAACCAGGCAAACTGCCCCTGCTCCAGCGACCAGTCCGGATGCACCACCAGCAGCGCCACCAGCAACACCGCCAGCACCGGCAGGCAGGCCAGGCGCGCTGCGATACCCAGCACCAGCAACACGGGGCAAACCACCTCGGCAAACACGGCCAGGCCCAAGGTCAGCGACGCCCCAAGGCCAAAAGGATCTTCGATGCGCTGCAACTCCCCGCTCCAGTCCAGCAGCTTGGGCAAGCCGTGAATGAAAAACAGCAGCAGCGCAGCCATCACCCGCATGAACAGCAGGCCGCTGGCGGTCAGGGCCGGCGATGGTAGGTCGAGAAAGGGTTCAGGCGTGGCATGGGAAAGGTCTCGCAATTCGATCAACCCAGCGAGCATCGCTCGAACGCGCAGCAATTGATTGATCAGGTGTGCTCATTCACCCGCTAGCGCTTCTTCGACCACCTTGAGCAGTACCTCTTCGGGAAACGGCTTGCCCAGACAAGCCCGTGCGCCATTGCGCAGTGCCGCCTGCAGCGCACCTTCGTCCCAATGCGCCGACATGCAGATCACCGGCAAGCGCCAACCCCTGCGCGCCAGCTCGCGCTGCACGTCCAGCCCACTCATGCCCGGCATTTTCAGATCGAGCAGAACGCAGCCTGCCTCGCGCGCCAGCTCCGAAGCCAGAAACACTTCCCCCGTGGCAAACGCCAGGCTGCCGAAGCCCGCCGAACGCAGCAGGTTGGCCAGGCTTTTGCGCACCGAAGCATCGTCATCGACGATGCACACCGCTCTGCTCATGCGCCAGACCGAGCCTCGATGACGTTGTGCATCGCCACCAGCTCCAGCAGTGAGCGTGACTGCATCTTGTTCATGATGTTCTTCTTGTGCACCTTGGTGGTCACCTCACTGGTGCCGATTTCCTTGGCGATCTGCTTGTGTGACAGGCCGCCGACCACCAGCGTGAACACCTGACGTTCGCGCTGGGTCAGGCGCTGGTATTTTTCCTCGACCTGCCGCGCATGGTGCCATTTGCGCCCCTCGGTCACGGCGCGTGCGCGTACCGCTACAAGCAGTGCCAGCAGCTGGTCTTCGTCGAAAGGCTTGGTCAAAAACTCCACGGCACCCGCGCGCATCGCCTGGACTGTCATGGGGATGGTGCCGAAGCCGGTCATGAACACGATTGGCCAAGGCAGCGCCAATCGCCCCAGCGCAGCCTGCACCTCAAGGCCGCTGGTTTCTGGCAGGTGCATGTCCAGCAGCAGGCAGGCGCAGGGCGTTTCCAGCCGAGCGTCGAACAGCTCTTCGGCACTGGCGAACAACCGGTGGGGAATGTCCTGCGAACGCAGCAAACGGCCCAGTGCCTTGCGCACCGATGGGTCGTCGTCCACCACCAGCACTGGCACGTTCGCACCGTCATCGAGCGGCTCTGTGGCACCGGCCACGGCGCAAAGCGCAGATGGCCCCAGCGCCAGGCAAGGCACGTCGATACTGACGTCGGCCGCCAGGCGATAACCCCGACGCGGTACAGTCTGGATCAGCCCGCGGTCGCCGAAGGCCTTGCGCAGCAGCGACACCTGCACCTGCAGGTTGTTGTCCTCGACCACCGTGCCGGCCCACACCTGGCTGAACAGCTCGTCCTTGCCGACCACCCGGCCCTTGGCCCTGATCAGCGTGGCCAGGACCTCGAACGCCCGCCCGCCCAACGGGATCGGCTTGCCGTCAAGAAAGGCTTCTCGCCGCTCCAGCGACACCTGGGCATTGCCTATTCGGATCATGGTTTCCTCGCGCGGGCATGGGCGATTGCGCAGCCTCGGGCAGCCTAGGCCAGCGAGCGCGATCAGACAATTATCCCGAGGGATAGGTTGGCCTCAGAACTATACAAGCCCCCGTCGAGCACCAGGTACTGATAACGGACAACAGCGTGCCCGTTTCTGCCAAGCCGGCTGCAGGCCTCATTCTTGATGGGTCCGCTGCGTATACTCGCGCGTCAGGATGTCGCTAGCAGGGGGTGCTTTGTGCTCGATGAACGCCTCGCAAACAGGCCCATCGATTTCGACCAGTCGATCGACGACGACTGGCTGAATCGCTGCGATATCACGCAGCTGGGCCAGGAAGGTGAACTCAGCTACTTCCGCCTGCATGACCCTGCCACTCGCCAGGCCTGGATAGCCGTGCGCGCCCCGCTCGAGGCCCCCGCAGCCTGCCAGCGACTGGAGCGTGACTACCGCCTGCAGTTGGACCCACAATGGGCGGTAGTCCCCTCGGCGTTTGTCCGTTCCGCTGAAGGCCCGTTGCTGGTGTACCCGGCCGGCCGCTCCATCGCCGACTTGATCAGCCAAGGCCCGGTCGACCTTGCAGCCTTTCTCGACATTGCGGCAAACGCCGCCAACGCCCTGGCTCAAGCCCACGAACGCAATGTGTTGCACGGTGCGCTGCAGCCGGAACATGTATGCCTGCAGCCGAACCACCGGGTGCGACTGGGCTGTTTTCGTGCCGACACGCCGGAACTGATCAGCGAACAAGGAAACGCGATCGGCAACTGGGCCTACCTGGCACCAGAACAGATCTGCCCCCATGGCAGCAGCAGCGACCGGCGCAGTGACATCTATGCCTTGGGCGCAATCCTCTACCAACTGCTGCTAGGCGAGCTGCCGCTGGCCGGGCGCGATACCCAGCATTGGCGCCAATTGCATGCCGGCGTTCAGCCACGCACGGCCAGCGAGGTCGACAGCCAGGTACCACCGCCGCTAAGCCGGATCCTGGCCAAGGCCCTGGCGAAGGAGCCAGACGCCCGCTACCAGAGTGCCCATGCCCTGGCCGTGGACCTGGCGCACTGCCAACGACAATGGGCCACCAGCCAGACCATCCCCCCCTTCGAGCCCGGTTACGCCGACCCTGTTTTGCCCAGCCGCGGGCGTCTGTATGGCCGCAGTGCCGAACTGAAACTCATCGCGCTGATGCTCAAGGCGCTGCGTCGCGACAGCAAACCCCAGGTGCTGCTCATCAACGGGGCTGCTGGCATGGGCAAGTCCAGCCTGGTGGAGGTTGCACTCAAAGCCCATGCTGAAGGCTTCTGGGCTGTCGGTAAATGCAACAGCCGGGAACAGGCAATACCCTATGCGCCGTGGGTCGAGATCCTCGGTTCGCTGACCACCCAGCTGCTGGCCAAGAACAGCCAGGACCTCGACACCCTACGCCGCGAGATCCTCAAGCGCATCAAAGGCCACGGTCGGTTGCTCGGCAAACTGGCACCAGACCTGCAACTGATCCTCGGCCCCCTGCCCGATCTGCCGGAAAAACCCACCCGCCTGGCACTGCAGAAAGAACAGCGGGCCATCGTCGAATTCCTGCAAGTGTTCAGCCACCCCGGCCAGCCGCTGGTGCTGTGTTTCGATGACCTGCAGTGGGCCGACGCCGCTACCCGGCAGTTGCTGGTACAACTGCTTGCCCAGCCCCCCGCCAACCTGTTGCTGATCTTCGCCCGGCGCAACGATCAGCAAGCGGCCAATACGCAACTCGCCACACCTGAAAAACTGCACAAGATCACACTGAACCTGCGCCCACTGACCATCGGCGCAGTCACCGAACTGATCGGCGAGCGCTACCACGTCAGCCCTGACGAAGCGTTGCCGGTTGCCGAACTGGTCCTCGACAAGACCGCAGGTAACCCGTTCTTCATCAACCAGATCCTCAGGGCCATGGTCGAGGACAGGCTGTTCACCTTCGATACCCAGGCCATGCGCTGGACGTGGTGCCTGAAGGCCGTGGCCCGGCACCGTTACTCCGATAATGTCGCAGACCTGATGATCCACCGCCTGGCACGGCTGCCGGAGTGCCAGCGCGATGTCCTGCGGATCGCCAGCGCGGTGGGTGGCCGCTGCGATCAACGCCTGCTGCATCGCCTGCTTGCCCCCCTATCGGGCGAACCGCTGAAAGCCATGATTGCTGCGGGCTTCCTGCTACCGGGCCAGAATGGCCTCGGCTTCGCTCACGACCGGGTGATGGAGGGCGCCTACCAACTCACGCCTGCGCGTGATCGCGCCCAACTGCATGCACGCATTGCGCAGGCCATGCTTGAGGTTTGGCATGACGACTTGCAAAAGGCCGTATTCGAAATCGCCAATCAGTTGCAACGCGCCAGCCCATGCGGGTTTGCAACGAATGACTGCGATGTTTTCCTGCAGCTTTTGCGTGATGCGGCGCTGCGCGCGAGTGACAACGGCGCCTATGAGCAAGCTGCGGCCTACCTGCAGACGTGCGAACAGCTGCTGCGCCAGGACGCCACGGCGCAAAGCCACGCCAGACATGGCTTTGCCATCGCCTGCATGGCGGCGGAATGCGACATGCAACTGGCGCGCATGGCCGATGCCGAGGGCCGGATCATGGAATGCCTCCAGCGCGCGTGCTCGGCGCTGGAGCGAGCACGGGTATGCCGACTGCAGGCACGCCTGCACATTCTGCGCTGCGATTACCAGGCCGCTATCACCACCACCGTCGCCGGCCTCGAACTGCTGGGTATCAGCCTGGCTCGTGGCACCGACCCGCAGCAGGTGGCAGCCAGCCATGCGCATGTCCATGCCCTGATCGAACGCAAGGGCCGCCATTGCCTGGCGTCTTTACCACGTACCGACTCTGAGGAAGTGGCAGTTGCAATCGGCTTGCTGGCCACCCTGTCGTCGTCGTTTTTCGTGCAGGACGATATCTGCTTCCTGCACCTGGCCAAGCTCATGGAGCTGTCGCTGCTGCACGGTGTCGCCCCGGGCAGCACCTATGGCATGGCCTGGTACGGGGTGATGATCGCCGAACGCTTTGGTAGCTACCACGACGGCCACGCCTGCTGCCTGGCCGCGCTCAAGCTGATCGAACGACACGGCTTCGAAGCCGATCTCACCAGTGCGCTACTGGCCCTGGACCAAGTCAGCGCCTGGACCTCACCCATGGAGTTCGCCCGCCGCACTGCGCTGGAAGCGGTCGACTCGACGCGCTTGAGCGGCGATTTGGCCATGACCTGCCACGCCTGCAGCCATTTGGTTTCCGACTCCCTGTTCATGGGCCACTATCTGCCGGAAGTTGCCGAAGAAGTGGCGCAGGGCCTGGTTACCGTGCGCGGTCATGGTTTCAGCGATATCGAACAGATCCTGCACGCCCAACAAGGGTTCGTGGCCAACCTGAGCGGCGCACCCCGCACGGCCTCGCCCACGCGGGCGAACTCACCCACCACAGGGTTCTTCCAGCACCTGTTCAGCGGCATGTCCGCCTTCTACCTGGGCAACATCCCGCATGCCATGCACAGCCTTGACGCGGCGGGCGACAGCGCCTGGGCGGCACCTGCGCACATCAACCTGGCGGACTACCACTTGTTCCGCGGCCTGGTGCTCGGCAGCCCGGAAGCCTCTGGCAGCCTGGCCGACAAGCTGGCCGAGCTGCATGCCCTGCGCGAGCGCTTTGAACGCTGGGCCAGCTTCAACCCGGTGACCTTCCGCAACAAGCTGCTGCTGATCGAAGGTGTGATCGCCAAGCTCGAAGGCGACGGCCTGGCCGCCATCCGCTGCTTCGACCAGGCACAGATCGCCGCAACCGCCGCCGGTTTTATCCACGAACAGGCGCTGGCCCACGAACAACTGGCAGAAGTGTGCATCCCCAGCGGCCTGATCTCCGGCGCCAACCTGCACCTGCGCATCGCCCGCGACTGCTTCCATCTCTGGGGGGCGACCGGCAAGGTGCACCAGTTGGAGGCCCTGCACCCGTTCCTGCGCACGCAACCCGTCCAGGAAACATACCGCGCCACGCAGCAGGCCAAGCTGGACCTTGAGGCCGGTATCGAGGCCGCGCGGGCGTTGTCCGAGGAAGTGCTGCTCGAAGGCCTGATCGAAACGTTGATGGGCCACCTCACCCAGCACTCCGGCGCTGATCACGGTGCACTGCTGATCGTCAGTGGCGCCGAGTTCCAGATGGCCGCCCTCGCCTACATCGACGATGCCGGGCTGCACGTGAGCATGGATAACTGCCAGCGGTTCATGACCCAGGCGCCGCTGTCGATCATCAACGCCACCATGCGCACCAAGAAGCCGCTGGTGCTCAATGACGCCCTGAGCGAGTGCCCGGAGGCCTTCCGCCAGGAGCTGCACGCGCGTAACGCGCGCTCGGTGCTCTGCCTGCCGCTGGTGATCCAGGGCGTGCTGATCGGTCTGGTGTACCTGGAAAACCGCCTGGTGCCGAACCTGTTCGGCAGCCAGCGCCTGGCCATGCTGGAGATCCTTGCCTCGCAGGCCGCCGTGTCGTTGCAGACGGCCAAGTTCTATACGCGCCTTGCAGAGGACAATCAGGCCCGTGGGCAGATGGAAGAGGAACTGCGCCGATCTCGCACAGAACTGGCACGCACTGCACACCTGCAGGTGATGAACGAGCTGTCGGCGTCCATTGCCCACGAGATCAGCCAGCCATTGCTGGGTATTGCTTCCAACGCCGCAGCCAGCCTGCGTTGGCTCAAGCGGGCAGAACCCAACCTTGAAGAGGCGATTGCCGGCCTGGAAGACATCCGCAATGACAGCGAACGCGCCGCCAATATCGTCCGCGCACTGCGTTCGCTGGCCAAGCAGTCGCCGATGCAGCTCAAGGCAGTAAAGCTCGACGAGCTGATTCGCGAGGTGCTGCGCCTGACCTCGGCCGATGCCGCCAAGTATGTGGTCGACGTGCAGGCGCGGTTGCAGGCTGGGGTGAGCGTGATGGCCGACCCGGTGCAGTTGCAGCAACTGGTATTCAACCTGATCACCAATGCGCTGGAGGCGCTGGCGGGATATCGCAGTGACGGGGTGTTGCAGATTGCGTCTGTCGTAGCCGGGGATGTGGTCGAGGTCTGCGTGGACGACAACGGGCCCGGCATTGCGGCGGATGAGCGGGAACGGGTGTTTGATGCGTTCCATACCACCAAGAGCGCCGGGCTGGGGATGGGGCTGGCGATCTGCAGCTCGGTGGTGCAGGCCCATGGCGGGCAGTTGCAGGCGTTGGTGTCGCCGTTTGGCGGGTGCCGGATTCGCTTCACTCTGCCTGTGAACAACGCGCAACCTGATCTGACCCTTTCGCGGGTAAACCCGCTCCCACAGGGGTAGTGCGCAGCCTCAGGGTTGCACATCCCCTTGTGGGAGCGGGTTTTTCGAGGCGTCGAACCGCCGCGAAGAGACCGGTACAGGTTTACATCAACGAGCGCTCAACGCCGCATAGCTGTTCATCAGGTTGCGATAGTTAGGGATGCGCTGCGACAACAGGTTACCCAGCCCTTCGATGTCGTTGCGCCAGTCGCGGTGCAGCTCACAGGCCACCGAGAACCAGTTCATCATCTGTGCACCCGCCTGGGTCATGCGCACCCAGGCCGCTTGCTGCACGGTCTCGTTGAAGGTGCCTGAGGCATCGGTCACCACGAACACTTCAAAGCCTTCAGCCAATGCCGACAGCGTCGGGAAAGCCACGCACACATCCGTTACCACGCCAGCGATGATCAGCTGCTTGCGGCCAGTCGCCTTGATCGCCTTGACGAAGTCTTCGTTGTCCCAGGCGTTGATCTGGCCAGGGCGCGCGATGTAAGGCGCGTCCGGGAACATCTCTTTCAACTCCGGCACCAGCGGGCCGTTGGGGCCTTGCTCGAAGCTGGTGGTGAGAATGGTCGGCAGGCCGAAGAACTTGGCCAGGTCGCCCAGGGCCAGCAAGTTGTTCTTGAACTCGTTGGGCGAGAAGTCCTGCACCAGCGAGATCAGGCCAGTCTGGTGGTCGACCAGCAGCACCACGGCGTCGTCTTTGTTCAGGCGCTTGTAGTCAGGTTGGCTCATGGGGGTGACTCCTTGGGTTGGGAAAACGGGCCGGGGCGCATTCAGGGCTTATCCCGAGGGCTTATACCGTCGGATAGATCCGGCTTAAGGATGGGCCTGCGCCTGGCGCCAGGCCTTGGGCGGCTGGCCGACCAGGCGGCTGAAGGCACGGGTGAAATGGGCCTGGTCGCAGAAGCCGCATTCCAGGCTCACGTGGGTAATCGGTGCCTCGGTGACCAGCAGGCGCTTGGCTTTTTCCATGCGCGCCAACAGCCGCCAGGCTTGGGGCGAGAGGCCGGTATTGACCTTGAAAGCGCGGGAGAAATGGCTGCGGGTGAGGTTGCACACGGCAGCGACCTCGATGATCGACAGCGAACTGCGCAGCATCAGTTCCTTGGCCTGGCGCAACCGCGCCGGCGTCAGCGCGCCGGGGGGTGGCAGTGGCTCTTGGGGCGTCCCAGGGTGCATGGCGACTCTCCTGTTCAATGGAGTAAGTCTGGCCGCCGGCACATGACAAAGTCCTGAGCCAATGCTGAATTGTTCTTAATTGCGCACTGCTGGCCCTGCCCCTCTTGCCGATACCATAAGATCCATTTCGTATTCAGCTCCAGGCCGCTGCGGGCGGCCGGCATTCAAGGCGATAGAGGTATGCAGGAAAAACACGCTCGACGCACCGTGGCCATGGTGCTGTTCAACGATGTGCTCTTGCTGGATGTGACCGGGCCGATGGACACCTTTGCCATTGCCAACCGGTTCCTGCCCGAGGACAAACATTACCGGCTGCTCACTGTGGCCGAAGACCAGCACCCGATTCGTGGCTCGTGCGGCCTGAAGGTTGTGGCTGACCTGCGCCTGGAAGAACTGCCGACGGGTATCGACCTGCTGCTGGTGCCAGGGGGGCCGGGTGCCTATGACGTCACCCTGCCGCAACTGGAGCGCTGCTTGCCTGAGGCCGTACGCGGCGCCAGGCGCTTCGGCGCGGTCTGCACCGGGGTGTTCCTGCTCGGGCGCGCCGGGTTGCTTGGCGGCTATCGCTGCACCACCCACTGGAACTATGTGGAGCGCCTGGCGCAGGCGTTTCCCGAAGCCAAGGTCGAGACTGAGCACATCTACGTGATGGACCGCAACCTGATCACCTCTGGCGGCATCACGGCGGGCATCGACCTGGCGCTGGCCATCGTCGCCGAGGACCACGGCAAGGCGCTGGCCCTGGAAGTCGCCAAGGTGCTGCTGGTGGCGCGCCACCGCCAGGGCGGGCAGACGCCTTACGGGCCATTGCTGGCGGCAGTGCCGCGGGACGGCTCGCCGATTGCCCGGGTGCAGGCGTACATCGTCGACCATATCGACCAGGCATTTACGGTGCAGAAGATGGCCGACCTGGTGGCCATGAGTGGGCGCAACTTTGCCCGGACCTTTCAGCGCGAGGTCGGGATCACGCCATTGCAGTACCTGCAAAACGCGCGGATCGACCAGGCGCGCAAGTTGCTCGAATGTGGCGAACTGCCGTTGAAGGTGGTCGCGGCGCGCTGCGGCTTTGGCAGCGACCGGCATATGAGGAAGGTGTTCTGCGAGCGGATCGGCATGACACCGGCGCAGTATCGGGCGCAGTTTGGCGGGGTTTGAGTGGGGTTTGAGTGGGGTTTGAGTGGGGTTTGAGTGGGGTGTTTCCTGTGCCGGCCTCTTCGCGGGTAAACCCGCTCCCACAGGAATTACACAGTTCCTGAGCGCGGCGCCGTCACTGTAGGAGCGGGTTTACCCGCGAAGAGGCCAGCACAGGCTGTCCCGCTTTGCGGGACAATCTTTCTCCCGCCAGGCAGATTGTCTGACTCTCCCCCAACCCCCAGAATTGTCCGCCAAACTGTTCAAACGCTGCCCCGGCAGCTCATGGAGTACGAGCCAATGCCACACGAAGGCAGCCTTCTGCAAACCGCGGTGATCTTCCTGCTCGCCGCGGTCGTCGCCGTTCCCTTGGCCAAGCGCCTGCAACTGGGGGCCGTAATCGGTTACCTGCTCGCTGGCGTAGCCATCGGTCCGCAAGCCCTGGGCCTGATCCGCGACACCGAAAGCGTCGCGCACATTTCCGAGCTGGGCGTGGTCCTGCTGCTGTTCATCATCGGCCTTGAGCTGTCGCCCAAGCGCCTGTGGCTGATGCGCAAGTCGGTATTCGGCGTCGGCACTGCCCAGGTGCTGCTGACCGGCGCGGTGATCGGCGCCATCGCCCTGTTCGGCTTCGGCCAGTCGCTGCCGGCGGCCGTCGTGCTCGGCCTGGGCTTGGCACTGTCGTCCACCGCCCTCGGCCTGCAGAGCCTTGCCGAAACCAAGCAGCTCAACGCACCCCATGGCCGCCTGGCGTTCGCCATCCTGTTGTTCCAGGACATTGCCGCGATTCCGCTGATCGCCCTGGTCCCGTTGCTGGCCGCCAGCGGCCCGGACACCAGCCATGGCGACAGCCTGCAACACGGCCTGAAGGTGTTCGCCAGCATCGCCGTGGTCATCATCGGAGGCCGCTACCTGCTGCGTCCGGTGTTCCGCACCGTGGCCCGTACCGGCCTGCCGGAGGTGTCCACCGCCACCGCGCTGCTGGTGGTCATAGGTACTGCCTGGCTGATGGAAGAAGCCGGCATCTCCATGGCTTTGGGCGCCTTCCTCGCTGGCCTGCTGCTGGCTGACTCGGAGTACCGCCACGAGCTTGAGTCGCAGATCGAACCGTTCAAGGGCTTGCTGCTGGGGCTGTTCTTCATCAGCGTCGGCATGGGCGCCAACCTCAGCCTGCTGCTGGAAATGCCACTGGTGCTGCTGGGCCTGACCCTGCTGCTGGTGGCGGTGAAGCTGGTGCTGCTGGTCGGCGTCGGCCGCCTGGCCGGCGGCCTGAACAGCGCCAGCGCACTGCGCCTGGGCATGGTGCTCGCGGCCGGTGGTGAGTTCGCCTTCGTGGTGTTCAAGCTGGGCAAGGACCAAGGCCTGTTCGATACCCAGACCTATGACCTGCTGCTGATGACCATCACCCTGTCGATGGCCATCACGCCGCTGCTGATGCTCGGCTGCGCCCGTGCCCTCAAACGCCCACAACCGGCGCGAGAAGTGCCCGAGCAGTACAAGACCATCGACGCCGGCACGCCGCGGGTGGTGATCGTTGGCATGGGCCGCATGGGCCAGATCGTCGCGCGCATCCTGCGGGCGCAGAAGATCCCGTTCATTGCCCTGGAAACCTCGGTGGACACCATCGAGATGACGCGCATGTTCGAACAGGTGCCGGTGTTCTACGGCGACCCGCTGCGCCCCGAGGTGCTGCATGCAGCCAAGGTGGGTGAGGCGGAGTACTTCATCATCACCATCGACGACCCAGAGGCTGCCATCCACACCGCTGAACGGGTGAAGCGCCAGTACCCGCACCTGAAAGTGCTGGCCCGGGCGCGTAACCGCCAGCATGTGCACAAGCTGGCGGATGTAGGCGCCGAACCGATACGCGAGACGTTCTACTCAAGCCTCGAGATGACCCGCCGGGCGCTGGTCGGGCTGGGCTTGAGCGACGAGCAGGCAGCGGACCGGATCGAGCGGTTTGCCCAGCATGACGAGGAAGTGCTGGAAGCCCAGGGGCTCGTGCGCGATGACCGGGCCAAGGTGATGCAGACGACCAAGGAGGCGCGGGTGGAGTTGGCCCGGTTGTTTGATTCGGATGCGGATTGAGGGTTGGCGCTGTGATATGAGAAGAGGGCTTAGGCCCTCTTTTTCTTTTTTTGGATTCTGGAAGCAGGTGAGGTGCCTGGCGGTATGTTGATTCAATACCACCAGGCGCATGCCTTGAGATTTTCAGCGTCTGTGAGATCGAACGCCGCCCGCGCGGCGCATCGCGGCTAAAGCCGCTCCTACATCTGTTGCAACGTGCCGAACCTGCGAGGCCATGGCTGCCCGCCTTGGCGCATGTCTCAAGTCATGTGAGGCGGCATCAATGCCCACCTCAAAAACCTGTCATGCCAACAAGGCTGACAACTATGGCCTGACAGGCATGGCCACGTTGCAACAGATGTAGGAGCGGCTTTAGCCGCGATGCGCCGCGCAGGCGGCGCTCGATCTCACAGACACTGAAAACCTCACGACATGCACTGGGTGGCAATGACTCAACATCCAGTCCGGTGAATCACGCCTGTCGTCCAGCTCATTGCATTCCAATCAAGCAAAGAAAAAGGCCACTGTTCCCAGTGGCCCTATGCTTCTGCTCGATATTCATGAACACCCCCTCAAACCGGGTGTATTGAGGTCTCACCCGACGCGGATGATTCAGCCATCGACGGGGTTCCTGATCCCGTTAATGCCGCGGAATGACAACGGGCTTCGCGCTCGGGTCAAACGCTAACAATTCAACCAGGTCGGATCACCGGCTGGAACAAAGTGCAACGAAAATGGCCGGCCCCATGTTGGGGCCGGCCGCTTATGTTTGAGTTGCTCGCTGTTACTTACCTGCAGTCAAAGCGTTGTAGCTGGTCATCAGGTTGCGATAATCCGGGATGTGGTTGGAGCACAGCGCCGCCAGCCCTTCGATGTCGTTGCGCCAGTCGCGGTGCAGCTCACAGGCCACGCCGAACCAGGTCATCAGTTGCGCGCCAGCCCGGCTCATGCGGTCATGGGCAGCATCACGGGTCATTTCGTTGAAGGTGCCGGAAGCATCGGTCACCACGAACACGTCGAACTCTTCTTCCAAGGCTGCCAGCGCCGGGAAGGCTACACACACTTCAGTCACCACACCGGCGATGATCAGCTGCTTCTTGCCGGTGGCCTTCACCGCCTTGACGAAGTCTTCGTTGTCCCAGGCGTTGATCTGGCCTGGGCGGGCGATGTACGGGGCTTCCGGGAACAGTGCTTTCAGCTCTGGCACCAGCGGGCCGTTGGGGCCTTGCTCGAAGCTGGTGGTGAGGATGGTCGGCAGGTTGAAGAACTTGGCAAGGTCGGCCAGGGCCAGCACGTTGTTCTTGAACTTGTCCGGCTCAATGTCGCGAACCAGCGACAGCAGGCCAGCCTGGTGGTCGACCAGCAGGACTGCAGCGTCGTCTTTGTTCAGGCGGTTGTAGGTGAATTTGCTCATGGTCTGTGCTCCTGACGTTTATGAATTTTTCAGCAATCTGGGGTGTTTCGCGTTGATGAGCACAGATTAAAATCATCACCTTTACGGCGGTAGACTGCGAAAATTGCCTTTAGCGTTCCATTTGGAGAACGACCATTGGAAGACCTCAATTCCCTCTACTACTTCACCCAAGTCGTGGAGCACGGCGGCTTCGCCCCGGCCGGGCGGGCACTGGACATGCCCAAGTCAAAGCTCAGCCGGCGCATCGCCGACCTTGAGGACCGCCTCGGTGTGCGCCTGCTGCACCGCACCAGCCGCCACTGCTCACTCACCGAGATAGGCCAGGCCTACTACAACCGCTGCCTGGCCATGCGGGTCGAGGCCGAGGGTGCAGCCGAGATCATCGAGCGCAACCGCAGCGAGCCGCGCGGGCTGGTGCGTATCAGTTGCCCGACCACCCTGCTCAACTCCTGGGTCGGGCCGATGCTGACCCGCTACATGCTCAAGTACCCGCAGGTGGAGCTGTTCATCGAGAGCACCAACCGCCGTGTCGACCTGCTGCACGAGGGCTTCGACATTGCGCTGCGGGTGCGCTTCCCGCCACTGGAGAACACCGACATGGTGATGAAGGTGCTGAGCAACAGCACCCAGTGCCTGGTTGGCCAGCCGCAGTACCTGGAACAATTGCCGAAAGGCTTCGACCCGCAGCTGCTCAGTACGCTGCCGAGCCTGCACTGGGGTAGCGCCCAGCGCGAGTACCAGTGGGAGCTGTTCCAGGGTGAGGACAGCAGCCGCAGCATCGTAATCCCGCATACCCCGCGCATGGTGACTGACGACTTGTTTGCCCTGCGCCATTTCGTGGTAGCTGGCGTGGGCATTGCTCATCTGCCGCGGGTCGCTGTACGCGAGGACCTGGCGGCAGGGCGGCTGGTGGAGCTGATCCCGGACTGGCACCCCCGGTGCGGTATCGTGCATGCGATCTTCCCGTCGCGGCGCGGGTTGCTACCGTCGGTGCGGGCGTTGATCGATCATCTGGCCGAGGAGTTCGCGATCAGCGACATGGCTTGAGGCCTGGGCAGCCTATGCCGGCCTCTTCGCGGGTAAACCCGCTCCTACAGGGGCCGCGCAGACCTCAGGCCTGTGGTGATCCTGTGGGAGCGGGTTTACCCGCGAAGAGGCCAGTACAGGTAAAGCATATGTTCCAGCACACAGTTACAAGACCCCTGGCCTATCCTTGCTCCACAGTCCCGGATCATCCCCCTTGGAGGCCCCATGATCCGCGCCAATCACGGACCAGGCCGCGCCCTGCTCGCCACCCTCGCCCTTTACCCGGTATTCAGCCAGGCAGAAGATGCCGGCTGGTCGCTGCTCAGCCGCAACTACTTCCTGCACAGCGACTTCCGCTCGCCCTCCGCCAGCGGCCAGAACTACCGCCAGGAGTGGGCCCAAGGCTTCATTGGCGAAGTCCGCTCGGGCTTCACCGAAGGCACGCTCGGTGTCGGCCTCGACGCCCATGGTTTCCTCGGGCTCAAGCTCGACGGCGGTCGCGGCCATGCCGGCACCGGCCTGCTGCCACGCGACAGCGATGGCCGGGCTGAGTCCAACTACTCCAGCGCCGGCGCCGCGCTCAAGCTGCGCCTGGGCAACACCCAGTTGCGCTACGGCGAGATGACCGTCGAAACACCTGTGTTCGACACCGGCGACAAGCGCCTGCACCCGGAATACGCCACCGGCTGGTTCGTGGAAAACACCGACCTGCCCGACTGGCGCCTTCAGGCCGGGCGCTTCACGGCCTTCAACAACCAGGCCAACAGCTCCACCCACGACGATTTCAGCGGCTATGGCGCCACCACCAACAACCGCGCCATCAGCCTGGCCGGCGCCACCTTTGCGCCGCACGGCCCATTCGGCGGCGCGCTGTACGCCGGGCAGCTGGAAGACACCTGGCGCCAGGCCTACCTCAACCTGAATTTCGCCGAGGGCAACTGGCGCCTGGACGGCAATCTCTACAAGACCCGTGACACCGGTAACGCCAGCGCCGGGGCGATCGACACCCTCGCCTACAGCCTGCTGACCAAGTACAGCTTCGGCGCCCAGGCCCTGACCCTGGCTTACCAGAAGGTCGAAGGCGACACGCCGTTCGACTTCGTCGGTGGCGACTCCATCTACCTGGCCAACTCGATCAAGTACGCCGACTTCAACGGCCCCGGCGAGCGCTCGTGGCAACTGCGCTACGACCTCAATTTCGCCGCCCTCGGCGTCCCTGGGCTGAGCCTGATGGGCCGCTATGTCAGCGGCCGTGGCATCGACGGCAGTCATGCCCCGGCCGGCGGTGCCTATGTGGGCCAGCAAGGTCAGGGCGGCAAGCACTGGGAACGCGACGTCGACCTGAAATACGTGGTCCAGTCCGGTGCCGCCAAAGACCTCAGCCTGTCGTTCTCCCACGTCAGCCACCGCGCCAACCAGGCCCAGGCCGGCGATGACCTCGACCGCATCTACCTGATCATCGAATACCCACTCAAAGGCAGCTTCTGACATGAGCAATTCCCCTTCAGGTGCCTGGAGCCCGCTGCGCAACACCACCTTCCGCATGCTGTGGATCGCGACCATCGCCTCCAACATCGGCACCTGGATGCACGAGGTGGGCGCCGGCTGGCTGATGACCACGCTGTCGGCCAGCCCGCTGCACGTGGCCCTTATCCAGGTGGCTGGATCGCTACCCATGTTCTTCCTCGCCCTGCCGGCCGGCGCGGCAGCAGATATCGTCGACAAGCGTCGCTACCTGCTGCTGGTGCAGCTGTGGATGTCGTCGGTCGCCGTGGTACTCGCGGCGCTGACCCTGCTCGGGCTGATGAACGTCACCCTGCTCTTGGTACTGACCCTGGCTCTGGGCATCGGCACCGCGCTGATGATGCCAGCCTGGAGCGCGCTGACGCCGGAGCTGGTGGGCAAGGAGGACCTGGCCAACGCCGTGGCCATCTCCAGCGTGGGCATCAACGTGTCGCGCGCTATCGGCCCGGCGCTTGCCGGCGTGGTGGTGAGCCTGGTCGGCCCGTGGCTGACCTTCGCCTTGAATGCGGTTTCCTTCGCCGGGGTGATTCTGGTGCTGTTCCTGTGGAAACGTGAGGTGAAGGAGCCGCTACTGCCGGCCGAGCGTTTCATCGGTGCCATGCGCACCGGCCTGCGCTTCGCACGCAGTGCCAAACCCTTGCAGGCCGTGCTGTTGCGGGCGTTGGCATTCTTCTTCTGCGCCAGCGCCGGGACTTCGCTGCTGCCACTGATCGTGCGCGGTGAAATGCACGGCAGCGCAGCCGATTTTGGTTTGTTGCTGGCAGCCATCGGCATCGGCGCGGTGGCCGGCGCCACGCTGCTGCCTCGCCTGCGCGAGCGCATCAGCCGTGACCGCCTGGTGATGCTTGCCAGCCTGCTGTATGCCCTGTTCCTGCTGGCCTTGGCGCTGGTGCGCAACTTCTATGTGCTGCTGCCGGCGATGCTGCTAAGCGGCGCGGCGTGGATCGCGGTGCTGTCCAACCTGCAGGTAGCGGCGCAGACCTCGGTACCGGCCTGGGTCCGGGCGCGGGCGTTGTCGGTGTACATCCTGATCTTCTTCGGCGCCATGGCCAGCGGTGGCTTGCTGTGGGGTACGCTAGCCAGCCATGCTTCGATCACCCTGAGCCTGTTGCTGGCTGCAGGCGGCCTGGCGCTGGGTACGTTGCTGACCTGCAAGGTCACCTTGCCGGAGACCGAGGCCGAAGAGCTGACGCCGTCGCTGCATTGGCCGGTACCAGTCCTGAACGATGACATGGACAAGGAAAGCGGGCCGGTGATGGTCACCGTCGAGTACCACATCGAGCCGGCCAAGGCCGAGGCATTCCAGCTGGCGGCACGCGATCTGGAGGCGATGCGCAAGCGCAATGGCGCATTGTCGTGGGGGTTGATGCGTGACAGTGCTGACCTTTCACTGTGGCTGGAGTTCTTCTTCGAGGAGTCGTGGCTTGAGCACTTGCGGCATCACCATCGGGTGACCCGGGGAGAGCTGAAGATCGAGGCGAAGGTGCGGATGCTGCAGACCGATGGGGTCGAAGTGAAGATCCGTCATCTGTTGGCTGGCCCAGAGCACAAGGCACACCATTGATTCTGGCTTTTCTGGCCTCTTCGCGGGCAAGCCCGCTCCCACAGGGGCCGCACAGACCTCTGGCCTGTGGTGATCCTGTGGGAGCGGGTTTACCCGCGAAGAGGCCGGCACAGAAGTAACAAAAAGGGGGCCAAGAACTGGCCCCCCTTTTCACATCAGCTCAGCTTAGAAGGCGAAGCACGAGCAACCCAGCGCGCCCCAGAAGCCTTGGTAGTCATTCACCGGCACGCTCGAATGCCGTGCCTTTTCATGGCTGTGCGCATGCACCCCGCATGGCCCGCTGCACTGGTGCACGGCGGCCGCCAGCGACGGCGTGCCCACACGCCAGTGCCCCGGCACCTTGACCACCGGCGACCACTCCGGCAGTACCGGCACCTGCGCTGGGCCGAGCTTGTCGAATTCAGCCGCGCCGTACACCACCTTGCCGTCAACGATGGTCAGCACCGACTCGATGCCCTTGATCGCTTCTTCATCGACACTGAAGAAGTCCAGCGACAGTGCCGCCAGATCGGCCAGCTGGCCGACCTTGATCTGGCCCTTCTTGCCCTGCTCGCTGGAGAACCAGGCGCTGCCCTGGGTGAACAGTTGCAGCGCGGTGTCACGGCTCAAGCCTTCCGGGTACAGCTCCATGCCACCTACCGTCTTGCCGCTGACCAGCCAGTACAGCGATGTCCATGGGTTGTAGCTGGACACACGGGTGGCGTCGGTACCGGCACCCACCGGCACGCCCATATCGAGCATGCGCTTGATCGGCGGGGTCTGCTCGGCAGCCTTGGCGCCGTAACGGTCGACGAAGTATTCACCCTGGAAGGCCATGCGGTCCTGAATGGCGATACCGCCGCCCAGCGCACGCACGCGCTCGATGTTCTGCGGGGTGATGGTTTCGGCGTGGTCGAAGAACCAAGGCAGACCGTTGAACGGGATATCGCGGTTGACCTTCTCGAACACGTCGAGCATGCGCGTGATCGATTCGTTGTACGTGGCGTGCAGGCGGAATGGCCAGCGTTGCTCGACCAGGTGGCGCACCACGGGCTCCAGCTCTTCTTCCATGGTCTGCGGCAGGTCCGGGCGCGGTTCGAGGAAGTCCTCGAAGTCGGCAGCGGAGAACACCAGCATTTCGCCAGCGCCGTTGTGGCGCAGGAAGTCGGTGCCGCTGTGCAGCTTGACGCTGGACGTCCACTTGCGGAAGTCGTCGAGCTCTTCCTTGGGCTTCTGGGTGAACAGGTTGTAGGCGATGCGCACGGTCAGCTGGTTGTTGTCGGCCAGCTCCTGGATCACCTGGTAGTCGTCGGGGAAGTTCTGGTAGCCGCCGCCGGCATCGATGGCGCTGGTCAGGCCCAGGCGGTTCAGCTCGCGCATGAACTGGCGGGTGGAGTTGACCTGGTACTCCAGTGGCAGCTTCGGCCCTTTGGCCAGGGTGGCGTACAGGATCATCGCGTTCGGGCGGGCAATCAGCATGCCGGTCGGGTTGCCGAACTTGTCGCGCTGGATCTCGCCACCCGGCGGGTTCGGCGTGGTCTTGTCGTAGCCAACGGCCTTGAGCGCAGCACGGTTGAGCAGCGCGCGGTCATACAGGTGCAGCAGGAACACAGGGGTGTCGGGCGCAGCCTGGTTGATTTCTTCCAGGGTCGGCATGCGTTTTTCGGCGAACTGGAATTCGTTCCAGCCACCGACCACGCGCACCCATTGCGGGGTCGGCGTGCGCGCAGCCTGGTCCTTGAGCATGCGCAGGGCATCGGCCACCGACGGCACGCCTTCCCAGCGCAGTTCCAGGTTGTAGTTCAGGCCACCACGGATCAAGTGCAGGTGCGAGTCGTTCAGGCCCGGGATCACCGTGCGCTGCTTGAGGTCGATGATCTGCGTGGCGCTGCCCTTGTGGGCCATGGCCTCGGCGTCGTTACCCACGGCGATGAAGCGGCCATCCTTGATGGCGACGGCGGTAGCGGTGGGCTTTTCGCGGTCAACGGTGTGCAGTTTGCCGTTGAACAGAATCAGGTCGGCGGTCATGGAACCTCCTTGGGTGGATGCGTGAACGGAACCGGCTTGGCCGGTGAAGGGCAATGCGGACCAGAGAGCGCCGGCTGCACCTAGCACGGTGCTGGTGGCGAGGAACTGGCGACGGGTCTTGTCGTTGCGGTCCTGGGACATGGTCTTCTCCGTCTGGGGGCGGCGGCAGGCGCAACTGTGGAGCATGCCGGTTGACACAACGTCAGGGCTTGGATAGATGTGCGGTGGGCTGTAGAAGGTTAGCCCTGTTCAAGCTTTGTGCTGCCTGGGCAGGCCTCTTCGCGGGTGAACCCGCTCCTACAGGAGGATCACAAGCCTTGAAGCCTGAGCTGTACCTGTGGGAGCGGGTTTACCCGCGAATGCCTCCAACAACTCACTTCTGCAGGAACGCCAGCAAGTCCTCATTCAGCTGCTGGGCATGAGTCACCGCAAACCCGTGCGGCGCGCCGGCATACACCTTCAGCTCAGCCCCACGAATCAGCTTCGCAGCCTGCTTGCCGGTGGTCTCGAACGGCACGATCTGGTCGTCATCGCCGTGGATCACCAGGGTCGGCACATCGATCTTGGCCATGTCCGGGCGGAAGTCGGTCTCCGCAAACGCGGTCACGCAATCCAGGGTGCCCTTGATCGAGGCCATCAGCGCAATGTTCAGGGTCTGGGCCTGCACCCCCTGGGACACCTGCTGCCCATGGTTGATGCCATAGAACGGCGCAGCGAAATCGGCAATGAACTGCGCACGATCGGCACGCAGGCCAGCACGAATGCCTTCGAATACCGACAGATCGACACCCTCGGGGTTGTCGTCGCGCTTGCCGAACACCGGCGTCACCGCGCCCAGCAGCACCAACCCGGCCACCCGCTCGCTGCCGTGGCGGGCGATGTAACGGCTGACATCACCGCCACCCATCGAGAAGCCCACCAAGGTCACGTCACGCAGGTCGAGGTGCTCGATCAGCTGGGCGATGTCGTCGGCGAAAGTGTCGTAGTCGTAACCGCTCCACGGCTGGCTCGAACGACCGAAACCGCGGCGGTCGAAGGCGATGGCGCGGTAACCGCGGCTGGCCAGGAACTCCATCTGCGAATCCCACATGTCGGCATCCAGTGGCCAGCCGTGGCTGAACAGCACCGGTTTGCCGCTGCCCCAATCCTTGTAATAGATCGAAGTGCCGTCGCGGGTAACGAGAGTGGTCATGTCGGTATCTCCTTGAAAGGTTGAAGGTGAAGGGGTGGCTCAGCCCCGCAGCCAGTTGGCGCAGCGGCGGGTTACCCAAGGCATGATGTAGAACACCACGGGCAGGATGACGAACAGGTTGACGATCAGGTTGCCGCTGATCGGGCCACCCAACTGCGGGAAGCGCGCGAACAACGGCGCCAGCAGTTGCGGGATGACCATGGTCATCGGGCAGATCACCAGGTAGGTCAGCAGCGCCTGTTTCCAGCGCGGCGGTTGCGCCGTGTTGACGCTTGGCGGGGTGAACCAGAACTCCGGGTCATCGTGCACCTGGGTGTGGTCACCGCCGTCGAGCAATGGCAGCACTTCGTTGACCAGCGCCTGGCGTTCGGCCGAGTTGACCCAGGCCTGCAACAGGCCGGCGTCGGCGAAGCGCACCACGGTGGTGAAATGCAGCCCACCTTCGTCAGGGCGGATGACGTTGACGTCCAGATGCCCCGGCTGGCGGCGCGCGGTGCTTACCGTGCGCTTGAGCCACTCTTCGTAGGCCGCCAGCGACTCGGCGCGGGCCTTGTGCTGGATGACCAGGGTCACCACGTTGCGGTTGTCTTGGAATGCGGTGTTCATCGGCGTTCCTTGGGATGAGCTTGCCCGCATCCACTGTGCGACGGCGGACGGGCGGAGGATTGGATAAGTGTGCTGCCCTTGCCGGGCACCGACTGGCGGTGCCCGGCTGCCGGCTTACTTGTTGGCGTTGAAGGCGTTGTAGCTGGTCATCAGGTTGCGGTAGTCCGGGATGTGGTTGGAGCACAGCGCGGCCAGGCCTTCGATGTCGTTGCGCCAGTCGCGGTGCAGCTCACAGGCCACGCCGAACCAGGTCATCAGTTGCGCGCCGGCCTGGCTCATGCGGTCGTGGGCGGCGTCGCGGGTCATGGCATTGAAGGTGCCGGAAGCGTCGGTCACCACGAACACGTCGAACTCTTCTTCCAGGGCTGCCAGCGCCGGGAAAGCTACACACACTTCAGTCACCACACCGGCGATGATCAGCTGCTTCTTGCCGGTGGCCTTCACCGCCTTGACGAAGTCTTCGTTGTCCCAGGCGTTGATCTGGCCTGGGCGGGCGATGTACGGGGCGTCCGGGAACAGTGCCTTCAGTTCCGGCACCAGCGGGCCGTTGGGGCCTTGTTCGAAGCTGGTGGTGAGGATGGTCGGCAGGTTGAAGAACTTGGCCAGGTCAGCCAGTGCCAGCACGTTGTTCTTGAACGCGTCCGGCTCGATGTCGCGGACCAGGGACAGCAGGCCAGCCTGGTGATCGACCAGCAGCACGGCAGCGTCGTCTTTGTTCAGGCGGTTGTATTTGAATGGGGTCATGGTGGTAGCTCCTAAGGGTTTTGATTTTCAGTAAGTTGGGTGTTTCGCGTTGATGGGAGAAGATTAAAACCAACACCTTTGGAGCGGTAGATAGTGGTTTTTGGCTTTAGCGTTCCATTTAAGGAACGATCTGTTGGCAGTGGATTTGCTGGCCTCATTGCTTGCCCGAGCAAGCTGCTCTATTACTACGCACAGCCCTCCCCTCACTCCCGAGACTTCCATGCTGGCGTTCATCCAGTCGTCCCCGTTGTTGCTCGGTACCGCCCTGATCCTGCTCGACCTCGTGCTCTGGCAACTGATCCCGATCCAGCGCCGGGCCTGGCGCATTGGCACGCGACTGGTGATCTTCCTGCTGTTCAGCTCGGTGCTGGTGGCCGCGGGCATGAGCCCGCTGCAGCCGCCGCCGTGGGCCGACGATGTGTCGCGCAACCTGATCGCCACGGTGCTGGCCATCGGCTGGTGGCTGTTCGGTGCACGCACGGTGACCGTGGTGTTCGGCCTGCTGCTGGTGGCCCGTGGCAGCCATGGCGGGCGCTTGCTGCAGGATGTGCTGGGGGCGCTGATCTTCCTTGCGGCCGTGGTCGCCGCTGCCGGCTATGTGCTGCAACTGCCGGTGAAGGGCCTGCTGGCCACCTCCGGGGTGATGGCCATCGTCATCGGCCTGGCGCTGCAGAGCACCCTGGCCGACGTTTTCAGCGGCATCGTGCTGAACACCACGCGGCCCTATCAGATAGGTGATTCGATCTCCATCGACGGCACCGAAGGCAAGGTGCTGGATATCGACTGGCGCGCTACGCGTCTACTTACCGGCAGTGGCAGCCTGGCGGTGATCCCCAACTCGGTAGCGGCCAAGGCGCGCTTGCTCAACCACAGCCGCCCGGCCGATGTGAACGGGGTGTCGATCTGCGTAGTGGTGCCGGCCAAGGTACGCCCCAGGCGGGTTTTCGATGCCCTGGAGAAAGCCCTGCAGGGCACCAGTGCGATCCTCGCCTCACCCAAGCCCAAGGTGACGGTGAAAACCTCGACACTGGAATCGGTGGAGTACGAAGCCAGCGGCTTCATCGCTGACATGGGCGGCAAGACCGATGCACGCAACCAGCTGTTCGACCTGGCGCACCGCCACCTGGAAGCCAGCGGGGTGATGTGGAACGTCGACCTGGCCATGCCGCCACGCAGCCGCCAGCGCGAAGTGCTGGACGAGGTGCGGGTGTTCCGCTCACTCAGCGCTGAAGAGCGGGATGCCTTGAGCCAGCGCATGACCGCCGTGGAGTACCTGGCCGACCAGGTCATCCTGGGCGTTGGCGAGCAGTCCGATCATTTGCTGGTGATTGGCAGCGGCGTGGTTTCGGCGTCGGTGCGCGATGGTGACAAGCTGCTGGAAGCCGGGCGCATGGGGCCAGGTGAGGTGCTGGGGATCGAGGGGATCATCGACGAAGACGACTCGATGGCCGAGTTCCGCACCTTGACCAGCTGCGTGCTGTATCGCATTGAAAAAACGCAGGTGAAGAGCTGCCTTGAGCAGCGTGGGGAGGTGCAGACGGCGCTGAGCAAATTGCAGCGGTTCCGGCGCCAGAGCCGGGAGTCGCTGTTGCTGCAGAAGCCGGTTTCGATCAAGAAAGGCGGCTTCCTCAGCTGGTTGCACAAGTAACCTGTACTGGTCCCTTCGCGAGTAAACCCGCTCCCACAGGGATTGCGCAAAGCTGAAACCTTGTGCAGTACCTGTGGGGGCGGGTTTACCCGCGAAGGGGCCAGCTGCTACAGCACAACTCTCAAGCATTGCCCGGCGTGATACAGCGAGAAGCCGGACTCATAGAACGCGGTGCGCAAAGAAGGCGCGCTCACGCCCGTCATCGGCGAGAACGGAATCGGCAGGCTGTGCGCCTCACCTTTCAGCAGGAACTCGGCAAACGCCCGGCCAATCACGGTTCCGGTGGTGTTGCCACGACCGTTGTACCCGGTCACCGCCACCAGCCCCGGCGCCGGCTCGAACAGCCGCATCAGGTGGTCCGGGGTGAAGTCGATGCAGCCAGTCCAGTGCATTTCCCACTCGACCTTGCCCAGCTCCGGATAGTAATGGCTCTGGATCCGGTCAGCCCAACTGCGCACGAACCAGGCCGGCTTGTTGTCGACCCGGCCGAGGCTGCCTAGCAGCAGGCGGCCCTGATCGTCGCGGCGGATGCTGCTGAGCACAGTGCGGGTATCCCAAGAGCCCTGGCCGTGCGGCAGCACTTTGTCGGCTGCCGCGCCGTGCAGCGGCTTGGACGCCACCTGGTAGTAGTAGCCGCGGAAGAACTGCTTCTGCAGGTTGCTCCAGTCGCCTTCGGTGTAGGCGCCTGTGGAAATCACCACCTTGTCGGCGCGTACCGAACCACGGGCGGTCTTCACCCGCCAGGCATCGCCGTCACGCTCAAGGCCCTCGACCGAGGATTGCTGGAACAGTTTGCCGCCCAGACGCACCACGGCGGCGGCCAGGCCCTGGGTGTAACCCATGGGGTTGATGGTGCCGGCGCGGCGGTCGAGCAGCGCGGCGGAAATCTTGTCGGTACCGCAGTATTCCTGGCACTGGCTGCCGGTCAGCAACTCGACGTCGGCCCCGCGGCGGCGCCATTGCTCGTGGCGGGCCTCAAGGTCGGCGATACCGGTGGCGTTGTGCGCCATGTGCAGCGTGCCTTTGTGCTGAGCCTGGCAGTCGATGCCGAGGCGATCGATCATCGCGAACACTTCAGCCGGGGCTGCGCCGAGCACCTTGTTCAGGCGGCTGCCCTGCTTCTGGCCAAGGGTCGCCTCCACGTCATCGGGGCGGATCCAGGTACCAGCGTTGACCAGCCCGACGTTGCGCCCGGAGCCGCCGTGGCCGATCTTCCAAGCCTCCAGCAGGATCACCGACTTGCCCTGCTCGAGCAGATGGATAGCCGCCGACAGGCCGGTGATGCCGCCGCCGATCACGCAGACATCGGCCTTGTGTTCACCGGCCAGGGCCTGGCTGGCGACGGTCGGTTGGCTGACGTGTTCCCACAAGCATTGTTGACGCAGTTCGGACATGGCCCGGCTCCAGCTATTTGTTCTTGTTTGGGGCTTCTTTGCAGCCCATTCGCGGGCAAACCCGCTCCCACAGCTACATCACAGGTTTCGAAGGCTGTGTTGTACCTGTGGGAGCGGGTTTACCCGCGAACCGGGGGCAAGGCCCCCGGCCATGCAGCATCAACCCATCAGTCGAACACGATACCCTGCGCCAGCGGCAGCTCGCGCGAGTAGTTCACGGTGTTGGTCTGGCGACGCATGTAGCCTTTCCAGGCATCGGAACCGGACTCACGACCACCGCCAGTCTCCTTCTCGCCACCGAACGCCCCGCCGATCTCGGCACCGCTGGTGCCGATGTTGACGTTGGCGATACCGCAGTCGCTGCCCGAAGCACTCTGGAAGCGCTCGGCTTCACGAAGGTCGGTGGTGAAGATGCACGACGACAAGCCTTGTGGCACTTCGTTGTTCAGGCGCAGGGCCTCTTCGAAGTCGTCGTAGGCCAGCACGTAGAGGATCGGCGCGAAGGTTTCGTGGCGCACCACGTCGCTCTGGGCCGGCATTTCAGCAATGGCAGGGGACACGTAGTAGGCGTTCGGATACTGCTCGGCCAGCTGGCGCTCGCCACCGAACACTTGGCCACCTTCGTCACGGGCCTTGGCCAGTGCACCCTGCATGGCATCGAACGACTGCTTGTCGATCAGCGGGCCAACCAGGTTGTCCTTGCGTGGGTCACCGATGCGCACCTTGCCGTAGGCGGCTTTGACGCGCGCAACCACTTCGTCCTTGATCGAGCGGTGCACGATCAGGCGGCGCAGGGTGGTGCAGCGCTGGCCAGCGGTGCCGACAGCAGAGAACAGAATGCCGCGCACGGCCAGGTCGAGGTCGGCGCTCGGGGCCAGGATCATGGCGTTGTTGCCACCCAGCTCGAGGATGCTGCGACCGAAACGGGCCGCAACGCGCGGGCCGACTTCGCGGCCCATGCGGGTGCTGCCGGTGGCGCTGACCAGCGGTACGCGTGGGTCGTCGACCATGGCTTCGCCGGCTTCGCGGCCGCCGATCACCAGTTGCGCCAGGCCAGCCGGCGCTTCACCGAAGGCCTTCAGGGCCTTGTCGAACAGCGCCTGGCAAGCCAGGGCGGTCAGCGGGGTCTTCTCGGACGGTTTCCACACCACGGAATTACCGGCTACCAGCGCCAGCGCGGTGTTCCAGGCCCATACGGCAACCGGGAAGTTGAAGGCGCTGATCACGCCGACCACGCCCAGCGGGTGCCAGGTTTCACGCATGTGGTGGCCCGGGCGCTCGGAAGCGATGGTCAGGCCGTACAGCTGGCGCGACAGGCCAACGGCAAAGTCGCAGATGTCGATCATTTCCTGCACTTCGCCCAGGCCTTCCTGGGTGATCTTGCCGGCTTCGATCGAAACCAGCTCGCCGAGGTCGGCCTTGTGCTCACGCAGCACTTCACCAAACAGGCGCACCAGCTCGCCACGGCGTGGGGCCGGCACGCTGCGCCAGGCTTCGAAGGCGCTCTGGGCCTGGTCGATGCGGGCGATGGTCTCGGCCTTGCCGAGCAATTTCACCGAGGCGATCTGGCTGCCGTCGATCGGCGTGTGAACAGGGTAGTCGCCCTGGGTGTAAGCCTCGGCGGCAACGCCAAGGCGCTCGAGCAATCCAGCAACCATTTGTGCTTCTCCTACATCGGGTGATGGGGTGGAAAAATGATGTGGATCAGTATTAATCCGATCACACCAGTGCAACAAACGACCTTTATTCCGCATATCATTCCGTCAGGTAATGATTTGAGCCGCAGAGACCACGATGTCCAAACGCCTGGTGCCCTCCATGACCGCCCTGCAGTGCTTCGAAGCTGCAGCCCGTCACCTGAGCTTTACCCGTGCCGCCGAAGAGCTGCACCTGACACAGAGTGCCGTCAGCAAGCAGGTGGCACAGCTTGAAGAGATGCTGCGCCACCACTTGTTCCTGCGTATCCGCAGGCGCCTGCAACTTACGCCCGCCGGCAGCCTGTACCTGGCTGAAGTCAACAAGATCCTCACCCAGGTCGACATGTCCAGCCGCTACGTGCTTACCTACGGCGAGCAGACCGAGATATTGAAGGTAGCCACTCAACCGAGTTTTGGCGTGCGCTGGCTGATTCCGCACCTCAAGGGTTTTGGCAAACGCCACGCGAACATCCACCTCGACATCCGCAACGAGATGGAGCCGTTCGCGCTGCTGCAGGGCTCTGCGGATGTGGTGTTCTTCTATGGCCAGGGCACCTGGCCGGGGGCCACCTGTATCGAGCTGTTCGGCGAAGAGGTGGTGCCGGTGTGTGCGCCGGAGCTGCTGGCCGGGCGCGCGCTGGGGGATGCAGGTGAGTTGGCGGACAGGGTGCTGCTGCAGAGCACTTCGCGGCCGGAGGCCTGGCACGAGTGGTTCCTGGCGCTGGGGTTGCACAGTGTCAGCGCTTACCACGGGCCGCGCTTCGATACGTTCTACATGGCGTTGAGTGCGGCACAGGCCGGGTGTGGGGTGGCGTTGGTGCCGCGGTACCTGGTGGCGAAGGAGCTGGCTGAGGGCAGTTTGGTCATTGCGTGGAACCATGCGATGCCTAGTGCTGGGAAGCATTACCTGGCGTATGCCGAGCATGCCGCAGAAGTGCCTAAAGTCAGGGCATTGGTGGAATGGATTCGCGAGCAGCTTTCGGTTTGATGGCTTCTTCGCGGCTAAAGCCGCTCCTACAGGTTCAAACCTTGCGCGGCCCTGTAGGAGCGGCCTTAGTCGCGAAAGGGCCCTTGAGGTCGATCAGAAATGGAATGACTGGCTCACTTTTTTTCGCTTGTGAGCCAAGTGCATTCCCAGCTTTCATGTAAGCGTCCGAACCTACCCAGGAAGCTAGCGATGCCCGCCCACGATTTTGTCAGCCCAGACAGCATCCGCGCGCAGTTCTCTGCCGCCATGTCGCTCATGTACAAACAGGAAGTGCCGCTGTACGGCACGCTGCTTGAGCTGGTGAGCGAAATCAACCAGCAAGTCATGGCCGAGCAGCCCAAAGTGGCCGAAGCCCTGCGCTGGACTGGCGAAATCGAGCGCCTGGACCAGGAGCGCCACGGTGCCATCCGCGTCGGCACTGCCGAAGAGCTGGCAACCATCGCCCGCCTGTTTGCGGTGATGGGCATGGCGCCGGTTGGCTATTACGACCTCAGCTCTGCCGGCGTGCCGGTGCACTCCACCGCATTCCGCGCTGTGCACGAGCAGTCGCTGCATGTCAGCCCGTTCCGCGTGTTCACCTCGTTGCTGCGCCTGGAGCTGATCGACAACCTGCCACTGCGCGAGCTGGCCCAAGGCATTCTGGCCAAACGCAAGATCTTCACCCCGCGCGCGCTGGAGCTGATCAGCCAATCCGAACACGATGGCGGCCTGAACGCAGCCGATGCCGACGAATTCGTCCGTGAAGCCCTGCACACCTTCCGCTGGCACCAGGACGCCACAGTCACAGCCGAGCAGTATGAACAGCTGCACGACCAGCACCGCCTGATTGCCGACGTGGTGGCATTCAAAGGCCCGCACATCAACCATCTGACGCCACGCACCCTGGACATCGACGCGATCCAGGTGGGCATGCCGGCCAAGGGCATCCCGCCCAAAGCCGTGATCGAAGGCCCACCTACCCGTCGCCACCCGATCCTGCTGCGCCAGACCAGCTTCAAGGCACTGCAGGAAAAGGTTGCGTTCAGCGATCACCAGGGCAGCCACACTGCGCGCTTCGGCGAGATCGAACAGCGCGGCGCGGCGCTAACGCCCAAGGGCCGCCAGCTGTACGACAAGCTGCTCGACGCTACCCGCGCCGCCCTGGGTGGCGCGCCGGCCGAGGCCAATGCCCAGCGCTACATGGCATTGCTGCAGGCAAGCTTTGCCGAATTCCCGGATGACCTGGCACAGATGCGTGAGCAAGGGTTGGCGTACTTCCGTTACTTCGCCACCGAGAAAGGCCTGGCAGCACGTGAGCGAGCGGATCGCCCGACAACGCTGGAAGGCCTGATCGCGGCAGGCCATGTGCACTTCGAGGCGCTGGTGTACGAGGATTTCCTGCCGGTGAGTGCGGCGGGGATCTTCCAGTCGAATCTGGGCGATGAAGGCCAGGCGGAGTATGGCAGCAATGCCAACCGTGAGGCTTTCGAAGCGGCGCTGGGGTTGCAGGTGCAGGATGAGCTGGCGCTGTATGCGCAGAGCGAGCGGCGCTCGTTGCAGGCCTGTGCCCAGGCGTTGAACCTCGGCTCGATGTAAGGCTTTAGATTGCCGGGGGCGCTCTGCGCCCCTTTCGCGACACAAGGCCGCTCCTACAAAAACGACACGCTTTCCTGTAGGAGCGGCCTTGTGTCGCGAAAGGGCCGCAAAGCGGCCCCAGCCCCCACAGGATCACCACAGGCCAAGGCTTGCGCTGTACTTGTAGGAGCGGCCTTGAGTCGCGAAAGGGCCGCGAAGCGGCCCCCTGCGGTTTCAGCGGAAGCGGTCCACTTCCTGACGCAACTGCGCCGCCAAGCCTTCCAGCTCCCGCGCGGTAAATGCCAGCTCGTTAGCCACATCACGCTGCTCGCTGTTGGCCTGGGCAATGCTCTGCAGGTTGCGGCTGAGCACAGTGGCCGTGCTGCTCTGCTCCTGGGTCGCCGTGCTGATCACGGCAAACTGCTCACCCGCCGTCCGGCTCTGCTCATCGATCCGCGCCAATGCTTCGGCAACCTTGTCGTTGCGCGCCAGCCCTTCCTGCATCAGCTGGTTGCCCTGCTCCAGGGTATTGATGGCGTGCCCGGTCTGCTGCTGGATGCTGGTGATCATCCCGGAAATCTCATCGGTAGCCTGGCGCGTGCGCGCGGCCAGCCCGCGCACCTCATCGGCAACCACAGCAAAGCCACGGCCCTGCTCACCGGCACGGGCAGCCTCGATGGCAGCATTCAGCGCCAGCAAGTTGGTTTGCTCGGCAATCGCGGTGATCACGCTGATGATGCCGCCAATCTCCTGCGAGCGTGCGCCAAGGCTGTCCATCACAGTGGCGGTGCCACCCAGCGCTTCGGCAATCTGCCGCAGCGAGCTCGACGCTTCATCCATGGCACTGCGGCCAATGCGGGTCTGCTGAGCGTTGTCGCGGGCCATCCGCTCGGTACCGGCCATGTTGTCGGCGATGTTCATCGAGGTCGCACTGAACTCTTCCACCGCACCAGCCATGCTGGTGATCTCGCCGGACTGCTGATCCATGCCTTCACAGGCACCAGTAGACAACCCGGACAGCGAACGTGCACGGCTACTGACCTGTTCGGAAGCACTGCGGATGTGCTCGACCATGGTCGACAGCGCCTCGCCCATCTGGTTGAAGCTGCGCGCCAGCTGGCCGATCTCGTCATGGCTGGTCACGCTCAGGCGCGCATTCAGGTCGCCAGCACCCAGTGCCTCGGCTTGCCGTACCAAGTCATCCAGCGGGCGCAGCTTGCGGCGCAGCAGCCACAGGGTGGCAGCCACCGCCAGCAGCATCGCCAGCAGGCTGCCGATGGCCAGGCGCAGGCCGACACTCCAGGTCACTTCGCGGATTTCAGCCTTGGGCATGCTGGCAACCACGGTCCAGGGGCCCTCGGCAAACGGTGCACTGGCGCTGAACAGGTCCTGGTCGGCATTGGCAGGGGGTACCAGCCACTGGCCCTGCTCATCACGAATGGCCAGCGAACCTGTTGCACCGATGCGGAAGCGCTTGAGGTTGGCGAACTGGGCGTTTTGCGCGTCGGTGTAGTCGAAGCCGACGAACAACACCGCGATGACCCGGCCGTTGCTGTCGCTGACCGGCACGTAGCGGGTCATGTAATTGCGCTCGAACAGCACCGCGCGGCCGACGTACATCTGCCCGGCCAGCAGCTTGGTGTAGGCCGGATGCTGGCGATCGAGCTGGGTGCCGATGGCGCGCGCACCGTCCTGCTTCTTCAGGTTGGTGCTGATGCGCACGAAGTCATCGCCGCTGCGCACGAACAGGGTCGCGATGCCGGCGGTCATCTGCTGGAATTCATCGACCACCTGGAAATCGTTGTTCAGCAGCCGATCGCCCAGATACAGGGCTGGTGTGGCAAGGCCGGCAACGTGTACGGTCTCGCCAGGGTGCAGCGACAGCCCCGAGGCGAAGCGACGCTCGAACAGGCCACTCAGGCGCTGGGTATTGTCCTTGAGCGAACCGTGGAAGGTATCGAGCTGATCGGCCAGCAACCGCGCTTCGCTGGCCAGGTGGGCCTGGCGGGTGGCGAGGTTGGCGTCGTCCAGCGCACGCAGGGCGAACAGGGTACTGCCGGAAATCACCAGCGCCAACACGATGGCGAGGGCGACACCGAGTTGGGAAGCAATCCGGGCACGCGGTTGAGACATGAAGAAGCTCCTGGCAAGAGGCCGGGATCATCCTGATCACGCTGACCACCCGCTTGAAATCGACGGGAGAGCGCGTCCTCTTCCGGGACGCTGGTGCCAGTTGATCGGCGTCGCTTTCGAATACTTGAGTGTCGGACCGGGGTATTCGCAAACGTTTTCTCTACGCCTTTACCGACCCTTTCGCGGGTAAACCCGCTCCCACAGGCGATATCATTGTTCCTGAGGCTGGCGCTTTACCCGCGAAGAGGTCGGCACAGGCAGTCAAAGAGCAGGCAGGATATCCACCGCTGGCAGATCAACAGCTGCCGCTTCCTCCTGCAGAAACACACTCAAGCGCCGCAACCGCTCCCCACCCGGCCGGGTCCGTGGCCACACCAGGTAATAATCCATGCCACTGGGCACCGCCGTCGGCCAAGGCAGGCTCAAGCGCCCCTGAGCCACATCCTCGGCGACCATCAACAAGTCGCCCATCGAGATGCCGTAACCCCGCGCCGCCGCAATCATGCCCAGCTCCAGGGTATCGAACACCTGCCCGCCCTTGAGCGACACCTTGTCGCTGAGCCCCATGCGCTCCAGCCATTCGCGCCAGTCTCGCTTGTCGGGGGTTGGGTGCAACAGCTCGATACCGGCCAGCCGCCGCTCGTCCCACGGCCCTTCCTTCAGCAGATCCGGCGCCCCCACCGGGATCAACAATTCTGAAAACAACCGGCGCACTTCCCACTCCGCCGGGAACACCCCGTCACTGAGCAGCACCGCACAATCGAACGGCTCCTGGTTGAAGTCCACATGGTCGACGTCCATCCAGGCACTGGTCAGTTGCACCTCATTGCCCGGCTGCAGATGTCGGAAGTGGCTCAGCCGCGCCAGCAGCCAACGCATGGTCAGGGTCGACGGCGCTTTCATGCGCAGGATGTCATCCTCCCCGCGCAAGGTATCGCAGGCCCGCTCCAACGCGGCGAAGCCTTCGCGCACGCCGGGCAACAGCACCCGCGCCGCCTCGGTCAACTGCAGGCTGCGGCCACTGCGCACGAACAGCTTGCAGGCGAAATGCTCTTCGAGGGTGCGGATATGCCGGCTGACTGCGCTCTGGGTGATCGACAGCTCTTCACCGGCGCGGGTGAACGAGCTCAGCCGCGCAGCCGCTTCGAATGCGCGCAATGCATACAGAGGAGGCAACTGGCGGGACATGGGGCACCTGTCATACGGGGGTGAGAATGGAATGCACAGCGTCATATATACATGAGTTCAACTCATGCCAATCATCGCTTTTATCCTTTTGTGCAAAGTTGACCGAAGCCTCAGAATCGTCCATCGCTCACAGGATCAGGCACAAGGACCACACTCATGCATGTCGCGCCCACCACAGAACTCAAGGCTTTGCTGCGCCTGGCCGGGCCGCTGATCGCCTCGCAGTTGGCGCACATGCTGATGGTGCTAACCGACACCCTGATGATGGCCCGCATCAGCCCGCAGGCCCTGGCCGGTGGTGGCCTGGGCGCGGCGAGCTATTCGTTCGTGTCGATCTTCTGCCTGGGTGTGATCGCCGCAGTGGGCACCCTGGTGGCGATCCGCAAGGGCGCCAACGACATCGAGGGCGCCACCCGCCTGGCACAGAACGGCCTATGGCTGGCCTGGGGCCTGGCGCTGCTGGCGGCACTGGTGCTGTGGAACCTGAAACCGGTGCTGTTGCTGTTTGGCCAGCAGCCGGAGAACGTCGACTCGGCAGCCGAGTTCCTCACCCTGCTGCCACTGGCCCTGCCCGGCTACCTGACGTTCATGGCCCTGCGCGGCTTCACCAGTGCATTAGGGCGCTCCACACCGGTGATGGTCATCAGCCTGGTCGGCACGGTACTCAACTACCTGTTCAACGTCGCCCTGATCGAAGGCATGTTCGGCCTGCCAAAGCTGGGCCTGATGGGTATCGGCCTGGTCACTGCCGTGGTGTCGATGGGCATGGCCATTGCCTTGGCGTTGTACATCCGCTGGCACTCGGCCTATGCCGACTACCCGCTGCGCAAAGGGCTGTCGCGCCCTTCGCTGCCAGCCCTGCGCGAACTGTGGCGGTTGGGCCTGCCGATTGGCGGTACTTACATGGTGGAAGTCGGGCTGTTCGCCTTCGCCGCACTGTGCATGGGCGTGCTGGGCAGCACGCAACTGGCGGCGCACCAGATCGCCTTGCAGATCGTTTCCACCGCGTTCATGGTGCCGACCGGGCTGTCGTATGCCGTGACCATGCGCGTGGGCCTGTACTACGGCGCCGGCAACCTGCTGGCAGCGCGCAGTGCCGGGCGGGTGGGGATCAGCTTCGGGGCAATGATCATGTTTGCCTTTGCAGCGTTGTTCCTGCTGCTGCCGGATGCGTTGGTGGGGCTGTTCATCGACCGTGACGACCCCGGCTTTACCGCGATCTATCAACTGGCCGTGCAACTGCTGATGGTGGCGGCATGGTTCGAGCTGTTCGATGGCATGCAGACCATCGCCATGGGCTCGATCCGTGGCCTGAAGGACGCCAAGACCACCTTCCTCATCGGGCTGTGCTGCTACTGGCTGGTGGGGGCTCCCAGTGCCTGGCTGTTTACCTTTACCCTGGGTGGCGGGGCGGTGGGGGTGTGGTGGGGGCTGGCCCTTGGGCTGGCCTGTGCGGCGGTGGCGCTGACCATCGGCTTCGAATGGCGGATGAAGCGGTTGCTGGGCAAGGCCGGGGTTGGGGCCGCGGTATCGGCCTGACTGAAGGGCCCTTTCGAGGCGTCGAACCGCCGCGAAGAGGCCCTAGAGGGCAGCTACGAGCGGACGGTCAGTCGCCTGCAGCAAGTAGTCCATCAACTCCCCGACCGGTAGCGGCTTGCTGACCAGGAACCCTTGCACCTGATCACAGCCAAACCCGCGCAGCAAAGCCATCTGCTCCGGGCTCTCGACGCCCTCGGCCACCACTTCCAGGTTGAGGTTGTGCGCCAGGTTGATCATGGCATGCACCAGCTTGCGGTTTTCTTCGCGCATCTCCATCTCGGCAACGAAGCTGCGGTCAACCTTGAGCAAGGTGATCGGCAGGCTGTTCAAGTGCACAAAGGACGAGAAGCCGGTACCAAAGTCATCCAGCGAGAAGCGCACACCCAGGCGGCCCAAGGCATCCATGGTCTGGCGCACCAGCTCGTTGCGGCGCATCACCGCCGTTTCGGTCAGTTCGAATTCCAGCCAGCGGGCATCCACACCATGCTCGATGATCAGCCGGCTCAGGGTGGCCAGCAACTGGCTGTCCTGGAACTGACGGAAGCTCAGGTTCACCGCCATGTGCAGTGGCGCAAGCCCCTGCTCGCGCAACGCCTGCATGTCGTGCAGGGCACGGGAAATCACCCAGTAACCCAGCGGCACGATCAGCCCGCTCTGTTCGGCCAGCGGCACGAACTCGCTGGGCGGCAGCAGGCCGCGCTCGGCATGCCGCCAGCGCACCAGGGCCTCGAGGCCGACGATGCGCCCATCGGCAAGGTTCAGCCGCGGCTGGTAGTGCAACTCCAGTTCATCGCGGCGCAGTGCCCGACGCAGCTCGCTTTCCAGGTCGGCCAGGCTGCGCGCATTGCGGTTGATGCGTTCGTTGAACACATGGAAGGTGCAGCCCTGGCTACCCTTGGCCTGGCGCATGGCAATGTGCGCATGCCACATCAGCGGGTCGGCCCCGCCCTGGGCACGGGCATGGGCCAGGCCCAGGCTGCAGCCGAGCAACAGGCTTTCGCCGTCGATCCAGTAGGGTTCGGCCAACGCCTCGACGATACGCTCGGCGATCCATTCGGCACGGTTGGCGTCGCGACGTGTGTCGATCAGCAGGGCAAACTCGTCGCTGCCCAGGCGCGCCAGCTGGTCACCAGCCTCCAGCTGCTGCTTGAGGCGCGACACCACCTGCAGGATCAGGCGGTCGCCGCACTGATGACCAAGGGCATCGTTGACATGGCGGAAGTTGTCCAGGTCCAGGTGGCCGAGGGCCACGCCGCGGCCTTCGTTCTCGGCCAGGCGCGTGGTCAACAGGGCCTGAAAGCCCTGGCGGTTGGCGATGCCGGTCAGTGGGTCCTGCTCGGCCAGGCGCTGCAAGGTCGCCACCAGCACACCGCGCTCGCGCACATGACGCAACGAGCGGCGCAGGGCATCGACATTGAGCTGGTCGCGTACCAGCCAGTCACTGACGCCCGTTGGCGAAGTGACTGGCTCATGGTCGAGCAACAGGATGGTCGGCAGCTCACAGCGCCCTGGCGCGGGCTGCAAGTCAGGCGTGGCAAGCACCACGGCCTGGCGGTCATGGCTGAACAGGGTATCGACCGCCGCCCAGTTCGGTGCGGTCAGCAATACCGCGGTACCGTCCAGTGGTAGCAGACATTCGCGTAACAAGGCGGCCCATTCCGGCTCATCAGCCAACAGCAGCAAACGCAAAGGTTCGACAGGCGTGGACAAGCGGGCTCCTTAAGACTCGAAAGGTATAGCGGTGGATGTCGGGCATGCTACTGCATAAATGAAAATGATTTTCACCTTTAGACATGTCCTTTGCCCGCAGTGCCTCCCGTCGCATTTTGACGTGCATCCTGCGGGAAAGTCGTCAAACCGGCAATTACGATTTTTTCGATGAATAGCATTAGTTTCGCTAATGCTTATGCCCTGACAAAAGTCTGACTCAAACGTCAGACGGTCGCGCCACAAGTGGCCCATGCCTGTTAGAATGCGCGGCTATTTTCTGGCGACCCCCGGTTTCTAGCATGTCCCGACTCAATCCCCGGCAACAGGAAGCCCGTGACTACGTCGGCGGCCCTCTATTGGTGCTCGCCGGTGCTGGCTCGGGCAAGACCAGCGTGATCACGCGCAAGATTGCCCACCTCATCCAGAACTGCGGCATCCGCGCCCAGTACATCGTGGCGATGACCTTCACCAACAAGGCCGCGCGCGAGATGAAGGAGCGGGTCGCCACCCTGCTGCGTCCGGGGGAAGGCCGGGGCCTGACGGTGTGCACGTTCCACAACCTTGGCCTGAACATCATCCGCAAGGAGCACGAGCGCCTGGGCTACAAGCCGGGCTTCTCGATCTTCGACGAATCCGACATCAAGGCGCTGCTGTCGGACATCATGCAGAAGGAATACTCCGGCGACGACGGCATCGACGAGATCAAGAACATGATCGGTGCCTGGAAAAACGACCTGATCCTGCCCGCCGAAGCCCTGGAAAAAGCGCGCAACCCGCGCGAACAGACCGCCGCCATCGTCTACACCCACTACCAGCGCACGCTCAAGGCGTTCAACGCGGTGGACTTCGACGACCTGATCCTGCTGCCGGTCAAGCTGTTCCAGGAGCACCCCGACGTGCTCGAACGCTGGCAGAACCGCGTGCGCTACCTGCTGGTGGACGAATACCAGGACACCAACGCCAGTCAGTACCTGCTGGTGAAGATGCTGATTGGCATGCGCAACCAGTTCACCGTGGTGGGCGATGACGACCAGTCGATCTACGCCTGGCGTGGCGCGCGCCCCGAGAACCTGATGCTGCTCAAGGAGGATTACCCCTCCCTGAAGATCGTCATGCTCGAACAGAACTACCGCTCCACCAGCCGCATCCTGCGCTGCGCCAACGTGCTCATCGCCAACAACCCGCACGCTTTCGAAAAGCAGCTGTGGAGCGAGATGGGCGTGGGCGACGAGATCCGCGTGATCCGCTGCAAGAACGAGGAAGCCGAGGCCGAACGCGTGGCCATGGAAATCCTCACCCTGCACCTGCGCACCAACCGCCCGTACAGCGACTTTGCCATCCTCTACCGCGGCAACTACCAGGCCAAGCTGATCGAACTGAAGCTGCAGCACCATCAGGTGCCGTATCGCCTGTCGGGCGGCAACAGCTTCTTTGGCCGCCAGGAGGTCAAGGACCTCATGGCCTACCTGCGCCTGCTGGTGAACCCGGATGACGACAACGCCTACCTGCGCGTGATCAACGTGCCGCGCCGGGAAATCGGCTCGACCACCCTGGAAAAGCTCGGCAACTATTCCACCGAGCGCGGCATCTCGATGTACGCCGCCAGCGAGGAGCTGGGCTTGGGCGAGCACCTGGACGCCCGCTACACAGAGCGCCTGCAGCGCTTCAAGCACTGGCTCGACGGTGTGCGCCACAAAGTTGCCCTGGAAGACCCGATTGCCGCGCTGCACGAGATGATCCGCGACATCGACTACGAGAACTGGATCCGCCAGCAGACCGCCAGCGACAAGGCGGCGGAGTTCCGCATCAGCAACGTCTGGTTCCTGGTCGAAGCGCTGAAGAACACCCTCGAGAAGGACGAAGAGGGTGACATGACCATCGAGGACGCCATCGGCAAGCTGGTGCTGCGCGACATGTTGGAGCGCCAGCAGGAAGAGGAAGAAAACGCCGAAGGTGTGCAGATGATGACCCTGCACGCCTCCAAGGGCCTGGAATTCCCTTACGTGTTCATCATGGGCATGGAGGAGGAAATCCTCCCCCACCGCTCCAGCATCGAGGCCGACACCATCGAAGAGGAACGTCGCCTGGCCTACGTGGGCATCACCCGCGCGCGCCAGACCCTGGCTTTCACCTTCGCCGCCAAGCGCAAGCAGTACGGTGAGATCATCGATTGCACGCCAAGCCGGTTCCTCGACGAACTACCGCCCGACGACCTGGCCTGGGAAGGCCTGGACGACGCACCGGTCGAGGTGAAGGCCGCGCGCGGCAACAACGCCCTGGCCGATATCCGGGCAATGCTCAAACGCTGATCAACCATTACTCTTTAACTCTGCCGCTTTTAGCGGCCACCTTTGTTACATCGAGGAATACACAGTGGAAGCACTGCATCAGAAGATTCGCGAAGAAGGCATCGTGCTTTCCGATCAGGTTCTCAAAGTCGACGCGTTTCTCAACCACCAGATCGACCCGGCGCTGATGCAGCTGATCGGTGACGAGTTCGCCCGCCTGTTCGCCGATGCCGGCGTGACCAAGATCGTCACCATCGAAGCATCGGGCATTGCCCCGGCGGTGATGACCGGCCTGAAGCTGGGCGTACCGGTGATCTTCGCGCGCAAGCACCAGTCGCTGACCCTGACCGAGAACCTGCTGACTGCCTCGGTGTACTCCTTCACCAAGCAGACCGAGAACACCGTGGCCATCTCGCCGCGCCACCTCAACAGCAGCGACCGCGTGCTGGTGATCGACGACTTCCTGGCCAATGGCAAGGCGTCGCAGGCGCTGATCTCGATCATCAAGCAGGCCGGTGCCACCGTTGCCGGCCTGGGCATCGTCATCGAGAAGTCGTTCCAGGGCGGCCGTGCCGAGCTGGACAGCCAGGGCTACCGCGTTGAATCGCTGGCCCGGGTGAAGTCGCTGGAAGGTGGCGTGGTCAGCTTCATCGAGTGATTGCCCCTGGGGCCGCTTTGCGGCCCATCGCGACACAAGGCCGCTTCTACAGGAGATCGCATTTCCTTGTAGGAGCGGCCTTGTGTCGCGAATGGGCTGCGAAGCAGCCCCGGCAATTCATCAGGACGCCGCCAACCCCGCCAGCAACAAGCGCTGGTAAAGCTCTTCCTTCAACCCATGCGGCTGATCCAGCTGCATCCGCGCCAGGTGCGCCTCATACCCCTCCGGCCCCGGCGCCTCCAGTGCCGCCTTGCCCAGCTCCAGCATTTCGCTCAGCTTGAACTTACTCTTCAACCAGTTCAGCGCCCGCAACAAGTCCCGTTCCTCAGCCGTGAAGTCCGTGCCCAGCGGATACTCCGGGAATAACCGCGCATGTCGGGCCTTGATGGCCTCCAGGCTTTGCGGCGTGTTGTCGGTAAACCGCGCATCCAGCTGAAAGTCCCTGGCCAGTTTGCCCGCATCCTTCGCCTGCTCGATCAACTCGCCCTGGAACCTTGAATCGCTGATGGCCAGCAACCGCGCAATCACTTCGCTGTCGGTCTGCCCACGCAGGTCGGCGATGCCATACTCGGTCACCACAATATCGCGCAGGTGCCGAGGGATGGTGCAGTGGCCATAGCGCCAGAACAGGTTGGAGGTCAACTCACCACCCGACTCGCGCCAGCTGCGCAACAACAGGATTGAGCGCCCACCCTCCAGCGCATGCCCCTGAGCCACGAAGTTGTACTGCCCGCCCACCCCGCTGAGCACCCGCCCGTCCTCCAACTGGTCGGCTACACCGGCACCCAGCAGGGTCATGCCGAACACCGTGTTGACGAAGCGCGCATCGCGGCGCTGCCGGCGCTTGAGTTCTTCCTGCCCGTACAGCTCGTTGATGAAGCTGATGCGGGTCATGGCGAAACGTGCGCGTTGCTCCAGCGGCATCTCGCGCAAGCGCTGGTAGAACGCTTGTGGGCCCAGGAAGAACCCGCCATGCACCAGCACGCCCTGCTCATCCGCCGGTCGCCGCACCACGCCGGCCTCGGCCAGCGCCAGCAGGCCGTTGACGAACATCTCACTGCAGCCATAAAGGCCTTGGGCGAAAGGCTCAAGGCCCCCTTCTTGCTCGATCAGCGCCTGCCAAGGGCCAACGTCCAGCTCATCGAGCAACGCACGGTAACCCTCGCTGTCACCCTGGCGCGCCAACAACGCTGCCGCCAGCGCATCCCCCATGGCGCCGATGCCGATCTGCAAGGTGCCGCCATCACGTACCAGCGAGCTTGCGTGCAAACCGATGCAGTGATCCTGGGTGGTGACCGGCATGTTTGGGGTAGAAAACAGCCGGCGCTGTTCCGCTTCGTCGATCAACAGGTCGAACGCATCGATCGGCAGCTCCGCATCGCCCGGCATGTAGGGCAGTTCGGCATGAACCTGGCCGAGCATGAGGATGGTTTCACCTGCTGCACGCCGCTTGGCGATCATCGGCTGCAGGTCGAGGGTGATGTCGGGGTTGCAGGCCAGGCTCAGGTGGACGGGCTTCTCCGGCGTGGCGGCGACCAGCTGGGCAACCAGGTTCAGGCCCTTGGCATTGATGTCGCGTGCGGCGTGGCTGTAGTTACTGCTGATGTAGTCCTGCTGCGCGGTTTCGCTATGCAGCAGGCTGCCGGGTTGCATGAAGAACTGCTCGACGCGGATATTCGGCGGCAGCTTGTCGTTGCGCAGGTCGGCCAGGTAGCTGAGCTCTTCGTAGTCGGCGAACACGCGCTCGACGAAGGGCTCGAGGAAACGCCGTTGCAGGCCGTCGCCCAAGGGTGGGCGGCCAAGCGTCAGCGCGGTGTAGATCGTCAACCTTCGCTCTGGCAGCTCGCGGACCCGGGCGTAAAGCGCATTGACGAAGGCGTTGGGCTTGCCCAGGCCCAGCGGCAAGCCCATATGGATATGTGCTGGCAGCCGGGCGAGAACCTGCTCGACGGCCTGGTCGATGGAGCAGAGGTGCATCGGGGCCTCCTGAATCATCCATGGGGTCAGGGGTTGGACATGAGCTCAAGAGGTTGGTTGCCTGTGCCGGCCCTCTCGCGGCTAAAGCCGCTCCCACAGGGACCTCACAATACTCAAGGGCGGTGAAAATCCTGTAGGAGCGGCTTTAGCCGCGAAGGGCCGGCACTGGCAACACAAATACAAAGCCCGCCAAAAAATGGCGGGCCTTGTGCAATTCATCTTCGGCTCAAAGCCCGGACATCTTCTTGATGGCGCCTTTCAGGTCATCATCCGAGCAGTCCGCGCAGGTACCTTTCGGCGGCATGGCGTTCAGGCCGGTAATGGCCTTGGCCAGAAGCCCGTCCACCCCACCCTGCTCGTCAGCGCGCTTCTTCCACGCAGCGCCGTCGCCAATCTTCGGCGCCCCCAGCAACCCGGTGCCGTGGCAGGCATTGCAATGCTTGGCAATCACATCATCCGGCGTCTTGGCCCCACCGCCACCTGCGGCGGCTGCCACTTCCATGCCCTTGCATTCCTGGCCCTGCACACAGACCTGGCCGACCGGCTCAAGGCGTTTGGCAAGCTCATCGTTGGTCGCTGCGGTTGCGCTCATTGCCCAAAGGGCGAATACGGCTGCTGGTACGGCCAGCATCTTCTTGATTTGGTTCACGCGAACACCCTCATGGTGGCTAATCACGCCCGCGGCCACGGTAATGCGAGCGTTGAAAAGTATAGCGGGAACCCGGAAACCGTGAAACGACCCTACTCAGGAAAGGGGTATTGCCGAAGCAATGCACTGCGCTGGATCAAAAGTTCGAGGGTGTGGCTGCACTGATCAGCCGCGCAGGTGCGTCGAACGGGTTGCGGAAACGGTGCGGACGGGTGCTTTCGAAGTAGTAGCTGTCGCCCGCTTCGAGGATGAAGATCTCGTTGCCCACCACCAGCTCGAGCTTGCCTTCGAGCAGGATGCCGGTTTCTTCACCATCGTGGGTGAGCATCTCGGCACCGGTGTCGGCACCCGGCGGGTAGACCTCGGTGAGGAAGGCAATGGCGCGGTTGGGGTGCGACTTGCCCACCAGCTTCATGGTCACCGCGCCGTCGGAGATGTCGATCAGCTCGTGGGCCTTGTAGACAATCTGCGCGGGGCTTTCGGCCTCCAGCTCGACCGAAAAGAACTCGACCATCGACATGGGAATGCCGCTGAGGACCTTGCGCAACGAGCTGATCGAGGGGCTCACGCTGTTCTTCTCGATCATCGAGATGGTGCTGTTGGTCACTCCCGCGCGCTTGGCGAGTTCCCGCTGGGACAGGCCCTTGAGCTTGCGGATGGCTTGCAGTCGTTCGCCGACGTCCAAAGCTGGAGCCTCCTGAAACGGTGAGATGGCGGGGTGAATGTGAACGATATCATGGCAATGCCGTTCAGTATTTACAACACACCGCCCCTCACGCTGTCCGCTTCGGCGCCTTATTCGCCGCAATAGTCCAGCGGTACGCGTTTCAGGTTGCAGAAAATCTGGTAGGGGATGGTCCCGGCCTGCATCGCTACATCACTGGCCAGCACCTGCTTGCCCCACAGCTCGACCGGGCTGCCGACATTGGCTTCGGGTACGTCGGTGAGGTCGATGCAGAGCATGTCCATCGACACGCGGCCAATCAGCTGGCTGCGCTTGCCAGCGACCACCACCGGCGTGCCGGTGGGCGCATGGCGCGGGTAGCCGTCGGCGTAACCCATGGCGACCACGCCAACACGGGTCGGCCGCGGGCTGACGAACTTGGCACCGTAGCCCACCGGCTCACCGGCTGGCAGCTCGCGCACGCTGATGACCCGCGATTGCAGGGTCATCACCGGCTGCAGGCGCGCAGCCTGGGGCTGGTCGGCTTCGAAGGGGCTGGCGCCATACAGCATGATGCCCGGGCGCACCCAGTCGCTCGGGGCCTGCGGCCAGGCCAGCACACCGGGTGAATTGCGCAGGCTGCATTCGGCAACCAACCCTTCACGGGTGGCGTTGAATACTGCTATCTGCTGCTCCGTGGCGTCGGCCTCCGGCTCGTCGGCGCGGGCAAAGTGGCTCATCAGCACGATGCGCGAAACCTTGCCGCTGGCCAGCAGGCGCTGGTAAGCCTCGTGGTAGTCCTTGGGGTGCAGGCCGACGCGGTGCATGCCGCTGTCGAGCTTGAGCCAGATGGTCAGCGGCTTGTGCACCTGGGTCTGCTCGATGGCTTCGAGCTGCCACAGCGAATGCACCACGCACCACAGGTCGTGCTCGGCGATCAATGCCAGCTCGCTGGCCTCGAAAAAGCCTTCGAGCAGCAGCACCGGGGCCTTGATACCGGCGGCGCGCAGCTCCAGTGCTTCTTCGATGCAGGCCACGGCAAAGCCGTCGGCTTCGGGCTCCAGGGCCAGGGCGCAACGCACGGCGCCGTGGCCGTAGGCGTCGGCCTTGACCACGGCTAGGGCCTTGGCACCGGTCAGTTCACGGGCCAGGCGGTAGTTGTGGCGGAGGGCTTGCAGGTCGATCAGGGCGCGGGCGGGACGCATGGCGGCTGCCTTATGGTGTTCGGGTTGAAATCGGTGTTGGATTCTTCGCGGCTGAAGCCGCTCCTACAGGGATCGCACAAACCTGTGGGAGCGGGTTTACCCGCGACGAGGCCGGTAAGGGCGACCTTACTGCTGGTGGACAGGCGTGGTCTGGCCTTGCTTGGCAACTTCCGGGCTGTTGCCATACCGGGAGATATCCAGGCCTTCGGCACTGATCTGCGGCTTCTTGCGCGCAATCAGGTCGGCCAGCAGGCGGCCGGAACCGCACGCCATGGTCCAGCCCAGCGTACCGTGGCCAGTGTTGAGGAACAGGTTGCGGAACGCAGTGGCGCCCACGATCGGCGTACCGTCCGGGGTCGCCGGGCGCAGGCCGGTCCAGAAACTGGCCTGGCTCAAGTCGCCGCCGCGAGGATAAAGGTCGTTGACGATCATCTCCAGCGTTTCGCGTCGACGCGGGTTCAGCGACAGGTCAAAACCGGCGATTTCAGCCATGCCGCCAACGCGGATGCGGTTGTCGAAACGGGTAATCGCGACCTTGTAGGTCTCGTCGAGAATGGTCGAGGTCGGCGCCATCTCGGCATTGGTGATCGGCACGGTCAGCGAGTAACCCTTGAGCGGATACACCGGGGCTTTGATGCCCAATGGCTTGAGCATCTGCGGTGAGTAGCTGCCCAAGGCCAGCACGTAACGGTCGGCCGTTTCCAGCTTGCCATCGATCCACACGCCATTGATGCGGTCGCCGGCGAAGTCCAGGCGCTGGATATCCTGGCCGAAACGGAATTCCACGCCCAGATTCACGGCCATTTCGGCGAGCTTGGTGGTGAACAGCTGGCAGTCACCGGTCTGGTCGTTAGGCAGGCGCAGGGCACCGGCGAGGATGTCTTTCACCCCGGCCAGGGCTGGTTCGACACGGGCAATGCCATCGCGGTCGAGCAGTTCGTAAGGCACGCCGGACTGTTCAAGCACGGCGATGTCCTTGGCTGCGGCATCGACCTGGGCCTGGGTGCGGAACAGCTGAGTAGTACCCAGGCTACGGTTTTCGTAGGCAATGCCGGTTTCGGCACGCAGTTCGTCGAGGCAGTCGCGGCTGTACTCGGACAGGCGCACCATGCGCTCCTTGTTCACCGCGTAACGGCTGGCGGTGCAGTTGCGCAGCATCTGTGCCATCCACAGGTACTGGTCCACATCACCAGTCAGCTTGATGGCCAGGGGCGCGTGGCGCTCCAGCAGCCACTTGATGGCTTTCAGCGGCACGCCTGGGGCGGCCCAGGGCGAAGCATAACCGGGCGAGATCTGGCCTGCGTTGGCAAAGCTGGTTTCCAGGGCCACTGCCGGCTGGCGGTCGACCACAGTCACCTCGAAGCCTTGCCGGGCCAGATAATAGGCACTGGCGGTACCGATCACACCGCTACCAAGTACCAATACTCGCATCGTTCATCCCTCGCACGCGGCGCACCGCTATTTTGTTGATATGGCATGGATGCGCGCAGTATAAGAATCTCAGCCCAGTGCAATTCACTATATAAAAGCCTATTATTGGCGAGAATTCTCGGCAAAATCGCCTTTCACGGAGGGGCATCCCCTATGAGAACCCAGCACCAGAGCAAGCGTGAACTGGACAAGATCGACCGTAATATCCTGCGTATCCTGCAGAATGACGGGCGTATTTCCTTCACCGAACTGGGCGAGAAAGTTGGGCTTTCCACCACCCCCTGCACCGAGCGCGTACGCCGCCTGGAGCGCGAGGGCATCATCATGGGCTACAACGCCCGGCTCAATCCGCAGCACCTCAAGGGCAGCCTGCTGGTGTTCGTGGAAATCAGCCTGGACTACAAGTCCGGCGACACCTTCGAAGAGTTCCGCCGCGCGGTACTCAAGCTGCCCCATGTGCTGGAGTGCCACTTGGTTTCCGGCGATTTCGACTACCTGGTGAAAGCGCGTATTTCGGAAATGGCTTCCTATCGAAAGCTCCTCGGCGACATCCTGCTGAAGCTACCGCACGTGCGTGAGTCCAAGAGCTACATCGTGATGGAAGAGGTAAAAGAAAGCCTCTGCCTGCCAATCCCGGACTGAGGCTAGACCAGCACCTGGCGGGTAGTGGCAATGAACTGGTGGACCAGCTGCTCTGCGCCGGGGTCGATCATCGGCTCTGGGCCGCGCCCACGCGGGCAGGCCATGCGCAGGGTGGTGCCGAACAGGCGGCAGATCATCGGCCTTTCTTCATAGACGGTGCAGCCGTTTGGGCCCAGGTGCACGCAGTTCAGGTGCTCCAGGGCGGCATCCTGTTCGGCCTGCGTCTTGCGCGGCAGGCGGGCCATCTCTTCAGCCGAGGTGGTGACCGGGCCACAGCAATCGTGGCAGCCGGGCTCGCACTCGAATGAAGGAATGAGCTCGCGCAGGAAGTGGATCTTGTGGCGGTTGCAGGACATGGCGGGGTACGAAGCTGAGAAATGCCAGAATTATAGGCCCATTAACGGCGGTTCAGCTCCCCGACATACCCGTGAACGAGGACGATGCCCTCGCCTTGTTGCCCACCGAGGTACCCCGGCTTATCCTCCACCACCATCCCACAGCCCCAGGACCTGCCCCATGATCCACAGCGCGCAGCATACCGCCTCGTACTACGCCGCCAGCAGCGCGCCCCACCCGGATCATTCCTTCCTGCAAGGCGAACACAACGCCGATGTGTGCATCGTCGGCGGCGGCTATTCGGGCCTGAACACGGCCATCGAACTGGCCGAACGTGGCTTTTCGGTGATCCTTGTTGAAGCACGCAAGCTCGGATGGGGCGCCAGTGGGCGCAATGGCGGCCAGCTGATTCGCGGCGTCGGCCATGGCCTGGAGCAGTTTCTTCCAGTGATCGGCGAGGAAGGCGTACTCAGCATGAGGCTGATGGGCCTGGAAGCCGTGGATATCGTCCGCGAACGGATCGAACGCCACGCCATTGCCTGCGACCTGACCTGGGGTTACTGCGACCTGGCCAACAAACCCGACGAACTGAAGGGTTTCGCCGAGGATGCCGAAGCACTGCGCAGCCTGGGCTACCGCCACGAACTGCGCCTGGTCGGCAAGGACGCCATGCACAGCGTGGTGGGCTCGGACAGCTATGTCGGCGGCCTTGTAGACATGGGCTCGGGCCACCTGCACCCACTCAACCTGGCCCTGGGTGAAGCCGCAGTGGCCAGCCGCCTGGGCGTGAAGCTGTTCGAGCAATCCGAGGTCACGCGCATCGACTACGGCCCCGAAGTGCAGGTACACACCGCGCAGGGCCGGGTGCGCGCCAAGACGTTGGTGCTGTGCTGCAACGCCTACCACAACGATCTCAATCGCGAGCTGGGCGGCAAAGTGCTGCCAGCCGGCAGCTACATCATTGCCACCGAGCCGCTCAGCGAAGAACGCGCCCATCAGCTGCTGCCGCAGAACATGGCGGTGTGCGACCAGCGCGTGGCGCTGGACTACTATCGCCTGTCGGCCGACCGCCGCCTGCTGTTCGGCGGTGCCTGCCACTATTCCGGGCGCGACCCGAAGGACATCGCCGCCTACATGCGGCCGAAGATGCTCAAGGTATTCCCGCAACTGGCCGATGTGCACATCGATTATCAGTGGGGCGGCATGATCGGCATCGGCGCCAACCGCCTGCCACAGGTCGGCCGCCTGGCCAGCCAACCCAACGTGTATTACGCCCAGGCCTATGCTGGCCACGGCCTGAACGCCACGCATCTGGCCGCGCGCCTGCTGGGTGAAGCGATCAGCGGCCAGGAGAGCGGGCGTTTCGACCTGTTTGCCAAGGTGCCCCACATCACCTTCCCCGGCGGCAAGCACCTGCGCTCGCCGATACTGGCCTTGGGGATGCTCTGGCACCGGCTCAAAGAGCTGGTCTAGCACTCGCGGCCTGCGGGTCTACCCGCGAAGAAGGCAACGCGGTGTATGGCACCGGCTTTGCCGGTGTTCGCGGGTAAACCCGCTCCCACAGGGTCGGGTGACACCCCTCAAGGTCTGGGTCAGTCTTTCCAGAAGGGTTTGCACCCCTCGGTACGCGCCTGCTCCCAGCTCAAGCCAATATCCCGCAACTGGTCATCATCCAACTGCAGCAGGGCCCGGCGGGTGTGCCAACGGTGCAACATCAGCCCCCAGCGCCCGAGCCCTGCCGGTGCGTTGAAAACCCTGGTCTGCTGCCCGGCGTCCAGTTCCTTGGCCATCAGTTGCAAGCGCACATCGCTCATGCCACCCATCGCTGCGTTCTCCCCTTCAGTTTGTAACCGTGAAGAAAGGATGCGCTTCAGCAGCCTTGGCAATACAGATCCAATACAGGCTAATTATTCTCATACAGAACGTGTCGACTGACGGCTGAATGATGTATTTTCAGCGCAACTGTACTGGTCGCTTCCTACATGAAGCGCAGGAGTATGCCATGACCCTCTATCTGAACCTCGCCGAACTGCTCGGCGCGCGCATCGAACAGGGCCTTTACCGCCCCGGCCAGCGCCTGCCATCGGTGCGCGCCCTGAGCGTGGAGCACGGTGTCAGCCTGAGTACCGTGCAGCAGGCCTACCGCATGCTCGAAGACAGCGGCATGGTCTCGCCACGGCCCAAGTCCGGCTACTTCGTCAGCGACCATCGCCACCTCCCCGCCCTGCCTGCGATCAGCCGCCCGGCCCAGCGCCCGGTAGATATCTCGCAATGGGAGCAGGTGCTCGAACTGGTGCGCAGTACCCCGCGTCAGGACGTGATCCAGCTCGGCCGCGGCATGCCCGACATCGACAGCCCGACCCTCAAGCCGCTGCTGCGCAGCCTCGCCCAGCTGAGCCGGCGCCAGGACATGCCGGGCCTGTACTACGACAACATCCACGGCAACCTGGCCCTGCGCGAACAGATCGCCCGGCTGATGCTCGACTCCGGCTGCCGCCTGGGCCCGGCCGACCTGGTGGTGACCACTGGCTGCCACGAGGCGTTGTCGTGCAGCATCCGCGCGGTCTGTGAGCCGGGCGATATCGTCGCGGTCGATTCGCCGAGCTTCCACGGTGCCATGCAGACCCTCAAGGGCCTGGGCATGAAGGCCCTGGAAATTCCTACCGACCCGCTCACCGGCATCAGCCTCGAAGCCCTGGAACTTGCGCTGGAGCAATGGCCGATAAAGCTCATCCAGATCACCCCAAGCTGCAACAACCCACTCGGCTACATCATGCCCGAGGCACGCAAAAAGGCCCTGCTGAGCCTGGCCCAGCGCTACGATGTGGCGATCCTCGAAGACGACGTGTATGGCGACCTGGCCTACACCTACCCGCGCCCGCGTACCCTCAAGTCGTTCGACGACGACGGCCGCGTGCTGCTCTGCAGTTCGTTCTCCAAGACCCTCGCCCCCGGCCTGCGCATCGGCTGGGTCGCCCCCGGCCGCTACCTGGAGCGGGTGCTGCACATGAAGTACATCAGCACCGGCAGTACCGCCACTCAGCCACAGCTGGCCATCGCCGACTTCATCGCCGCCGGCCATTACCAGCCGCACGTGCGCCGCATGCGCAGCCAGTACCAACGCGGCCGCGACCTGATGAGCGACTGGGTAAGCCGCTACTTCCCAGCCGGCACCCGGGTCAGCCGGCCTCAGGGCGGCTTCATGCTGTGGGTGGAATTGCCCGAACATTTCGATACGCTGCGCCTGAACCGCGCTTTACTGGAGCAGGGCGTGCAAGTGGCCGTAGGCAGCATTTTTTCGGCCTCGGGCAAATTTCGCCACTGCCTGCGCATGAACTTCGCCGCGCGGCCAACCGCGCAAATCGAGGATGCGGTACGCAAAGTGGGGGAAACCGACCTTCGTCTACTGGTTGAAGAAGACACTGACGGGTAACTTTGCGCCGCCCTCCACGGTCCAACTTCTCAGGCCTTTGCAGTACAGGACGATTCACCCTTGAGACTCCAGCGAGCTCTGCCTCTGCTGCTGATGCTGCTGCTCGGCCTTGCCGGCTGTGCCAGCGTCGGCACGCCCCACGAAACCAGCCAGGCGCTGCCGGCCAACGAGTCGGCCTTCGGCCGCTCGGTGCTGCGCCAGGCTGCGCCCTATGAAGGGCGCTCGGGCTTTCGCCTGCTGCCCAACAGCAACGAGGCTTTCCGCGCCCGTGCCGAGCTGATTCGCAACGCCCAGGCGAGCATCGACCTGCAGTACTACATCGTCCACGATGGCCTGAGCACCCGTGCCCTGGTGCACGAACTGCTGCGTGCAGCCGACCGCGGCGTGCGCGTGCGCATCCTGCTCGACGACACCACCAGCGATGGCCTGGACACCATCATGGGCACCCTCGATGCCCACCCGAACATCCAGATCCGAGTATTCAACCCGCTGCACCTGGGGCGGAGCACAGGCGTCACGCGCGCCGTCGGCCGCCTGTTCAACCTGTCGCGCCAGCACCGGCGCATGCACAACAAGCTGTTCCTGGTGGACAACAGCATGGCCATCGTCGGCGGGCGCAACCTGGGTGACGAATATTTCGATGCCGAACCCAATCTGAACTTCACCGACATCGACCTGCTCGGCATCGGCCCGGTAGCCGAGCAGCTGGGCCACAGCTTCGACCAGTACTGGAACAGCGCCCTCAGCCGGCCGATCACCGACTTCCTTTGGCGTGCCCCGGATGCCGATGACCTGCGCGCCAGCCGCCAGCGCCTGGAAGTGTCACTGGCCCAGGCGCGGGTGCAGCGCAAGGCGCTGTACGACCGGCTCATGTCATATCAGTCGCAGCCGCGCCTGGATGTATGGCGCAACGAGCTGATCTGGGCCCACGCCCAGGCACTCTGGGATGCACCGAGCAAGGTACTGGCCGACGATGAACCGGACCCTCAACTTCTGCTGAGCCAACAACTGGCACCCGACCTGGCCAGCGTGCACCGCGAACTGATCCTGATGTCGGCCTATTTCGTACCGGGCGAACCAGGTTTGCTGTACCTGACCGGCCGGGCCGATGCCGGAGCTTCGGTGAAATTGCTGACCAACTCGCTGGAAGCCACCGATGTGCCGGCCGTGCATGGCGGCTATGCACCCTATCGCCGAGCGCTGCTGGAGCACGGCGTGCAGCTGTTCGAACTGCGTCGTCAGCCGGGTGCCCCGACGCCAGCGCGTCTGAGCCTCCACGGCAGCAGCTCGGACTCGAGCCTGCACACCAAGGCCATCGTGTTCGACCGGCGCAAGACCTTTATCGGCTCGTTCAACTTCGACCCTCGTTCGGTGCTGTGGAACACCGAGGTCGGTGTGCTGGTCGATAGCCCGGAGCTGGCCGAATACACCCGCGAGCTGGCCCAGCAGGGCATGGCGCCGGCGTTGAGTTACCAGGTGGAGTTGGTGGGTGACAAGCTGGTCTGGGCGACCGAGGACAATGGCCAACGGCACCTGCTGTCCTCAGAGCCGGGCGGCATCTGGCGGCGTTTCAACGCCTGGATCAGCAAGGCCGTAGGCCTGGAGAAAATGCTGTAGGTTCAGGCCGAGGCTGGCTCGAAGGCCCCGCGCCTGCGGGTCAGCAGCACAAGGCCGGCAGCCCCCGCCGCCATCAGCCACAGCAGTGCATGGCCACTGACCCACTGGCTCCCCGCCCCGGCCAGCAACGGCCCAAGCAGGCAACCGATGCCCCATAGCTGGGCGACATGGGCGTTGGCGCGCACCAGCGCATCATCGCGGTAGCGCTCGCCGATCAAGATCAGCGACAAGGTGAACAGGCCACCGGCGCTGGCCCCGAACAGTACCCACAGGGGCCAGATCAGCGGCGTGTCCAACAGCAGCGGAATCGCCAGGCTGGACACCATCAAGGTCAGCGCACAACCGGTGAACAGCGCCTGCCGTGACAAATAGTCGGCCAGTGCGCCAATCGGCAACTGCAGCACGGCATCGCCCACCACCACGGTGCTCACCATGAACAGGGCGATTTCGGTGCTGAAGCCCTGCTGCAGGCAATACACCGGCAACAAGGTAAGAATCATCGCCTCGAAGGCGGCAAACAGGGCGACAGCCCAGGCAATCACTGGCAAGCGGCGGCAGAAGGCGAACAGGTCGCCGAATGTCACGCTGCAGGCTTCGGTACTGGGTGCGCCACCACGCCCAAGCAGCAGCAAGGGTGCCAACAGCAACAGAGCGGTCGCTGCCCAAAAGCCGAAGTCATCGTCAGCACCTAGGAAACCCAGCACCAGCGGCCCGGCCAACTGGCTCAGGGCATAGCTGCTGCCATACAGCGCTACCAGGCGGCCGCGCCATTGCTCGACCACCAGCTGGTTGATCCAACTTTCGCCAAGAATGAACACTACTGTCAGCGACATGCCGATCAGCAGGCGCAGGGCCAGCCACAGCGGGTAGCTTGGCAGCAAGGCAAGCAGGCCGATCGACAGCGCCCCGCCCCACAGGCACAGGCGCATCGCCGAGGGTACGCCAACCCACCCAGCCAGGCGGCTGGCCAGGCTGGCTCCGAGCAGCACGCCCAGTGCCGGCATCGCCGCCATCACACCGATGGCGAACCCTCCGTAGCCCCAGGCCTCAAGGCGCAGGGACACCAGCGGCATGCTCACACCGAGCGCAAGCCCGACACTGAGCACTGACGCCAGTACGGCAAAGTAGGTTCCCCAACGCATTGCAGCCTCCCAGGCAGGATTCTTGAACAGCAGAAACGACGAAGCCGGGGCGGTATGAGCCGCCCCGGCTAGGGTTGGAGCTGCTGCGCAGCCCATCGCGGGTAAACCCGCTCCCACAGGAACTGCACCTCATTCGAAGGCAGTGGGGCCCTTGTGGGAGGGGGTTTACCCGCGAATGGGCCGCAAAGCGGCCCCTCTGGAATTACAGCTTGATCCAGGTCGCCTTCAGCTCGGTGTACTTCTCCAGGGCGTGCAGCGACTTGTCACGGCCGTTGCCCGACTGCTTGAAACCACCGAACGGTGCGGTCATGTCGCCGCCGTCGTACTGGTTGACCCAGACGCTGCCAGCGCGCACGGCACGGGCGGTCTTGTGGGCCTTGGAGATGTCCGAGGTCCAGATGCCGGCTGCCAAGCCATACGGGGTATCGTTGGCGATGGCAATGGCTTCTTCGGCGGTGTCGAAGGCGATCACCGACAGCACTGGGCCGAAGATTTCTTCCTGGGCAATCTTCATGGCGTTGGTCACGCCGTCGAAGATGGTCGGCTCGACGTAAGTGCCACCGGTCTCGATCAGGGTGCGCTTGCCGCCGGCCAGCAGCTTGGCGCCGTCCTTGTGGCCAGCGTCGATGTACGACAGCACGGTGTTCATCTGCTGGGTGTCGACCAGAGCACCGACGGTGGTCTGCGGGTCCAGCGGGTTGCCTGGTTTCCAGCCTTTGAGGGCCTCGACCACCATAGGCAGGAACTTGTCCTTGATTGAACGCTCGACCAGCAGGCGGGAACCGGCGGTGCAGACTTCGCCTTGGTTGAAGGCGATGGCGCTGGCGGCAGCTTCAGCAGCGGCTTGCAAGTCCGGGGCGTCGGCGAAGACGATGTTCGGGCTCTTGCCACCGGCTTCCAGCCAGATGCGCTTCATGTTCGACTCGCCGGCGTAGACCATCAGCTGCTTGGCGATCTTGGTGGAGCCGGTGAACACCAGGGTGTCGACGTCCATGTGCAGGGCCAGGGCCTTGCCCACGGTGTGGCCGTAGCCTGGCAGCACGTTCAACACGCCAGCCGGGATGCCGGCTTCGATCGCCAGCTGGGCGATACGGATGGCGGTCAGCGGGGATTTTTCGGACGGTTTGAGCACCAGCGAGTTACCGGTAGCCAAGGCCGGGGCGATTTTCCAGCAGGCCATCAGCAGCGGGAAGTTCCACGGCACGATGGCACCGACCACACCCACCGGCTCACGGGTAACCAGGCCAAGCTGGTCATGGGGTGTCGGGGCGACTTCGTCGTAGACTTTGTCGATGGCTTCGGCGGTCCAGTGAATGGCTTGCGCCGCGCCCGGCACGTCAATGCTGGAGGAGTCACCGATCGGTTTGCCCATGTCCAGGGTTTCCAGCAACGCCAACTCTTCGACGTTCTTGCGCAGCAGGTCGGCAAAGCGGATCAGCTTGGCCTTGCGCTTGGCCGGGGCCAGTTGCGACCAGACGCCGGAATCGAAGGTGGCGCGGGCGTTTTCCACGGCGCGGTTGGCATCGGCGAGGTCGCAGCTGGCAACCTTGGCCAGGAAGCGTCCGTCGACCGGGCTCAGGCAGTCGAATGTTTCACCGGATGCGGCGTCGGTGTATTCGCCGTTGATGAAGGCGCGGCCTTCGATCTTCAGTTGCTGGGCACGTTGTTCCCAGTCCGCACGGGTCAGGGTGGTCATACGAAACTCCTCCTCTTGTTTAGGTGCAACGCCGCACTGAGGACTCACTGGCGTTGTCAGAATTCTGGCCGGGCGACGAGCGCACACTGGCAAGCGATACCCTAAACCAGGCCGGGTAAACTATCAATATATTTGACACGAACGGCCTAAATGCCTACTGATGTGCATTTTATTAAACAACAACAGGAGCCGCACCATGAGCATCGCCAGCATCATCGACTTCGCCCAGGTTCTTACCGAGGCTGAACGTTACCGCCCGGCGGCGGAGAAAATCCTCAAGGGCGAGCCGGACCAGGCTGTCTACAACCACTATTCCAGCCCCTGTGGGCAGTTTGCCGCGGGCGTCTGGGAAGGTGAGGTTGGCCAGTGGACTGTGAGCTACACCGAGCACGAGTATTGCGAGATCGTCCAGGGCGTTTCGGTACTGCGCGACCAGGACGGCGGCGCCAAAACGCTGCGTACCGGCGATCGGTTTGTGATCCCGGCTGGCTTCAAGGGTACCTGGGAGGTGCTGGAGCCGTGCCGCAAGATCTATGTGATGTTCGAGCAAAAATAACTATGTAGCACATGCTCCACGCAGCCTTGAAAGAGGATGGCCAAGCCCGCTTCGGGCCATTCTCTTTCAAAGGTAAATCAGCATGAACAACGAACAAGTCCTGCAAGCACTGGCTCACCTGATCGGCACCGCATACGAACCTTCGGTGAAAGCCACCATCTCTGAAATCACAGGCCGCGTGCGTGTCGTAGGCCCCAATGAAATAAGCACGAAAGAATATGATGTCGAGCGCATTCACATCAAAACCGACGCCAACAGCCTGATCCAGGGCTTCAGCTTCAGCTGACCTGTTACGAAGGCATAAAAAAACCCGCCTCCTTTCGGAGGCGGGTTTTTTTCAGGTCGCCGATCAATTACTTGATCTTGGCTTCCTTGTACACCACGTGCTTGCGAACAACCGGATCGTATTTCTTGATCTCGATTTTGTCCGGAGTGGTGCGCTTGTTCTTGTCGGTGGTGTAGAAGTGGCCGGTACCGGCACTCGAAACCAGACGGATCAATTCACGCATGATGCTCTCCCTTAAACCTTGGCGCCAGCTTTACGGATGTCAACCAGAACGGCGTCGATGCCGCGCTTGTCGATGATACGCATGCCTTTGGCGGATACGCGCAGACGCACGAAACGCTTCTCGGATTCAACCCAGAAACGGTGGTGCTGCAGGTTCGGCAGGAAACGACGACGGGTTTTGTTGTTTGCGTGGGAAATGTTGTTCCCGGTTACTGGACCCTTACCAGTAACTTGACAGACTCTCGACATGACTCAGCCCTCTAAAACCTCATGCCCAACCCGGCATGGGTTGGCCGCTTAATCTCTCAGTCTTTGGCGCCAGGCGCCGTGATTCTGGAGGTCTTATCGACCGGATCCGCTGATGCGACAGGCCGAGCCCCTAGAAAAGAGCGCTGCTTTATACCAGAAAGACTACGCCGCAACAACAGAAGATGAGCTTCCATGTGCTGCAAATCGCGCGCGAGCAGCATAACGACTCGCCCGGCGCGCTGTCGACCGCTCGTCGCCAAGCACAGCAAAAAGAAGGTGGTCATTTGCGAAAACGCGCACTAGGGTAGGACGTTTCCAGACTGCACCGGCAGATGGGCCACTGACCAGCCAAGGAGCCACGATGCGTGCTGCCGCCCTTTCGTTATTGTTAACTTCCCTGCTTGCCGCAGGCGCCGCCCAGGCCGCACCGCTAAGCGTGTGCAGCGAGGCCAGCCCCGAAGGCTTCGACGTGGTCCAGTACAACTCGCTGACCACCACCAACGCCTCGGCCGACGTGCTGATGAACCGCCTGGTGGAGTTCGATGCAGCCCAAGGCAAGGTCGTGCCGAGCCTGGCGCAGAGCTGGAGCGTCTCGCCCGACGGCCTGGTCTATGACTTCAAGTTGCGCGAGGGCGTGAAGTTCCACACCACGCCGTACTTCAAGCCAACCCGTGAGCTGAATGCCGACGACGTGCTGTTCAGCTTCCAGCGCATGCTCTACCCCGCCCACGCCTGGCACAAGACCGCCCCGGGCGGCTACCCGCACGCCCAGTCGCTGCAACTGGGTAGCCTGATCAAGGCCATCGAGGCCCCAGAGCCAAACACCGTTCGCTTCACCTTGACCCACGCCGACGCCACCTTCCTGGCCACCCTGAGCATGGGCTTCGCCTCGATCTACTCGGCCGAATACGCCGACAAGCTGCTCAAGGAAGGCAGCCCGGAAAAACTCAACAGCCAGCCGATCGGCACCGGCCCGTTCGTGTTCCAGCGCTTCCAGAAGGATGCCGTGGTGCGCTACCGCGCCAACCCGGACTACTTCGACGGCAAGCCGGCGGTCGACCCGCTGATCTTCGCCATCACCACCGACGCCAACGTGCGCCTGCAGAAGCTCAAGCGCAACGAATGCCAGGTAGCCCTGTCGCCCAAGCCGGTGGACATCGCCGAAGCCGGCAAGGACGGCAACCTGAAGGTCGCCACTACCCCGGCGTTCATGACCGCCTTCGTCGCCATCAACAGCGAACACCCGCCGCTGGACAAGCCTGAAGTACGCCAGGCGATCAACCTGGCCTTCGACAAGCAGGCCTACCTCAAGGCCGTGTTCGAAGACACCGCCACCGCCGCCAATGGCCCCTACCCGCCCAACACCTGGAGCTACGCCAAGGACCTGCCCGGCTACCCGCTGGACCTGACCAAGGCCAAGGCGTTACTGACCAAGGCCGGCCTGGCTGACGGCTTCAGCACCACCCTCTGGACCCGCCCGTCGGGTAGCCTCCTCAACCCCAACCCTAGCCTGGGAGCGCAGATGCTCCAGGCCGACCTGGCGAAGATCGGCATCAAGGCCGAGATCCGCGTGATCGAGTGGGGCGAGCTGATCCGCCGAGCCAAGGCGGGTGAGCATGACCTGCTGTTCATGGGCTGGGCCGGTGACAACGGCGACCCGGACAACTTCCTCAGCCCGCAGTTTTCCTGCGCGGCGGTGCAATCGGGGACCAACTTCGCGCGCTTCTGTGACAACCGCCTGGACCAGTTGATCAGTGCCGGGCGCACAACCAACGACCAGAGCGTACGCAGCCGGCTGTACCAACAGGCGCAAACCTTGATCCAGCAGCAGGCGCTGTGGGTGCCGCTGGCGCATCCGACGGCAGCGACGCTGTTGCGCCAAGGTGTCGAGGGCTATCAGGTAAGTCCGTTCGGGCGGCTGGACTTCAGCAAGGTGTCGGTGGATCGTTGAGTCTTCTGGGTGCCTGCCTTGAGGTTTTTGGCGCCTACGAGACCGAGCGCCGCTCGCGCGGCGCATCGCGGATAAATCCGCTCCTACATTTGCTGCAACGTGGCCATGCCTGTGAGGCCATGGTTGTCAGCCGGTTTGCAAGGCTCAAGGCATGCGCCATGGCTGGCAACCATGGCCTGATAGGTTCGGCACGTTGCAACAGATGTAGGAGCGGATTTATCCGCGATGCGCCGCGCGGGCGGCGCTCGGTCCCACCGGCGCCACATCCCTCAAGGCAGGTGCCTTGCAGCCCTGACCGCATTACCCCGCCTAAGCCGCCACCCACCCCTGCTCGACCATCGACAGCGGCTCCCCGTCGCCAATGATGATGTGGTCCAGCACCCGCACATCGATCAGCGCCAACCCCCGTTTCAGCGACAGCGTAAGGAGCACATCGTCCTGACTGGGCTCGCTGTGCCCCGAGGGGTGGTTGTGGCACAAGATCAGCGCCGCCGCGTTGTGCTGCAACGCCCGACGCACCACTTCGCGCGGGTAGACGCTCGCCCGGTCTATCGTGCCCCTGAACAGGACCTCGAACGCCAACGGCCGGTGCTTGGTATCCAGAAACAGACAGCCGAACACCTCACTCACCTCATGGCGCAGCATGGATTTCAGATAGCGCCGCACGGCTGCCGGGCTGTCCATGGCCGACTCGCGCTCGATAGCGGTAGCCAGGTGCCTGCGCCCGATCTCCAGCAATGCCTGTAACTGCCCGTACCTTACCGGGCCCAGCCCAAGTTCACCGACGAAGGCTTCACGGTCGGCCTCCAGCAACTGGCGCAAGCCGCCGAACCTCACCAGCAGGCCTCGGGCCAACTCCACGACATTGCGCCCACGCACGCCAGAGCCTAGAAATACGGCCAGCAACTCCGCATCGGTCAGGCTTGCAGCCCCGCGCTGCATCAACTTCTCCCTTGGCCGCTCTTCAGCCGGCCACTCCCTGATATTCATCCCTGTCCCCCTGCCCTTGCTGCGGCCCGTTTCGGCCCTGTGTTAATCTATTTCGCCTCATACATGCGACGTTCTGCCGCAGGCATTTCCAAACGTCGCCGCCCGCTCTCACTGGAAAAAGGCAAGCCTATGCAGCGGCTGTATCGCAAGCGCATCGTTCTCGGCGTCGGAGGTGGCATTGCCGCCTACAAAAGCGCCGAGCTGATTCGCCGACTCCTGGAGCACGGCGCGCAGGTGCGCGTCGTCATGACCCGTGGTGGTGCCGAATTCATCACCCCGCTGACCCTGCAGGCGCTGTCCGGCCACCCGGTGCACATGGATCTGCTCGACCCTGCCGCCGAAGCGGCCATGGGCCACATCGAACTGGCCAAGTGGGCCGACCTGGTGCTGATCGCCCCGGCCACCGCCGACCTCATGGCGCGCCTGGCCCAAGGCATGGCCGACGACCTGCTGACCACCCTGGTGCTGGCCACCGACGCCACCGTGGCCGTGGCCCCGGCGATGAACCAGGCGATGTGGCGCGACCCGGCCACCCAGGCCAACCTCGAACTGCTCAAGAGCCGCGGCATCCAGGTGTTCGGCCCGGCCTCGGGCAGCCAGGCCTGTGGCGACGTGGGGCTGGGGCGCATGCTCGAAGCCACCGACCTGGCCTGGTGCGCCGCAGAAAGCTTCAAGCGCCAGGCGCTGACCGGCAAGCACGTGCTGATCACCGCTGGCCCGACCCAGGAAAACATCGACCCGGTGCGCTACATCACCAATCATAGCTCCGGGAAGATGGGCTTCGCCTTGGCCGAAGCGGCCGCCGAAGCCGGTGCTCGGGTGACCCTGGTGACGGGCCCTGTGCACCTGCCGACCCCCGACCGGGTGCAACGCATCGACGTGGTCAGCGCGCGGGACATGCTCGCGGCCTGCGAAGCCGCCATGCCATGCGACCTGTTCATCGCCTCCGCCGCGGTCGCGGACTACCGCCCAGAGGTGGTTGCCCCGCAAAAGCTCAAGAAGGATCCTACAACCGGCGACGGCATGCTGCTGCAGATGGTGCGCAATCCCGATATCCTTGCCACCCTCGCTGGCCGTGCCGACCGCCCGTTCAGTGTCGGCTTTGCCGCCGAGACCGAACACTTGCTCGATTACGCCACGCGCAAGCTCAAGGACAAGAACCTCGACCTGATCGTCGCCAATGATGTGGCCAACCCCAGCATCGGCTTCAACAGCGAGGAAAACGCCCTGACCGTGATCGACCGCCAGCAGCACCAGACCCTCTTCGCGCAGACCAGCAAGGGCAAGATCGCCCGGCAACTGGTCGCCTTCATCGCCGAACGGCTCAATCAGGTTCAATAAGTTACATGCACGCTCTTCAAGCCAAGATCCTCGACCCACGCCTGGGCAGCGAATTTCCGCTGCCGCAATACGCCACCCCAGGCTCCGCCGGTCTCGACCTGCGCGCCCTGCTGAAAGAGGACACCGTCCTTGAGCCGGGCCAGACCCTGCTGATCCCTACCGGGCTGTCGATCTACATCGGTGACCCGGGCCTGGCGGCCATGATCCTGCCGCGCTCGGGCCTGGGCCACAAGCACGGCATCGTGCTCGGCAACCTGGTCGGCCTGATCGATTCGGATTACCAGGGCGAGCTGATGGTGTCGTGCTGGAACCGTGGCAACACGCCGTTCACCATCGCCGTCGGCGAACGCATCGCACAACTTGTCTTGGTGCCTGTGGTACAAGCGCATTTCGACATCGTCGAGAACTTCGACGAAAGCCAGCGTGGCACTGGCGGCTTCGGCCATTCCGGTAGCCACTGAGCCAACCAACGACCGTTCAGGCCAAGGATGGCGAACTCTCTGGCGATTCCACCGTCCAAGCGTTCAGTTTGCGCCTGCCCAGAAAGCCTTTGACTAATGGAGTTTCCCGAGATGAACGACATGGCCCACCTGGTCCCGGCACTGCCGGCAAGCATCTTCCGCGCCTATGACATCCGCGGCGTGGTCGGCAAGACCCTGCACGGCGAAACCGCCTACTGGATCGGGCGCGCCATCGGCGCGCAGACCATCGCCCAGGGCGAACCGCAGATTTCCGTTGGCCGTGATGGCCGCCTGTCAGGCCCGATGCTGGTCGAGCAACTGATCAAAGGCCTGGTCGATGCCGGTTGCCAGGTCAGCGACGTCGGCCTGGTGCCGACCCCTGCACTGTACTTCGCCGCCAATGTGCTGGCCGGCAAGTCCGGTGTGATGCTCACTGGCAGCCACAACCCGTCGGACTACAACGGCTTCAAGATTGTCATCGCTGGCGACACCCTGGCCAACGAGCAGATCCAGGCCCTGCTGACCCGCCTGCAGACCAACGACGTGCCACGCGGCGAAGGCAGCGTGCAAAAGGTCGAGATCCTCGATCGCTACTTCCAGCAAATCGTCGGCGACGTGAAGCTGGCGAAGAAGCTCAAGGTAGTGGTGGATTGCGGCAACGGCGCAGCTGGCGTGGTTGCGCCGCAATTGATCGAAGCGCTGGGCTGCGAGGTCATCCCGCTTTTCTGCGAGGTCGACGGTAACTTCCCCAACCATCACCCGGACCCGGGCAAGCCGGAAAACCTCGAAGACCTGATCGCCAAGGTCAAGGAAACCGGTGCCGACATCGGTCTGGCGTTCGACGGCGACGGTGACCGCGTTGGCGTGGTGACCAACACCGGCAGCATTGTCTACCCTGACCGCCTGCTGATGCTGTTCGCCCTGGACGTGCTGGAACGCAACCCAGGCGCCGAGATCATCTTCGATGTCAAATGCACCCGCCGCCTGACCCCGCTGATCGAACAGCACGGCGGCCGCGCCCTGATGTGGAAGACCGGCCACTCGCTGATCAAGAAGAAGATGAAACAAACCGGCTCGCTGCTGGCCGGCGAAATGAGCGGGCACATCTTCATCAAGGAACGCTGGTACGGTTTCGACGACGGTATCTACAGCGCCGTGCGCCTGCTGGAGATCCTCAGCAAGGCCTCGCAGAACGCTGAAGACCTGTTCGCCGCCTTCCCGAACGATATTTCCACGCCGGAAATCAACATTGATGTGACCGACGAGGGTAAATTCAGCATCATTGATGCACTGCAACGCGACGCCGAATGGGGCGAAGCCAACCTGACCACCATCGACGGTGTACGGGTCGACTACCCGAAAGGCTGGGGCCTGGTCCGCGCCTCCAACACCACACCGGTGCTGGTACTGCGTTTCGAGGCCGAAAGCGCCGCCGAGTTGCAACGTATCAAGGATGTTTTCCGCGCCCAGTTGCTGCGGGTTGCCCCTGAGCTGCAACTGCCGTTCTGACCGACTATCTGTTCCTTACAGGAGCCCTGCATGACCCTCGATCGCGATGCCGCTTCCCATGTAGCCGAGGTTTTGTCCGAAGCACTGCCTTACATCCGCCGCTTTGTCGGCAAGACCCTGGTGATCAAGTACGGCGGCAACGCGATGGAGAGCGAAGAGCTCAAGACCGGCTTTGCCCGTGACATCGTGCTGATGAAGGCCGTGGGCATCAACCCGGTGGTCGTGCACGGTGGCGGCCCGCAGATCGGCGACCTGCTCAAGCGCCTGTCGATCGAGAGCCACTTCATCGATGGCATGCGCGTCACTGACGCCGCCACCATGGATGTGGTGGAAATGGTCCTCGGCGGCCAGGTCAACAAGGACATCGTCAACCTGATCAACCGCCATGGCGGCAGCGCCATTGGCCTGACCGGTAAAGACGCCGAGCTGATTCGTGCGAAGAAGCTCACCGTCAGCCGCCAGACCCCGGAAATGACCCAGCCGGAAATCATCGACATCGGTCACGTCGGCGAAGTGGTAAGCGTCAACACCGAGCTGCTGAACATGCTGGTGAAAGGCGACTTCATCCCGGTGATCGCACCAATCGGCGTGGGTGCCAACGGTGAGTCGTACAACATCAACGCCGACCTGGTGGCGGGCAAGGTTGCCGAAGCGCTGAAAGCCGAGAAGCTGATGCTGCTGACCAACATCGCCGGCCTGATGGACAAGCAGGGCCAGGTCCTGACCGGCCTGACCACCGAGCAGGTCAACGAACTGATCGCCGACGGCACCATCTATGGCGGCATGCTGCCGAAGATCAAGTGCGCGCTGGAAGCAGTCCAGGGCGGCGTCAACAGCTCGCACATCGTCGATGGCCGCGTGCCAAATGCGGTGCTGCTGGAGATCTTCACCGACAGCGGCGTCGGCACCCTGATCACCAACCGCAAGCGTCACGGGTAACCTGCCCCGGCCTCTTCGCCGGTAAACCCGCTCCTACAGGGATAGCACCGCCTTTGCCGGCGTGGAGATTCTGTGGGAGCGGGTTCACCCGCGAAGAGGTCGGAACAGGCGACACAAAAAAGGCGACCTTCTCACGAAGGTCGCCTTTTTTCGTTACCAGGCCAGGATCAGATCCCGTACTGCGCCCGGTAGGCTTCCACTGCCGGCAGATGCTGCTTGAGCTGCGGATCGTCAGCCAGGAACTCCAGTACCTGGGTCAGCGAAACAATGCTGACCACTGGAATACCGAAGTCACGCTCCACTTCCTGGATCGCCGACAGCTCGCCATTGCCGCGCTCTTCGCGGTTCAGCGCGATCAACACGCCTGCAGCCTTGGCCTGCTGGGCGTTGATGATCTGCATGACCTCGCGAATGGCGGTACCGGCAGTGATCACATCGTCGATGATCAGCACATCACCGGCCAACGGCGCACCCACCAGGCTGCCACCTTCGCCATGATCCTTGGCTTCCTTGCGGTTGAAGCACCAAGGCACGTCGAGCTGATGCTGGTCGGCCATGGCCACGGCAGTGGCCGCCGCCAGGGGAATACCCTTGTAGGCTGGGCCGAACAGCACGTCGAACGGGATCTTGCTGTCGACGATGGCTGCCGCGTAGCAACGGCCCAGTTGCGCAAGGGCGGAACCGGTGTTGAACAGGCCGGCATTGAAGAAATACGGGCTGGTACGCCCCGATTTCAGGGTGAATTCACCGAAGCGCAGCACGCCGCGATCGATGGCAAAACGGATGAAGTCGCGCTGATACGGCTGCATGTAAGGTCCCGGACACCACGGATTTAGCTAAATGGGTTGAGCTCGGGTATCATACACGCACGAGATTTTTGGGGCCATTTATGCGGATCATCAGTGTGAACGTGAATGGCATTCAGGCTGCGGCCGAGCGTGGATTGCTCAGCTGGTTGCAAGCCCAGAATGCCGACGTCATCTGCCTTCAGGATACCCGCGCCTCGGCCTTTGAACTCGACGACCCAGCTTTCCAGCTCGATGGCTATTTCCTTTATGCCTGCGATGCGGAGGTACCCGCCCAAGGTGGCGTGGCACTTTACTCGCGCATGCAGCCCAAGGCAGTCATCACCGGCCTGGGTTTCGAGACAGCCGACCGCTACGGGCGTTATCTGCAAGCAGATTTCGACAAAGTCAGTATTGCCAGCCTGCTGCTGCCTTCGGGTATGAACGGCGACGAAGACTTGAACCAGAAATTCAAGTTGATGGACGACTTCGCCAAGTACCTGGACAAGCAGCGTCGCAAGCGTCGCGAATACATCTATTGCGGCTCGTTCTATGTGGCGCAGCAGAAGCTCGACATCAAGAACTGGCGTGACAGCCAGCAGTCGCCAGGCTTCCTGCCGCCAGAGCGGGCGTGGATGGATGCGATCACCGGCGACATGGGCTATGTAGATGCCCTGCGCGAAGTCAGCCGTGAAGGCGACCAGTACAGCTGGTGGCCGGATAACGAACAGGCCGAGATGCTCAACCTGGGCTACCGGTTCGACTACCAGATCCTCACGCCGGGCCTGCGCCGCTTTGTGCGCAATGCCCGCCTGCCGCGTCAGCCGCGCTTCTCTCAGCATGCGCCGCTGATCGTCGACTATGACTGGACGTTGACCATCTAAAAAGCATTGGGGCCGCTTCGCAGCCCTTTCGCAACACAAGGCCGCTCCTACAAGAATCGCATCAGTCCGTCTTGACGCGATCGCTTGTAGGAGCGGCCTTGTGTCGCGAAAGGGCCGCGCAGCGGCCCCAGCTTTTTCAGATCAGATCAAAATCAGTCGGCCAAGGCGGCGTTCTGCAGTTCGAAGATCTCGGTCATGCCTTTGTGCGCCAGCGCCAGCATGGCGTTGAAGTCTTCAGGCTGGAACGGCGCACCTTCGGCAGTACCCTGTACTTCGATGAAACCACCGACGCTGGTCATGACCACGTTCAGGTCGGTTTCAGCAGCCGAGTCTTCCAGGTAATCCAGGTCGAGTACCGCCTCGCCCTGGTACATGCCCACCGATACGGCAGCGATCATGTGCTTGAGCGGGTTGCCGGCCTTCAGGCCACCGCGCTTCTTGATCACGGCCAGGGCGTCGCACAGGGCGACCATGGCGCCGGTGATCGAAGCGGTGCGGGTACCGCCATCGGCCTGGATCACGTCGCAGTCGATGTACAGCGTGATGTCACCGAGCTTGCTCATGTCCAGCGCGGCACGCAGCGACCGGCCGATCAGGCGCTGGATTTCCAGGGTACGGCCGCCTTGCTTGCCACGGCTGGCTTCGCGCTGGTTACGTTCACCGGTGGACCGCGGCAGCATGCCGTACTCGGCGGTCAGCCAGCCTTGGCCCTGGCCTTTGAGGAAGCGCGGTACGCCGTTTTCGACGCTGACCGTGCAGATGACCTTGGTGTCACCGAACTCGACCAGTACCGACCCTTCGGCGTGCTTGGTGTAGTTGCGGGTGATGCGGATCGAGCGGAGCTGATCGGCGGCGCGACCACTTGGACGTTTCATCTGGGATACCTGTACTGGGACTTTGAATCTGCCCGCCATTATAGAGCCCGTCGCCCACAGAGGACATGCCTATTGTCGCGCTCCCGGCAGCCTGTCGCCTTTTCCCACTCGCCAGCACGCGCTCTGTAACATGGGCGGATTGGGCGCCACGTGCGCACTGCGCTACAATCCCGCGCCTTCAATCATTTACGCGAGGTACTTCCCATGGTGCACAGCATGACCGCTTTTGCTCGTGTCGAGCGCGCAGGCAGCCAAGGCACGCTGGTCTGGGAATTGCGCTCGGTCAACCACCGTTACCTTGAGCCTCACCTGCGCCTGCCGGACGCCCTGCGCGACCTCGAAGGCGCGGTACGTGAAGGCCTGCGCCAGGGCCTGTCGCGTGGCAAGGTCGAATGCACCCTGCGCCTGCACGAAGACAGCAACGGCAAGCCGCTCAGGGTCGACCGCGAGCGCGCCGCGCAGCTGGTCGCCGCTGCCGAAGAGGTCGCCGGCCTGATCAAGCAGCCAGCTGCCCTCAACCCGCTGGAGGTGCTGTCCTGGCCCGGCGTGCTGGTAGCCGACGCCACTGACCCGCAGGCCCTGAATGCCGAAGCCGTGGCGCTGTTCGACGAGGCCTTGGCCGAGCTCAAGGCCGGGCGCCTGCGCGAAGGCCAGGAACTGGCCCGGCTGATCAACGAACGCCTGGACAGCATGACCACCGAGGTCACCACCTTGCGCGCCCTGGTGCCACAGATGCTCGCTGCCCAGCGGCAGAAGATCATCGACCGCTTCGGTGACCTCAAGGCCGAGCTTGACCCGCAGCGCCTGGAACAGGAGATGGTACTGCTGGCACAGAAGAGCGACGTTGCCGAAGAGCTGGACCGCCTCAGCACTCACGTCAACGAAGTGCGCCGGGTGCTCAAGTCCGGGGGCGCCGCCGGTCGGCGCCTGGACTTCCTGATGCAGGAGCTCAACCGCGAAGCCAACACCCTGGGCTCCAAGGCCTTCGACCCACGCAGCACGCAAGCGGCGGTCAACCTGAAGGTGTTGATCGAACAGATGCGTGAACAAGTACAGAACATCGAGTAAGGCCACCCCGACCATGAATCAAAGCAGCGGCACCCTCTATATCGTTTCGGCACCGTCCGGCGCCGGCAAGACCAGCCTGGTCACCGCCCTGATCAAGGCCGACCCCCGCGTCAGCGTCTCGGTCTCGCACACCACCCGCGCCATGCGCCCGGGCGAGCAGCACGGCGTGAACTACCACTTCGTCAGCCATGACGATTTCAAGGGGCTGATCACCCAGGGTGACTTCCTCGAGCACGCCGAGGTATTTGGCAATTTCTACGGCACTTCGCGCAGCGCGCTGCAAGAAGTGCTGGACCAAGGGAACGACCTGATCCTCGAGATCGACTGGCAAGGCGCCCAGCAGGTGCGCAAGCTGATGCCCGAGGCACGTTCTGTGTTCATCCTGCCGCCAAGCCAGCAGGCCCTGCGCGAGCGTCTGGACGGCCGTGGCCAGGACAGCGAAGAGATCATCGCTGGCCGCATGAAGGAAGCTGTCAGCGAGATGGAGCACTACGACGAGTATGAGTACGTCATCATCAATGACGACTTCGACGTGGCGCTGGAGGAATTGAAGGCAGTGTTCGTGGCCAATCGCCTGCTGCTGAAGAAGCAGCAGCAGCGCCACAGTGGCCTGCTGGAAGAATTGCTCGCCTGAAGACTGATGGGGGCTGCGTTGCAGCCCTTTCGCGACACAAGGCCGCTCCTACAAGGGACCGTGTCAGCATCGGCTGATGCGATCGCCTGTAGGAGCGGCCTTGTGTCGCGAAAGGGGCGCAAAGCGCCCCCAAAATTATTCCTGCAATGGCAAGGTGGCCTGCTGACGCAGAGTAGCCCCCAGGAAGTAGGCCGGCGCGCGCATCCGCGAAATCATCATCAGCACGATCCCCAGTGCCGAAATGATCGCCGCAATCACGAATACCAACCCCAACCCCGCCACATGCGAGCCACTGCCGAAATCCGGCGAGGCGCTGTCGATGGCCGTGCGCACGAAGATCACCGACAGGATCACCCCTCCCGCCAGCGGGCACAGGCCACGCATGAAGAAGTGGCGCAGGCTGCCGAACAGGCTGTCGCGGAAGTACCAGACGCAAGCGAACGCTGTCAGCGAGTAGTAGAAGCAGATCATCATGCCCAGCGCCGTGATGGTGTCAGCCAGCACGTTCTCGCTCAGGGTACGCATGGTCACGTAGAACAGGCCCGCCGCCACACCAGCGCAGATGGTCGCGTAACGCGGGGTCTGCGAGCGCGGGCAGACGCTGGCGAATTTCTGCGGCACCGCACCGTAGTAACCCATGGCCAACAGCGTGCGCGCCGGCGACACGAAGGTCGACTGCAGCGACGCCGCGGTGCTTGCCAGTACCGCAATCGACATCAGGATCGCCAGCGGCCCCATCACCGGACCGGCCAGGTGAGCGAACACGTTTTCCTGGATGCGCGGGTTGTTCAGCCCCAGGCCATGCTCGCTGATGCCAGCGAACTGCAAGGTGGCGATGGCGGTGACCAGATACAGGCCAAGGATCAGCAGCACCGTCCAGGTCGCCGCCTTGCCCGGCACTTCGTCGCTGCCGATCGACTCTTCGCTGACGGTCAGGCACACGTCCCAGCCCCAGAAAATGAAGATCGACAGTGACAGCCCCGCAGCAAAGGCCGAGAACGACTCGACACCGAACGGGTTGAACCAGGCGAAATCGAACTCCAGCGGCGGCGGCGCGGTGGTACCGCCGAAGGCTGCGAAGGCAAAGCCGAGCAATACCATCAGCTGTAGCGCCACCAGGCCGTACTGCACGGTCATGGTGGTGGCCATGCCCCGGCAGCAGATCCACACCGCCAGGGCTATGAACACGCAACAGGTAGCGATATTGATCAACAGGTTGTCGGCCAGGGCCGCCAGCTCGTGGTGGCCGGTGATCTGGCTGAGGAACAGGTAGAAGAAGTCGACGGCAACGCCCGCCAGGTTGGACAACACGATGGTGGTGGCAACGACCAGCCCCCAGCCACCGATCCAGCCGATCATCGGGCCAAAGGCGCGGGCCGACCAGGTAAACGAAGTGCCGCTGTCCGGCTCGGCCGAATTCAGCTCGCGATAGCCCAGGGCTACCAGCAGCATGGGCAGGAAGCCGACGATGAACACGGCAGGAAGATGAGCACCGACCTCACGTACGGTCGGGCCAAGGGCGCCGGTCAGGGTGTAGACCGGGGCAATGGTGGAAATGCCCAGCACCACGCTGGCCAGCAGGCCAAGACGGCCCTTGGCCAGGCCTTTGCTGCGTTGAGTGCTGCCCGAGTCGGCCACATCGGGTGGGCGGCCGGCTTCTGTGTAATTGCTCATGAGTTTTTGCCGTAACTATTGGAATTGTTTTCACAGGCCCTGATCCCAAGGCCTGCTTCCACTCATTGAAAGCGCACTGACGGGGGTGAGTCATCCCGGACTTTTGGCTGACGTGCTGTCAGACCTCCCGTGCAGCATGGGCAATGCAGGCCTCGCGGAACGCCTGGAAAAGGCGCCTTGAGACCGGGTTGTCGGCGAAACGCCATTCCGGGTGCCACTGCACACCAAGCACAAAGCCCGGTGCGTCAGGCATCGACACCGCTTCGATCAGGCCATCCGGGGCCCGTGCCTCGACCCGCAGGCCCTGGGCCAGGCGGTCGATGCCCTGGCTGTGCAACGAGTTGACCTCGAACTGCGCAGCCAGGCCCAGGCGCTCGAACAACCCGCCAGGCGTAACGCTGACAGGATGACGAGGGCCGTATTGCACCTCCAGCGGTGCGTCTTCAGGTTCACGGTGGTCCAGGTAGCCGGGCAGCTCCTGTACGCGCTGATGCAGGCTACCGCCAAGGGCCACATTCAGCTCCTGGAAACCACGACAGATGCAGAAGACCGGCACGCCGGCGGCAATCGCCGCCTGCAGCAACGGCAGGGTCAGCCGGTCTCTGGCAAGGTCGTGTCGGGTCCCTTCGGCGCTGGCGGCGCCATTGTAATGATGCGGCTCGATATTTGAAGGCGAGCCTGTGAAAACAATGCCATCGAGCCGGGCCAGCAGCGCCTGGGTGTCGCTGCCACCGTCGCGGGCCGGCAAAATCAGCGGCAGCCCGGCAAAGCCCGCCGCCTCGACATACTTGTCGCCCACTGTGTGCGACGAGTTCTTCCCCACCTGCTGGCGGCAGGCGCTGATACCAATCAAGGGGACCGCAATTGCGCTCATGGGCTTACACCGTGTGCAGGTACCAGTTGTACTCGAGGTCGGAAATCGAAACTTCGAACTCGGCCAGCTCACTTTCCTTGCAGGCCACGAAGATATCGATGTAGTCCGGGCTGATGTATTGGTTGAGGACTTCGCTGTCATCCAGCGCACGCAGGGCGTCGCGCAGGTTGTTCGGCAGGCTCTGCTCCAGCTGTTCGTAGGCGTTGCCTTCGATCGGTGCACCCGGCTCGATCTTGCTGGTCAGGCCGTGGTGGATGCCGGCCAGGATCGCCGCCAACATCAGGTACGGGTTGGCATCGGCGCCAGCCACACGGTGCTCGATGCGCACGTTTTCGCTGCTGTCGGTCGGCACGCGAATAGCTACGGTGCGGTTGTCCAGGCCCCAGCTCGGCGCATTAGGCACGTAGAACTGTGCGCCGAAGCGGCGGTAGGAGTTGATGTTCGGGCACAGGAAGGCCATCGACGCCGGCATGGTCTCCAGCACACCACCGATGGCGTGGCGCAGGGCGTCGCTTTGCAGCGGGTCTTCATGGGCGAAGATGTTCTTGCCGGTTTTCTTGTCCAGCAGCGAGATGTGCACGTGCAGGCCGTTGCCCGCCTGGCCCGGGTAAGGCTTGGCCATGAAGGTGGTATCCATTTCATGGTCGTAGGCGACGTTCTTGATCAGGCGCTTGAGCAGGATCGCGTAGTCGCAGGCCTTGAGCGGGTCAGCGACGTGGTGCAGGTTGACCTCGAACTGCGCCGGGGCGCTTTCCTTGACGATGGCATCGGCTGGCAGGCCTTGCTCCTTGGCCGCTTCGAGCATGTCCTGGAGGCAGTCGGCGTATTCGTCGAGGTCGTCGATCAGGTACACCTGGGTCGACTGCGGGCGCTTGCCCGAGATAGGCGAACGTGGCGGCTGCGGGCGGCCGTTGAGGTTATCCTGGTCGATCAGGTAGAACTCCAGCTCGAACGCGGCGCAGATATCCAGGCCCATGGCGTCGAACTTGCTCACCACCTGACGCAGCACTTCGCGTGGGTCGGCGAAGAATGGCTCACCGTCGAGTTCGTGCATGGTCATCAGCAGCTGTGCGGTGGGGCGCTTCTGCCACGGCTCGTCCGACAGCGTGCCGGCAATCGGGAAACAGATACGGTCAGCGTCGCCGATGTCCAGGCCCAGGCCGGTGCTTTCCACGGTCGAGCCATTGATGTCGAGGGCGAACAACGAGGCTGGCAGGTTGATACCCTTCTCGTACACCTTGTGCAGGCTGGCGCGCTCGATGCGCTTGCCGCGTACCACGCCGTTCATGTCGGAAATCAGCAGGTCGACGTACTGCGTATCCGGATGGGCCTGAAGGAAGTCATTCATCTCGCTGGAAGTACTGGCGCACGGGGTGACCGACGTCATGGCTTACATCCTATGATTTGCTGCGGCGATGTGGGGATACGGCTGGCGCCTCACGGGCGACGATGGTTGCAGCTGTTGTTCTTTTCACTTTCCCATCGTGGGGATTGGTTACCCGACCGGGCGCATTGATTACCGGGGGCCGTTTCACTATAAAATGGCCCTCACGCAACAGACATTGGCAATTCGGCAAGCAGAGCGTGCACCAATGCAATATCAAATTACCCACGCCGACCTCTCCCTGGTCCTGGCACTGGAACGCGGGCGCTCATTGGCCAAGGCCGCCGAACTGCTCAAGGTCGACGTTTCGACCGTGTTCCGCTCGATTCGCCGGCTGGAGTCGGCGCTAGGCACCGCGCTGTTCGTGAAAAGCCGCAAGGGTTACCTGCCGACCGACACGGCCCAGGCCCTGGCCGAGCAGGCCGAGCGCGCCGAGCAGGCGCTGGATGCCGCACGTATCGCCATGACCAGCGGTGAGCAGGTGGTCAGCGGCACAGTACGCCTGACCTGCACCGAGGCAGTGATGCACAGCCTGCTGCTGCCGGCATTGGCCGCGTTCATGCCCAACTACCCGGCGTTGTCGCTGGAAATGGGCACCTCCAACACCTTTGCCAACCTCAGCCGGCGCGATGCCGACATCGCCTTGCGCCTGACCAACACGCCGCCAGAGCATCTGGTAGGGCGTTGCCTGGGCTCCACCTCCTATGTGATCTGCGGTCAGCCACAATGGCGCGAGCGCTTGAACGCGTCGGCCACCAGCGTGCCGTGGATCGCCCCGGACGACTCGATGCAGGACCACCCGACCGTGGTCTGGCGCAACCAGCAGTATCCAGGGCTGAGCCCGCGCTACCAGTGCAGCGGCATGTCGACCATCGCCCAACTGGTGAGCACCGGGCTGGGCGTGGCGGCACTGCCTGACTATATGGTCGATGCCTTGCCGGGAGTGGATGCGTTGAGCGGGCCGTTGCCCGGATGCGATACACAGTTGTGGCTGCTGACCCGGCCGGACTGCCGGGCGTTGCGGTCGGTGCAGACGTTGTTCGAAGAACTGACGCCGCGGTTGCGGGATGCAATGCTCTGAGGTTATCGTCGGAGTCAAGTATCGAGGGTGTCTGTTCCGGCCCTTTCGCGGGCAGGCCCGCTCCCATAGGGTGAGCGGTGCTGGTGAGCAACGCATCATACCTGTGGGAGCGGGCTTGTCCGCGAATAAGCCGACACAGGGCTCGAAGGCGACCGCCCGGCAAAACAGCGCTTCCCTATTGGCTGGTGATTTTTTAAACTATCGAGTCCGCCTGCCCATATTGGGCTGCACGCCCACCGCATTTGCTACTGAGGAAGACCATGGCCCGCGTAACTGTTGAAGACTGCCTGGAACACGTGGATAACCGTTTTGAGCTGGTCATGCTCTCGACCAAGCGCGCCCGTCAGCTGGCTACCGGCGGCAAAGAGCCGCGCGTAGCATGGGAAAACGACAAGCCGACCGTGGTCGCCCTGCGCGAAATCGCCGAAGGTATCGTTACCCCTGAGTTCATCGCCGCCGAAGAGATCGTTACCGAGGATCCGGTCTTCGCCGCGTTCGAGGACGAGTCCAACGAGGCTGTCTGATCGATGCCCTGTCGACGTCGCGCGGCACAAGGCCCTCTTCCTCGGCAAGAGGTGAAACCATGCCGGGCATAGAAGCCTTAGCCGAACGGCTGTCGACCTACCTGGGCCCCGAACAGGTCAACCTGGTTCGCCGTGCCTATTTCTACGCCGAACAGGCTCACGACGGGCAGCGCCGCCGCAGCGGCGAGCCCTACGTGACCCATCCGCTGGCCGTGGCCAGCATCCTCGCCGACATGCACATGGACCATCAAAGCCTGATGGCAGCCATGCTGCACGACGTGATCGAAGACACCGGCATCGCCAAGGAAGCCCTCTGCCAGCAGTTTGGCGAGACCGTGGCCGAACTGGTCGATGGGGTCAGCAAGCTGACCCAGATGAACTTCGAGACCAAGGCCGAAGCGCAGGCCGAAAACTTCCAGAAGATGGCCATGGCCATGGCCCGCGATATCCGCGTGATCCTGGTCAAGCTGGCCGACCGCCTGCACAACATGCGCACCCTGGAAGTGCTGTCTGGCGAAAAACGCCGGCGCATCGCCAAGGAAACCCTTGAGATCTACGCCCCCATCGCCAACCGCCTGGGTATGCACACGGTGCGCGTGGAGTTCGAAGACCTTGGCTTCAAGGCCATGCACCCGATGCGGTCCTCGCTGATCCATCGGGCGGTGAAGAGCGCACGCGGCAACCGTAAAGAGATCGTCGCCAAGATCGAGCACTCGCTGGCCAACTGCCTGGCCGCGGACGGCATCCAGGGCGAGGTCAGCGGCCGGCAGAAACACCTCTATGGCATCTACAAGAAGATGCGTGGCAAACGCCGCGCCTTCAACGAGATCATGGACGTGTACGCCTTCCGCATCATCGTCGACAAGGTCGACACCTGCTACCGCGTGCTCGGCGCCGTGCACAACCTGTACAAGCCGCTGCCCGGTCGCTTCAAGGATTACATCGCGATTCCCAAGGCCAACGGCTACCAGTCGTTGCACACCACGCTGTTCGGCATGCACGGCGTGCCCATCGAAATCCAGATCCGCACCCGCGAGATGGAAGAGATGGCCAACAACGGCATTGCCGCGCACTGGCTGTACAAGTCCAACGAGGACGAGCAACCCAAGGGCAGCCATGCCCGGGCGCGTCAGTGGGTCAAGGGCATCCTCGAACTGCAGCAACGTGCTGGCAACTCGCTGGAATTCATCGAAAGCGTGAAGATCGACCTGTTCCCGGACGAGGTCTATGTGTTCACACCCAAAGGCCGGATCATGGAGCTGCCCAAAGGCTCCACCGCCGTCGACTTCGCTTACGCGGTGCACACCGACGTTGGCAACAGCTGCATCGCCTGCCGCATCAACCGCCGCCTGGCGCCGCTGTCAGAACCGCTGCAAAGCGGTTCGACGGTGGAAATCGTCAGCGCACCGGGCGCACGGCCAAATCCGGCCTGGCTCAATTTCGTGGTCACCGGCAAGGCGCGTACGCACATTCGCCACGCCCTCAAGCAGCAGCGTCGCTCCGAGTCGATCAGCCTCGGCGAGCGCCTGCTGAACAAGGTACTGACCGGCTTCGACAGCAGCCTGGAGAAAATCCCTCAGGAGCGCATTCAGGCGATTCTTGCCGAGTACCGCCTGGAGCTCATCGAAGACTTGCTCGAAGACATTGGCCTGGGCAACCGCATGGCCTACGTGGTCGCCCGTCGCCTGCTGTCGGCCGAAGGCGAACAGCTGCCGGCGCCGGAAGGCCCGCTGGCGATCCGCGGCACCGAAGGCCTGGTGCTGAGCTACGCCAAGTGCTGTACGCCAATCCCGGGCGACCCGATCGTCGGCCACCTGTCGGCGGGCAAGGGCATGGTCGTGCACCTGGAAAACTGCCGCAACATCAGCGAAATCCGCCACAACCCGGAAAAGTGCGTACAACTCTCCTGGGCCAAGGACATCGCTGGCGAATTCAACGTCGAGCTGCGTGTCGAGCTTGAACACCAGCGCGGCCTGATCGCCTTGCTGGCCAGCAGCGTCAACGCTGCCGACGGCAACATCGAGAAGATCAGCATGGACGAACGCGACGGCCGTATCAGCGTGGTCCAACTGGTGGTCAGCGTGCACGATCGTGTGCACCTGGCACGTGTGATCAAGAAGCTGCGTACCTTGACCGGCGTGGTCCGCATCACCCGCATGCGTACGTAGTCCGCCAACCGCAAGGAGTCATCATGAGCAAGACCGTAATCAACAGCGACAAGGCCCCTGCCGCTATCGGCACCTACTCCCAGGCGATCAAGGCCGGCAACACCGTCTACATGTCGGGGCAGATCCCACTGGACCCAAAGACCATGGAGCTGGTCGAAGGCTTCGAAGCCCAGACCGTACAGGTGTTCGAGAACCTCAAGGCCGTAGCTGAAGCGGCTGGCGGTTCGTTCAAGGACATCGTCAAGCTGAACATCTTCCTCACCGACCTGAGCCACTTCGCCAAGGTCAACGAAGTGATGGGCCGCTACTTCGAACAGCCATACCCAGCCCGTGCCGCCATCGGCGTGGCTGCGCTGCCGAAAGGCGCCCAGGTCGAAATGGACGCCATCCTGGTCATCGAATGATGCCCCTGGTGACGGGCGCCCTGCCCGTCACCCTCTTCTGCAAGGTTATCCCGTCATGCGTCAAGCACTGCCCCTCGCGCTGGCAGCCCTGCTTCTGGGCGGCTGCGCCAGCCACAAACCCGAAGATTTCAATGGTACCTGGATCAACCAGGCCGCCATCAAGGCCGCCAGCAAAGGCGGCAGCCTGCGCCAGGCCCTGAACGAGCACGGCCCGGTTTTCGAGTGGAAGCTCGATGTCGCCAACCAGCAGGCCAGCTTCAGCAATGGTTTCGAAGCTGCCGACGGCCAGCTGAGCGCCAATCAGAAACACTGGCAGGCCAGCTTCGAAGGTGGCCAGACCGAACAGCTCGAACTCGATGGCGATGAATTGAAAGCCACTGCCCAGAACGGTGCCGAGCAGACCTTCGTTCGCGCCAAGCAGCCCGGCAATGCGCCATTAGGCGGCAGCTTCGAGAAGGCGCTGTACCAGGCTTACCTCGGTGGCGACTGGAAGATCATCGAAGGCCAGGGCAAAGGCGCCACCGTGCACTTCAGCGATACCGGCAGCGTTACCGGCCTGCCTGGCCCGGACCGTTTCGCCCTGTGCCTGGCCGGCGACTGCGCCAGCATGGGTGGCAACAACGACAGCCTATGGCTGGAGCGCAACCAGCGCGGCGCACCGTTCATCTTCAAGCGGGATGGCGACAAGCTGGCGATCTTCCAGGCGGTCAACACTGCCCAGGCAGACGAGATTCCGCAGCTGGCGGCCGGTACTCAGCAGTGGGTGCTGGAGCGGGACTGAAGCTCCTCTCCATTCCGGGCGCGGTCTTTGTAGGAGCGGCCTTGTGTCGCGAAAGGGCTGCACAGCAGCCCCGCGATATTTGCATTGAAGCATCAATTTGGGGGCCGCTTTGCGGCCCTTTCCGACCGGTCCGGCGTCCCGGCAAGGCCGCTCCTACGAAGACCGCACCAAGCCTGTAGGTTTCAGCGCTTGCCCTTCAGGATGGCCGCATAGCCTTCCTTGTAGCTCGGATACTGCGGCGCCCAGCCCAACGCCCGCACCCGGGCATTGCTGCAACGTTTGCTGCCGGTACGCCGCACCCGCTGCTCATCGGACCACTCGGTGACGCCCATATAGGCGCGCAACCAAGCCACCACATCGGCCAGCGGCGCTGGGTCGTCGTCGACGCCGATGTAGCAATCCTCCAGCGCCACGCCATCGGCGTCAGCCTGCAGCAGGTACGCCAACAGGCTCGCAGCATCTTCTGCATGAATCCGGTTGCCATAGAGCGGCGGCTCTTCTGCCACGCGGTAGCCTTGGCGCACCTGGCTCAACAACCACTCGCGTCCCGGGCCGTAGATGCCGGTCAGGCGAATCACGCTGGCGGGAATGCCACTTGCCAGCGCCAACCCTTCGGCCTCCAGCATCACCTTCCCGGAATAACCTGCAGGCTCGGTGGCGGCAGTTTCGTCGATCCATTCCCCATCCTTTTGCGCAAACACGCTGCTGCTGGAGACGAACAGCAAACGCCGCGGGCGCTGGCCGCGCTCGGCCAGCCAAGCCAGCACATGACGCAAACCGTCGACATAGGCCGCCTGATAGCCTGCCTCGTCGTGCTGGCTGGCGGCCACGCAATACACCAGATAGTCCGGCGAACGCTGCGGCCAGGACGGGGGGATGGCGGGATCGGAAAGATCCGCGGCGATAGGCGAGACACCCTCTGGCAACTGCTCGACCGAGCGGCGCAAGCCACTAACTTGCCAGCCTTTAGCCAGCAGTTGGCGGGCCAAACGGCCGCCTACATCACCACATCCCACGATAATTGCTGAAAGGTCTGACATCACAAAACTCCCTAGACCAAAGGATCAGGCTATCCGTATTACACGATAGGCGGCTAGACCATAGGTGAAAAAAGCAACAAGATTACTTTTGTTAACAAGAATTACTTGCAATAATGGCACCCCTATCTGTTCTCGGCCTATCTCGAGGCCTTGGAGAACGCTCACTTTCTTCTTCATCAGGTCCGGCCAGCATGACACGTACTCAACCTTCCGCTTCGCCAACCCCGTCGCGCGCCTGGCGCGCCATCGCCGCGCTGATGTTCAGCCTGGTGCTGGCCCCGCTGGCCATGGCCGATGAGCCAAACGCCAGCGCCGCCACCCCGGCTGCTGCTGCCGCTCCGGCCACCCCGGCACCGGCTGGTGTCGAAGGCCAGGCCGTGACTCCGGTCGATGCACCTGCCGCCGCCGACCCGGCCGTTCAGGCACTGGTTGAAGACACCTCGCTGGGCATGGCGCACGACCTGTCCCCGTGGGGCATGTACAAGAACGCCGATATCGTCGTCAAAATCGTGATGATCGGCCTGGCCATCGCCTCGATCATCACCTGGACCATCTGGATCGCCAAGGGCTTCGAGCTGATGGGCGCCAAGCGTCGCCTGCGTGGCGAGATTGCCGCACTGAAGAAGTCGGTCAGCCTGAAAGAAGCCAGCGATGTTTCCAATAAAGAAGGCACCCTGGCCCACACCCTGGTCCACGACGCCCTCGAGGAAATGCGCCTGTCGGCCAACGCCCGCGAGAAGGAAGGCATCAAGGAACGCGTCAGCTTCCGCCTGGAGCGCCTGGTAGCTGCCAGCGGTCGCACCATGAGCAACGGCACCGGCGTGCTCGCCACCATCGGCTCCACTGCGCCGTTCGTAGGCCTGTTCGGTACCGTGTGGGGCATCATGAACAGCTTCATCGGCATCGCCAAGACCCAGACCACCAACCTGGCCGTAGTAGCCCCTGGTATCGCCGAAGCCCTGCTGGCCACCGCCCTGGGTCTGGTCGCAGCGATCCCGGCCGTGGTCATCTACAACGTCTTCGCCCGCTCCATCGCGGGCTACAAGGCACAGGTGTCCGACGCATCCGCCCAGGTACTGCTGCTGGTCAGCCGTGATCTGGACCACCAGGGCAGCGAGCGCGCCGCCCCGCACATGGTGAAAGTGGGGTAAGCCATGGGCCTGCATCTCAACGAAGGTGGCGATGACCTCGCCGAAAACCACGAAATCAACGTTACGCCGTTCATCGACGTGATGCTGGTGCTGCTGATCATCTTCATGGTCGCAGCCCCCTTGGCCACGGTCGACATCAAGGTCGACCTGCCGGCTTCGACCGCCAAGCCGGCGCCGAGGCCCGAGAAACCGGTGTTCGTCAGCGTCAAGGCCGACCAGAAGCTGTATGTCGGCGACGATCAGGTACCTGCCCCCGCACAGCTTGGCCCGATGCTCGACGCCAAGACCAAGGGTGACAAAGAAACCACCATCTTCTTCCAGGCCGACAAGGGCGTGGATTACGGTGACCTGATGGAAGTGATGAACACCATGCGCGCGGCCGGCTACCTCAAGGTCGGTCTGGTAGGTCTCGAGACGGCAGCCAAGAAATGACGAAACCGCGCTCAACCGTGGCGCGCTACGGTGGCAGCCTGGCGATCGTGCTGGGCGTGCACGTGGTCGCCGTGCTGCTGACCCTCAACTGGTCGGTGCCCCAGGCCATCGAGCTGCCCCCGGCAGCCATGATGGTCGAGCTGGCGCCGCTGCCCGAGCCCGCGCCGCCGCCACCACCGAAAGCCGCCCCACAGCCACCGGCACCGGTCGAAGAGCCGCCGTTGCCAAAGCTGGTCGAGGCGCCGAAACCGAAGATCGCCATCGCCAAGCCGCCCAAGCCGAAGCCCAAGCCTCAGCCACCGAAGCCTGAGAAGAAGCCTGAGCCGCCGAAAGACGAGCCACCGGCCAAGGAACAGGTAGCCGACACGCCGCCAAGCAACACGCCACCGCAAAAGTCGGCGGCACCGGCGCCAAGCATCGCCGCCAACAGCCAGGCGCTGCCAACCTGGCAGAGCGACCTGCTGCGCCATCTGGCGAAGTACAAGCGCTACCCGGAGGACGCGCGCCGTCGTGGCCTGCAAGGCATCAACCGCTTGCGCTTCGTGGTCGATGCCGAAGGCAAGGTGGTTTCCTACTCCATGGCAGGCGGCTCCGGCAGCGCGGCCCTGGACCGGGCGACCATGGAAATGATCCGCCGCGCAGGCACGGTACCCAAGCCGCCAGCCGAGTTGCTGACCAATGGCACAATCGAAGTAGTGGCACCGTTCGTCTACTCCCTGGACCGTCGCTGATACTTTTGTTTCTGTCACAAATCGGCAAGTCTGATAACGTGCGTCTATCGATTGCAGCCGCTATGCTGGGGCCGCAACTTCATGGACGCACGTTATGACCCTCACAGAATTACGCTACATCGTCACGCTCGCCCAGGAGCAGCACTTCGGCCATGCTGCCGAGCGCTGCCACGTCAGCCAGCCGACCCTGTCGGTCGGCGTGAAGAAGCTTGAGGACGAGCTGGGCGTGCTGATCTTCGAGCGCAGCAAGAGCGCGGTGCGCCTGACCCCGGTCGGCGAAAGCATTGTTGCCCAGGCGCAGAAGGTGCTGGAGCAGGCCCAAGGCATTCGCGAATTGGCTCAGGCCGGCAAGAACCAGCTGACCGCCCCGCTCAAGGTCGGCGCCATCTACACTGTCGGCCCATACCTTTTCCCGCACCTCATTCCACAGCTGCATCGGGTTGCACCGCAGATGCCGCTGTACATCGAAGAAAACTTCACCCACGTGCTGCGCGAGAAGCTGCGCAACGGCGAACTGGACGCGGTGATCATCGCCCTGCCGTTCAATGAAGCCGATGTGCTGACCCTGCCGCTGTATGACGAGCCCTTCTGTGCATTAATGCCGGCCGACCACCCGTGGACGGCGAAAAAGACCATCGACACTGCCATGCTCAACGACAAGAGCCTGCTGCTGCTCGGCGAGGGTCACTGCTTCCGCGATCAGGTGCTGGAAGCTTGCCCGACGCTGAACAAAGGTGGCGATGGCGCCAAGCACACCACGGTCGAGTCCAGCTCGCTGGAAACCATCCGCCATATGGTCGCTTCGGGCCTGGGGGTGTCGATCCTTCCACTCTCGGCCGTGCACAGCCATCACTATGCGCCCGGGGTCATCGAAGTGCGTCCACTTACCCCGCCAGCGCCGTTCCGTACCGTGGCCATCGCCTGGCGCGCCAGCTTCCCGCGGCCGAAGGCGATCGAGATCCTTGCCGACTCGATCCGTCTCTGCTCGGTGGCCAAGCCGCCCGTGGAACAACCGGCCTGATCCATGACTGAGCTGTCGAAGGTCTCGGTCACGGCGCTCAAGGGCGTAGGCGATGCCATGGCGGAGAAGCTCGCCAAGGTCGGCCTGGAGAACCTGCAGGACGTGCTGTTCCACCTGCCCCTGCGCTACCAGGACCGCACTCGCGTGGTGCCGATCGGCCAGCTGCGCCCAGGCCAGGACGCGGTGATCGAAGGCGTGGTCAGCGGCGCCGACGTGACCATGGGCAAGCGCCGCAGCCTGGTGGTACGCCTGGGTGACGGCACAGGCGTGCTGAGCCTGCGCTTCTACCACTTCAGCAATGCGCAAAAGGAGGGCCTCAAGCGTGGCACCCACCTGCGCTGCTACGGCGAAGCCCGCCCCGGTGCCTCGGGCCTGGAAATCTACCACCCGGAGTACCGTGCGCTGAATGGCGACGAGCCGGCACCGCCGGTCGAGCAGACCCTGACGCCGATCTACCCGTCCACCGAAGGCCTCACCCAACAGCGCCTGCGCCTGCTCTGCCAGCAGAGCCTGGGCATGCTCGGCCCGCGCAGTCTGCCGGACTGGCTGCCCGACGAATTGGCCCGCGACTACCAGCTGGCGCCGCTGGACGATGCCATCCGTTACCTGCACAACCCGCCAGCCGACGCCGATCTCGACGAACTCGCCGAGGGTCAGCACTGGGCCCAGCACCGCCTGGCCTTCGAAGAGCTGCTGACCCACCAGCTGTCGCAGCAACGCCTGCGCGAGAGCCTGCGCAGCCTGCGCGCGCCGGTACTGCCGAAGGCCAAGCGCCTGCAGGCGCAATACCTGGCAAACCTGGGCTTCCAGCCGACCGGGGCGCAGCAGCGCGTGGCCAACGAAATCGCCTATGACCTGAGCCAGCACGAGCCCATGATGCGCCTGGTTCAGGGCGATGTCGGCGCCGGTAAGACCGTGGTCGCCGCCCTCGCTGCACTGCAGGCGCTGGAGGCGGGCTACCAGGTGGCGCTGATGGCGCCCACCGAGATCCTTGCCGAACAGCACTACATCACCTTCAAGCGCTGGCTTGAGCCGCTGGGGATCGAAGTCGCCTGGCTGGCCGGCAAGCTCAAGGGCAAGGCCCGCGCCAGTGCCCTGGAGCAGATCGCCGGTGGCGCGCCAATGGTGGTCGGTACCCACGCGCTGTTCCAGGAGGAAGTCCGCTTCAAGCACCTGGCCCTGGCGATCATCGACGAACAGCACCGCTTCGGTGTGCAACAACGCCTTGCCCTGCGCAAGAAAGGCGTGGCCGGCGAGCTGTGCCCGCACCAGCTGATCATGACCGCTACACCGATCCCGCGCACCCTGGCCATGAGCGCCTACGCCGACCTCGACACCTCGGTGCTCGACGAGCTGCCGCCTGGGCGCACGCCGGTGAACACCGTGCTGGTAGCCGACAGCCGCCGCTTCGAAGTGGTCGAGCGGGTCCGAGCAGCCTGCGCCGAAGGGCGCCAGGCTTACTGGGTGTGCACGCTGATCGAAGAATCCGAAGAGCTGACCTGCCAAGCGGCCGAAAGCACTTTCGAAGAGCTCGGCAGCGCACTCGGCGAACTGCGCGTGGGCCTGATTCACGGCCGCATGAAGCCTGCAGAAAAGGCCGAGGTCATGGCCGAGTTCAAGCAAGGCAACCTGCAACTGCTGGTCGCCACTACGGTGATCGAGGTCGGCGTGGACGTGCCCAATGCCAGCCTGATGATCATCGAGAACCCCGAGCGTCTGGGCCTGGCACAGCTGCACCAGCTGCGCGGCCGGGTTGGCCGGGGCAGCGCGGCAAGCCATTGCGTGTTGCTGTATCACCCGCCACTGTCGCAGATTGGCCGGGAACGCCTGGGAATCATGCGGGAAACCAACGATGGCTTCATCATTGCCGAGAAAGACCTAGAACTGCGCGGACCCGGCGAAATGCTCGGCACACGCCAGACTGGCCTGCTGCAGTTCAAGGTCGCCGACCTGATGCGCGACGCCGATCTGCTACCGGCGGTGCGTGATGCTGCCCAGGCACTACTGGCACGCTGGCCCGACCATGTCAGCCCACTGCTCGACCGTTGGCTGCGTCACGGCCAGCAATATGGCCAGGTGTGACACCTGTCCCAGAATGGATCCAGCTTTGCCAACAGGCTGGTTATACTTCGCGTTTAAAAGAACCTGTGGATACAGACCATGACTGAAGTTGCCCTGGACACCGCAACCCCACACGCACCGTCTGTCATCCGGCTGTTGCTCGAAAAACTGCGCGTGGCCTTTGAAGAGGTTGCGGAACATCCAGAGCTACCAGCCGCGTCTCGGGTGCAGGCGATCCTGCTCGATGACGAAATCGGCGCCCTGCTGGTGCTATTCCCGCAGAGCAAGCTACTGGACCTCAACCGCCTCGAGGAGCTGACCGGCCGCAAGCTCAAGGCGGTGCCGTTGCCACGCCTCAAGCAGATGCTCGACAAGCACCAGCTCAAGGCTTTGCCGGCCATCCCGGCCCTGACCAGCTCGCCCTGCCTGTACGAAGGCAAGCTGCTCGAAGCCGAACACCTGCTCATCCAGTCCGGCGAAGCTGGCCTGTTGTTGAAGGTGCACCGTGATGACTTCAAGCGCATGCTCGCCAAGGCCAGCGCCGGCAGTTTCGGCCAGCCCGTGCGCGACATCCGCCCCAACCTCGATCGCCCGGATGACGACCCCAAGGAAATCACCCAGGCGGTTCAGGCTTTCACGGCCCGGCGCATCCAGAAACGCCTGGAAGAAACCATCGAGATTCCGCCACTGGCCGACACCGCGCAGAAGATCATCAAGCTGCGGGTCGACCCCAACGCCAGCATCGACGACATCACTGGCGTGGTCGAGACCGACCCTGCCCTGGCCGCCCAGGTGGTCAGCTGGGCCGCATCGCCCTACTACGCCTCACCCGGCAAGATCCGTTCGGTGGAGGACGCAATCGTCCGTGTACTGGGCTTCGATCTGGTGATCAACCTGGCCCTGGGCCTGGCGCTGGGCAAGACCTTGAGCCTGCCCAAGGACCATCCGCAGCAGGCCACGCCGTACTGGCAACAGTCGATCTACACCGCCGCCATCATCGAAGGCCTGACCCGCGCGATGCCTCGTGCCGAACGCCCGGAGGCCGGCCTGACCTACCTGGCAGGGCTGCTGCACAACTTCGGCTACCTGCTGTTGGCACACGTGTTTCCGCCGCACTTCTCGCTGATCTGCCGTCATCTGGAGGTCAACCCGCACCTGTGCCACACCTACGTCGAACAGCACCTGCTGGGTATCAGCCGCGAGCAGATCGGCGCCTGGCTGATGAAGCTGTGGGATATGCCCGAAGAGCTGTCGACCGCGCTGCGCTTCCAGCATGATCCGGCGTATGACGGCGAGTTTTCGGCCTACCCCAACCTGGTGTGCCTGGCGACCCGCCTGCTGCGCTCGCGCGGCATCGGCTCGGGGCCACAGGAGCAGATTCCCGATGAGCTGTTGGAACGCGTGGGGATCACCCGGGACAAGGCAGAGGATGTGGTGAACAAAGTGCTCGAGGCCGAGGCCTTGCTGCGGGATCTGGCTTCGCAGCTCAACGCCCCCCATTGAGCCCATTGGGGCTGCTCTGCAGCCCTTTCCGACCGGTCCGGCGCCCCGGCGAGGCCGCTCCTGCAGACGTATGCGATCCCCTGTAGGAGCGGCCTTCTGTCGCGAAAGGGGCGCAAAGCGCGCCCAGCGATTTCAGCCTTTCTTCTTCGGCTTCAGGTATTTCATGAGCCCCTGGAACCACATCACCAGCGCCGGATTGCCCTTGATCTGGATGTTCTTGTCCTGAATGCCCTGCATGAACGCCAGCTGCTTGTTACCCGCCTGCATCGTGGCAAAGCCGTAAGCTGCGTCCTTGAAAGCGATGGCGAAGGCCGGCTGCGGATGGCTGCCGCCTTTGCTGCTGATGCGTTCACCACTAACGATGAAGTGCCGCGCCACCTTGCCATCCAGCGTCTGCATCTGGAACACCAAGTCCTTGTCCTTGAGTTGCTGCTGGAATGCCGGGTTGTTGCGGCTGGCCCTGGCCATCAGCAGCCCCATGGCCCAAAGAAGAAAGCGAAACTTCATCAACGCGCCTCGAATGAAAAATGACTGAAGCGCGCAGTTTATCCTTTTCCTGAACAAAATACGCAAGTTCGCAACAATTACCCTCCAGAATGCATAACGGGCGCCCTGGGGCGCCCGCTGGGATGACACTGGGGGTCAGCAGTGGATCACTTTTTCTTGGCTGGCTTGGCGGGCACGTTGACGCTGTCGCGCAGGTTCTTGCCTGGCTTGAAGGCAACGGTGTTGCTGGCCTTGATCTTCACCGGTTGGCCGGTTTGCGGATTCTTGCCGGTGCGGGCACCACGATGACGTTTTTCAAAGGTGCCGAAACCGACCAGGGTGACCGTGTCTTTGTCCAAGGCACCGGTGATACTGTCGAGAATGGCGTTCAGCACCTGGTTGGCTTTTTCCTTGGTCAGATCGGCCTTTTCGGCGATGACAGCGGCGAGTTCTGGTTTACGCATAGTGAAGCCTCTTTGACGGGATTTTTTGTTGTTATGCCGTGCTGCCATTGAAGCAGCGTTCAAGGCACCGCAGGCTCTAATCTGCGGCAGACGGAAGTGAGAATGGCACGCCCACCGAGGCCGCGCCAGTATCTGGGCGGCCATTGTGTTGGCAACAACAGGATAAATCCGACAGAACGCCCGCTATTCACGCCATCAGGGCGGGTAACTGCCGATTCAACGCCAGTTTTTCCATGACCGCACTGCCGGTCAGGGCATAGCCGAGCAACTGGCCGTCGGTGGCGTGGCAGAGCACTTTCAGGTCGCTACCCTGCCCTTCTACCTGCCAGCTGCCTTCGCAGCCTGCTGGCGGCGGTGACACCACCAGCGGGCATGCCGGGGTCTTGACGGTAATCGGCATCGGCCCGTAGCTGACCTGGGTCGGATTACCGGCCAGGGTCTGCGCCAAGGCACGGGCACAGGCCATCAATGGCATCACATAGAGCAGGTTGATGCCGTCGACTTCGGCGCAGTCGCCAAGCGCGAAGATGTTGCTGTGCGAGGTGCGCAGTTGGCGGTCCACCACCACACCGCGGTTGGTCAGCAGCCCTGCTGCTGCCGCCAGGTCGGTCCGCGGGCGCAGGCCGATGGCTGAAACCACCAGGTCGCAGCCGATCACCTGGCCATCGGAAAGGTGCGCTTCCAGCCCTTCGCCTGCCTGCTCCAGGCGGTTCAGCACCGGCCCCAGGTGGAAACGCACCCCAAGGCCTTGCAGGCCAGCCTGCACGGCATTGGCGGCAGCCGGATGCAACAGGGTCGGCATGACCTGCTCGCAAGGCGCCACCACGTCGACCTGGAAGCCACCCAGGCTCATGTCGTTGGCAAACTCGCAACCGATCAGGCCGGCACCGAGAATCAGCACACGTTGCTTGCCTGCGGCAGCGGCACGGAAGCGCGCATAGTCTTCCAGGTCGTTGATCGGGAAGACCCGCCCGGCACCCTCACCTTCGATCGGCACCTGCACGGTCTGTGCACCCCATGCCAGCACCAGGTCGCGATACTCGATCGCCTCTTCACCGATCCACAGGCGCTTGTGGCCCGGGTCGATGCCACTGACACGGGTATGGGTGCGGACCTCGGCCTTGAGCTGCTCGGCCATGGTGCCAGGCTCGGCCATGCACAGGCCGTCGGCGTCCTTGTGCTTGGCAAAGCCGGTGGAAAGCATCGGTTTGGAATAGGCACGACCATCGTCGGCAGTAATCAGCAGCAGCGGCGTGTCGCCATCGAGCTTGCGAAATTCACGTGCCAGGTTGTAGCCGGCCAGGCCGGTACCGATGATGACCACGGGGGACGTCATGTCGTGCTTTCCTCGCTCAGCCGATGGAGATCATTTCGAAGTCGCTCTTGCCCACACCGCAGTCAGGGCACAACCAGTCTGCCGGCACGTCTTCCCAGCGGGTACCGGGCGGGATGCCGTCGTCCGGCCAACCTTCGGCTTCGTCATAGATCAGGCCACAGACAATACACTGCCACTTTTTCATCTGGTCTTCTTCCTCGGTGTCGCTCAGGCTTTGTTGTAGCCCGGCATTATGCAAGCAGTCAGGGCAATCATGCTAAGCTCGCCGCCTCTCTGGCTGTAATCAAGCATACCGACGTGTCGTACGAATCCCCGCAAGCAGCCGCTGTCGCGTGGCTGCCGTATTCACAGCTGGCCTCTGAAACCGACCAGCCAACCCTGGACTGGCTGTTCGACGAAGGCTCCCTGACTCGCCGCCTTACACAGCTGTCCCAGGACCACTTCAGTGTCACTCCCCTGTTCGAAGGCTGGCAACCGCTGCGCGAAGACGAGTGCCTGGCCCTGGACATCGCCCAGGGCGCCGAAGGCTGGGTGCGGGAGGTGTACCTGCGTGGGCATGGCGAGCCTTGGGTGTTCGCCCGTAGTGTGGCCAGCCGCAGCGCCCTGGAACGTGGTGGCCTGGACCTGGAAACCCTCGGTAGCCGTTCGCTGGGCGAGTTGCTGTTCTGCGACCAGGCATTCATCCGCCACCCGATCGAAGTGTGCCGTTATCCACAAGCCTGGCTGCCGGCCGATGCCGCACGCGACGGCCTGTGGGGGCGCCGCTCGCGCTTCGCGCGTGACGGCCTCGACCTGCTGGTGGCCGAGGTGTTCCTGCCTACACTGTGGCAAGCGGCCAAGGAGGAGAACCGCTGATGTACCTGCAACTGCTCAAGTCACTCAACCGCTTGCACCCGCGGGCCTGGGACTTCGTCCAGCTCAGCCGCATGGACCGGCCGATCGGTATCTATCTGCTGCTGTGGCCCACCCTGACAGCGGTGTGGGTCGCCGGGCAAGGCTCGCCAACCCTGGCCAACGTGCTTATCTTCGGCCTGGGCGTGGTGCTGATGCGCGCCGCCGGCTGCTGCATCAACGACTTCGCCGACCGCAAGGTCGATGGCCACGTCAAACGCACCGCGGACCGCCCGCTTGCCAGTGGTCGGGTCAAGTCGCGCGAGGCGCTGGCGTTGTTCGCCATCCTGGTCGGGGTGAGCTTCCTGCTGGTGCTGTGCACCAATAGCCAGACCGTGTGGCTATCGTTCGGCGCGGTGGCACTGGCGTCCTGCTACCCGTTCATGAAGCGCTATACCTATTACCCGCAGGTCGTGCTGGGGGCTGCGTATTCCTGGGGCATCCCCATGGCCTTTACCGCTGCCGGCGGCGAGCTGCCGGCCAGTGCCTGGCTGCTGTACATCGCCAACCTGTTGTGGACGGTGGGTTACGACACCTACTACGCCATGGTCGACCGCGATGACGACCTGAAGATCGGCGTGAAGTCCACTGCGATCCTGTTTGGCGAGGCGGACCGGACGATCATCCTGACCTTGCAGCTGTTGTCGTTGGGCTGCCTGCTGCTGGCGGGCAGCCGTTTCGAGCTGGGTGGCTGGTTCCACCTGGGCTTGCTGGGGGCTGCGGCGTGCTTTGCCTGGGAATACTGGTCGACGCGCAAGCTGGACCGCGAGTCATGCTTCAAGGCGTTTCTGCACAATCACTGGGCGGGGATGCTGGTGTTCATCGGGGTGGTGCTGGATTACGCCTTGCGCTGACCCTTGCCTCCCCCTGTGGGAGCGGGTTCACCCGCGAATGCGATGGTGGCTCCACCGCAGCATTGGCGGGTGAACCCGCTCCCACAGGGTCAAGTGTCCGCCTTTACGGCTTGGCGACGTGCCAGACGTCCTTCATGCCGTCACCGGTCATGTCCCCGGCCTTCTTGTCCTTGACGAAGGTGTACAGCGGCTTGCCGTCATAGGCCCACTGCATCTTGCCGTCGTCACGCTTGATCTGCGTCCACTTGCCTTCGGCCTTCTCACCGTCCTTGACCATCAGTGGAGGCCAGTTCGTCGCACAATCGCCGTTGCACATCGACTTGCCGTTGGCGTCCTTGTCGAAGGTGTACAACGTCATCCCGGCATGATCGACCCACATGCCGTCTTTCTCCATGGCATGGTGGGCGGACGCCACCCCCGGCAGTGCCAGTGCAGCGAAAAGGGCCATCCAGCTCAGCGTATGTCGTGTCATTGGAATCACCATGAATTCGGGGGTGGATTGCATTCTGTTTACCGCCGCAGCGGCCCTGTGAAGCCTAGCCCAGTCATGGAATGTCGCCAGAACGGCCAACGCCCTGTCACACAGCTGCAATAATTCCGTTATCTAATGCGGGCCAAGACACGATTCCTGGGAGAGGTTTTAAGCATGGTTGGCAGAAACATTCTGATCGTCGACGACGAAGCGCCTATTCGCGAGATGATCGCCGTTGCATTGGAAATGGCCGGCTATGACTGCCTGGAAGCGGAGAACTCCCAGCAGGCCCACGCGATCATCGTCGACCGCAAACCGGACCTGATCCTGCTCGACTGGATGCTGCCCGGCACCTCTGGCATCGAGCTGGCACGCCGCCTCAAGCGCGACGAGCTGACCGGCGACATTCCGATCATCATGCTCACCGCCAAAGGCGAAGAGGACAACAAGATACAGGGCCTGGAAGTCGGCGCCGACGACTACATCACCAAGCCGTTCTCGCCACGCGAGCTGGTAGCCCGCCTGAAGGCCGTGCTGCGTCGCACTGGCCCGAGCGACAGCGAAGCACCAATCGAAGTCGGCGGCCTGCTCCTCGACCCGATCAGCCACCGCGTGACCATCGACGGCAAGCCGGCCGAGATGGGCCCCACCGAATACCGCCTGCTGCAGTTCTTCATGACTCACCAGGAGCGCGCCTACACCCGCGGCCAGCTGCTTGACCAGGTATGGGGCGGCAACGTGTATGTCGAGGAGCGCACCGTCGACGTGCACATCCGTCGCCTGCGCAAGGCACTGGGTGAAGCCTACGAAAATCTGGTACAAACCGTCCGGGGCACTGGCTACCGCTTCTCGACCAAGAGCTGATCGAGCCAAGCGCCAAGCTGCACGTCGTTGTACAAGGACCGTCAATTGAACCAGAACTGGCACGCGACCCTGATTCGCCACCTGTTGCTGCTGATCACCGTCTGCCTGATCGGCGGCCTGGTCAGCGGCTATTACGGCTGGAGCCTGGCCATCGGTCTGGCGCTCTACCTGGGTTGGACCCTCAAGCAGCTGTTGCGCCTGCATGACTGGCTGCGCAACCACCAACCCGATGAAGCACCACCCGACGGCTACGGCCTGTGGGGCGAGGTGTTCGACAGCATCTACCACCTGCAACGCCGCGACCAGCGCGTGCGCGGGCGCCTGCAGGCAGTGATCGACCGGGTGCAGGAGTCCACTGCGGCGCTGCGAGACGCGGTGATCATGCTCGACAGCGACGGCAACCTGGAGTGGTGGAACCGCGCCGCAGAGACGCTGCTGGGCTTCAAGACCCCACAGGACGGCGGCCAGCCGGTGACCAACCTGGTGCGCCACCCACGCTTCAAGGAGTATTTCGAGGCGGAGAACTACGTCGAACCGCTGGAAATCCCCTCGCCGATCAACGACCGCCTGCGAGTGCAGCTGCACATCACCCGCTACGGCAACAACGAGCACCTGATGCTGGTGCGCGATGTGACCCGCATCCACCAACTCGAGCAGATGCGCAAGGACTTCGTCGCCAACGTCTCCCACGAGCTGCGTACGCCGCTGACGGTCATTACCGGCTACCTGGAAACCCTGCTGGATAACGTCGAGGACGTGAACCCGCGCTGGGCCCGGGCACTGCAGCAGATGACCCAGCAAGGCTCGCGCATGCAGACCTTGCTCAACGACCTGCTGCTGCTGGCCAAGCTGGAAGCCACCGACTACCCGTCGGACAACCAGCCAGTAGCGGTCGATGCCCTGCTCACCGCGATCAAGAACGACGCCCAGGCACTGTCCGGGCCGCGCAACCAGAAAATCACCCTGGAAGCCGCGCCGGACCTGCGCCTGAAAGGGAGCGAGTCGGAACTGCGCAGCGCCTTCTCCAACCTGGTGTTCAACGCGGTGAAGTACACCCAGGATGAAGGCAACATCCGCATCCGCTGGTGGGGCGACGAACACGGCGCGCATCTGTCGGTACAGGACTCCGGGGTCGGTATCGACGCCAAGCACCTGCCACGGCTGACCGAACGCTTCTACCGGGTCGACTCCAGCCGCGCTTCGAATACCGGCGGCACCGGGCTGGGCCTGGCGATCGTCAAGCACGTGCTCATGCGCCACCGCGGCAAGCTGGAAATCAGCAGCGTGCCAGGGCATGGCAGCACCTTCACCTGTCACTTTGCTCCGGCACAATTGGCCAACGGCAAGGCCTGAGGCACCGGGGGCTGCTTTGCAGCCCTTTCGCGACACAAGGCCGCTCCTACAAGGGATCGCGTGTTCCTGTAGGAGCGGCCTTGTGTCGCGAAAGGGCCGCAAAGCGGCCCCAAAGCAGCAGCACCCTTTGCTTTTGTGGCCCCAGCCGCTACATTGGATCCCCTGTGCCAGCAAGAGCTGGCACTTTTTTTCTCTTTCTCAAAGACGGACCCCGTAAAAACTCCATCATGGACCCTTCCCCTGGTATCAGCCTCACCTCGTTATTCGCCGATTTCGGCATGATCATCTTTGCCTTCCTGCTGGTGCTGCTCAACGGCTTCTTCGTTGCCGCCGAGTTCGCCATGGTCAAGCTGCGTGCCACCCGCGTAGAGTCCATCGCCGAACTGCATGGCTGGCGTGGCAGCATCCTGCGTAAAGTGCACAACCAGCTCGACGCCTACCTCTCGGCATGCCAGCTGGGCATCACCCTCGCCTCGCTGGGCCTGGGCTGGGTCGGTGAACCGGCCTTCGCCCACCTGCTCGAACCGCTGCTGGCCTACCTGGGCGTGGAAAGCGCCGAACTGGTCAAGGCGGTGTCCTTCTTTGTGGCCTTCTTCGTCATTTCGTACCTGCACATCGTGGTCGGCGAACTGGCGCCCAAGTCGTGGGCAATCCGCAAGCCCGAGCTGCTGTCGCTGTGGACCGCAGTGCCGCTGTACCTGTTCTACTGGACCATGTACCCGGCCATCTACCTGCTCAACGCCAGCGCCAACACCATCTTGCGCATTGCCGGCCAGGGTGAGCCCGGCCCGCACCATGAGCACCACTACAGCCGCGAAGAGCTCAAGCTGATCCTGCACTCCAGCCGTGGCCAGGACCCGAGCGACCAGGGCATGCGCGTGCTCGCCTCGGCCGTGGAAATGGGCGAGCTGGAGGTGGTGGACTGGGCCAACTCACGTGAGGACATGGTCAGCATCGACGCCCATGCGCCGCTCAAGGAGATCCTGGCGCTGGTACGCCGGCACAAGTTCAGCCGCTATCCGGTGTATGACGCCGAGCGCGAGGAATTCACCGGCCTGCTGCACATCAAGGACTTGCTGCTGGAGCTGGCCGAGCTCGAACACCTGCCCGAGACCATCGACCTGGACGACCTTGCCCGCCCGCTGGAGCGCGTATCGCGGCACATGCCGCTGTCTCAGCTGCTGGAGCAGTTCCGCAAGGGCGGCGCACACTTCGTGCTGGTGGAGGAAGCCGACGGCAAGGTTATCGGCTACCTGACCATGGAAGACGTGCTCGAAGTGCTGGTGGGTGACATCCAGGACGAACACCGCAAGACCGAACGCGGCATTCTCGCCTACCAGCCGGGCAAGCTGCTGGTGCGGGGGGATACTCCGCTGTTCAAGGTCGAGCGCCTGCTCGGTGTCGACCTCGACCACATCGAGGCAGAAACCCTCGCCGGCCTGGTCTACGAGACCCTCAAGCGCGTGCCTGAGGAAGAGGAAGTGCTGGAAGTCGAGGGCCTGCGCATCATCATCAAGAAGATGAAAGGGCCGAAGATCGTCCTGGCCAAGGTGCTCAAGCTCGACTGACCCTATGGGTTGCCGGCGGTGAAGTCCGGCAACCCGCCAAGCGGCCGGTCGAACTGGAACGGTATCGACTCCAGCGCCAGCCCCACATTGCGCTGCACCACAAAATGCAGGTGGGGCCCGGTGCTGTTACCCGTATTACCCGACTTGGCCAGGGCCTGCCCGACCACCACCTGCTGCCCTTCGCGCACCACCACCGAACCACGCATCAGGTGCAGGTACACACCCATGGTGCCGTCAGGGTGCAGGATCCGCACGAAATTGCCCCCTGGGTTGGTGCCCCGACCACTCTGGCCATTCTCGACCTTCACCACCATCCCGCCCCGCGCAGCAATGATCGGCGTGCCCTCTGGCATGGCGATGTCCATCGCATAGCGGCTCCTGGGGCCGAAGTGGCTGAAGCGGCCGTTGGGTCCTTGGGTCAGGCGAAATGGCCCGCCCTTCCAGGGAAACGGATAGCGATAGGCCAATGAGTGCTGGCCGGGGTCGCCCATGGCGTACTGGAAGCTGGTGGCGTATAGCAACTTGCCGCCGGGCGCAGCCAACACGGAGCTCAGCACCTTGCTCGAACGCGGCCCTACCACGGTACGGATATTGCGCGGCTGATTGCCACCGAAGGCATTGCTCAGCTTGTCGATGCGCAGTTCAACCTGCATCGGCACGTACAAGTCGTTACGCACCATGAAGCGCACACCGCCAGGGAAGGTTTCGGCCTGCAGGCGCACCTTGCCATCGACGCGATCGAGGATCGGCTCACTGAGTTCGAAGGTTTTTGCCCCCGGGCTGTAGCGATCGGAGTACGAGACCACGCCGTTATTGTCGACGGTCTTGTAGATAGTCATGCCCATGCTCGACGCCGAGGCCGAAAGCAAGGCACACAAAAGCAGCAAGCGGGCGGCGGCGGGCATGATGGTGGCTATTTGACAGTTATGGTCTGTCGAAGACTAGCAGCGGGATTGGCGGGCAGTATTGCAGTTGGTCGGAACGACCTGTAGGAGCGGCCTTGTGTCGCGAAAGGGCTGCGCAGCAGCCCCTCGATACGTGCTTTAACACCGATATCCTGGGGCCGCTCTGCGGCCCTTTCGCGACACAAGGCCGCTCCTACAACAGAACGGTGGGCTCATCAGGCGCCGGGGGTGAAGTGCTTCTGCTGGGTACCACGCGCAATCAGGCGCGACAGGTAGTCGAGCTTCTGCGCATCCTGGTCGACGAACTTGAAGGTCAGCTGCAGCCAGTCACTTTCGGGCTTGGGCTCCAGCGCGGCGATGGCGTGCAGGTAGCCGTTCAGGCGTGCCACTTCGGCGTTCTCACCCTGCTCCAGGTCGAGCACAGCGCCCTCAAGCACCTGTGGCAGCGCTGCACTGCGTCGCACCACCAGCAACGCTTCCTTGAGGCTCAACGCCTTGATCACGCAGGGCTGGGTACCACTGGACAGGCGCAACTGGCCCTGCCCACGCCCGGCCTGGGCCGCAACCGCCGCAGTCTGCGGCTTGGGTGCATTGATCAATGGCTTGGACGGTGCAGCAGCAGGCGCCGAGACCTTGGCCGTTTCAGGTTTGCCGCCGGTCAGCGCACTCAGCGAGTCGTTGGCGAATGCCGAATTCACCCGTGCCGGTGCACCGGCTACCAGGCTTTCCAGCTTGCCGATCTTGGTCAGGGCTTTCTTGACCTTGGTCAGCAGTTGTTCGTTGGTGAAGGGCTTGCCGACGAAGTCGGAGACGCCGGCCTGGATGGCCTGGATCACGTTCTCCTTGTCACCACGGCTGGTCACCATGATGAACTGCATGTCCTTCATCTCGGGCTGCTGACGGCACCAGGTCAGCAATTCCAGGCCGGACATCTCCGGCATCTCCCAGTCGCACAGCACCAGGTCGAACCGCTCCTTGCCCAGCATGGCCATGGCCTTGCGACCGTTGACCGCGTCTTCGATGACCATGCCCGGGAAGGCATTGCGCAGGCACTTCCTTACCAGGTCACGAATGAACGGCGCGTCGTCCACGACCAGCACATTGACTTTACTCATCGAAACTCCTCTTGAACCCGACTAGCCTACCGCGCAATGGTGGCCACTTGCCAACTCTAGGGTCACGCCGGGACTTCTTCGCATCGTTCGCGGGTGCCTGCTGATTGCTCTGCCACCAACGAAAACGCCCGGCACAGGCCGGGCGTCGATGCTCGCGAGCAATCTTATTTATCGTCAGGTTTCGCCGGAACATTAGCGTTTTCGGCCGCGTCACCCGCGGTGCCTTCGACTTCGGCCTTCATGCGCTTGAGGCCCATATGACGGACATCGGTACCGCGCACCAGGTAGATCACCAGCTCCGAGATGTTGCGCGCGTGGTCGCCGATCCGCTCCAGCGAACGCAGCACCCAGATTACGCTGAGCACACGCGAGATCGAACGCGGGTCTTCCATCATGTAAGTGACCAGTTCGCGCAGCGCCGTCTTGTACTCGCGGTCGATGGTCTTGTCGTACTGAGCCACCGCCAGCGCAAGGTCGGCGTCGAAGCGTGCGAAGGCATCAAGGGCATCGCGCACCATGTTGCGCACCTGATCACCGATGTGCCGCACTTCGACGTAGCCACGCGGCGACTCGCCCTCCTCGCACAACTGGATGGCGCGGCGGGCGATCTTGGTCGATTCGTCGCCAATACGCTCGAGGTCGATCACCGACTTGGAGATGCTGATGATCAGGCGCAGGTCGGAGGCCGCAGGCTGGCGGCGGGCGAGGATGCGCAGGCATTCCTCGTCGATGTTGCGCTCCATCTGGTTGATCTGCTCATCGACTTCCCGCACCTGCTGGGCCAGGCCCGAGTCGGCCTCGATCAGCGCGGTAACGGCATCGTTCACCTGCTTTTCAACCAGGCCGCCCATGGCCAGCAGGTGGCTGCGCACCTCTTCCAGCTCGGCGTTGAACTGCTGTGAAATATGGTGCGTCAGGCTTTCTTTGTTGATCATCGTTTTGTCCTTTGGTAGCGCGTCCGTGTAGGGGCGGGATTACCCGCGAGCACCGGCGAAGCCGGTGCCAGGCACCTAGGCGTCTGCTTCGCGGGTAAACCCGCTCCTACAGGGGCCAGGTGCTCATCACGCGCAGCGCTTAGCCGTAACGACCGGTGATGTAGTCTTCGGTCTGCTTCTTAGCCGGGTTGGTGAACAGGGTGTCGGTATCCCCGAATTCGACCAGTTTGCCCATGTACATGAACGCGGTGTAGTCCGAAACACGGGCCGCCTGTTGCATGTTGTGGGTCACGATAACGATGGTGTACTTGGATTTCAGTTCGTAGATCAGCTCTTCGACCTTCAGCGTCGAGATCGGGTCCAGTGCCGAGCAGGGTTCGTCCAGCAGCAGCACTTCAGGCTCGACCGCGATGGTACGGGCAATCACCAGACGCTGCTGCTGGCCGCCGGACAGGCCCAGGGCAGACTCATGCAGGCGGTCCTTGACCTCGTCCCACAGGGCCGCGCCCCTCAGCGCCCACTCCACGGCTTCATCGAGCACGCGCTTCTTGTTGATGCCCTGGATGCGCAGGCCATAGACCACGTTCTCGTAGATGGTCTTGGGGAAAGGGTTGGGCTTCTGGAACACCATGCCCACCCGGCGACGCAGCTCGGCCACGTCTTCGCCCTTGCGGTAGATATTGTTGCCATACAGGTTGATGGCGCCCTCCACACGGCAGCCGTCGACCAGGTCGTTCATGCGGTTGAAAGTGCGCAGCAAGGTCGACTTGCCGCAGCCGGACGGGCCGATGAAGGCGGTCACGCGCTGCTTGGGGATGTTCATCTGCACGTCGAACAGGGCTTGTTTGTCGCCGTAGAACAGGCTCAGGCCCGGCACTTCGATGGCCACGGTTTCCTCGGCCAGGCGCAGGCTCTGCTTGTCGCGACCCAGGGCAGACATGTCGATGCCGTGGGTATGGGATTCATGCTGCATGGTCAACTCCATACGCTATCAATTCGTTTCAAAGGGCCGCCCGGCAGGCAGGCGGCACGCTTGCAGATCAGGCTCAGCTGTCGAGCGCCTTGTACTTCTCGCGCAGGTGGTTACGGATCCACACCGCCGACAGGTTGAGGGTGGCGATCACCAGCACCAGCAGCAACGCGGTGGCGTACACCAGCGGCCGCGCGGCCTCGACGTTCGGGCTCTGGAAACCGACGTCATAGATGTGGAAGCCCAGGTGCATGATCTTCTGGTCCAGGTGCAGGTACGGGTAGTTGCCGTCCAGCGGCAGCGAGGGCGCCAGCTTCACCACACCTACCAGCATCAGCGGCGCCACTTCACCGGCGGCGCGGGCCACGGCGAGAATCATGCCGGTCATCATGGCCGGGCTGGCCATCGGCAGGACGATCTTCCACAGGGTTTCGGCCTTGGTCGCCCCCAGGGCCAGGGAGCCTTCGCGCACCGTACGCGGAATGCGCGCCAGGCCTTCCTCGGTGGCCACGATCACCACCGGCACGGCCAGCAGCGCCAAGGTCAGCGAAGCCCACAGCAACCCCGGGGTACCCAGGGTCGGTGCCGGCAGCGCTTCGGGGAAGAACAGGCGGTCGATCGAGCCACCCAGCACGTAGACGAAGAAGCCCAGGCCGAATACGCCGTAAACGATCGCCGGTACGCCGGCCAGGTTGTTCACCGCAATACGGATCAGGCGGGTCACCGGGCCTTGCCTGGCGTACTCACGCAGGTAGACCGCAGCCAGCACGCCGAACGGCGTGACGATCACGGCCATGATCAGGGTCATCATCACGGTACCGAAGATGGCCGGGAAGATCCCACCCTCGGTGTTGGCTTCACGCGGGTCGTCGCTGAGGAACTCCCAGACCTTGGCGAAGTAGGTGCCCATCTTGCTCAGGCCGGACATGCCGTTCGGCTGGATGGCGTGCACCACCTTGCTCAGGTTGATTTCCACTTCACGGCCATTGCCGTCACGCGCTACCAGGCTGTCGCGGGCGAAGGCCTGGTGCAGGCCCAACAGGCGCTCCTCGATGGCCTTGTAGCGGCTGTTCAGCTCAGCGCGTTCGGCGTCCATGTCGGCCTGGGCAGCGGCGTCCAGCTTGCCGTCCAGTTCCAGCTTGCGACCGTGCAGGCGCAGGCGCTCAAGGCCATGGTTGATGGCACCGATGTCCTTCTTTTCGAGGGTTTGCAGTTCGCTGTTGAGCTGGTTGGCACGCTTCAATCGCGCCTGCAATTCGTTCCAGGCCGCCGGGCCTTGGGCAACCACGCGGCCTTCTTCCTTGACGCTGACCAGGTAGCCATAGAAGTTGCCCCACTCTCGGCGCTCCAGGGCAATCAGGTCGGCCGGGCGTTGCTCGTCGACCAGCCAGTCGCCGACCACCCAAGTGAAGTCGCTGCCGTTAAGGTCGCGGTTACCCACCTTGACCAGCTCGCGGGTCAAGAACTCCGGGCCGTCCTCCGGCACCGGCAGGCCAGCGCCCTTGAGGCGGGCACGCGGTACTTCTTCCTTCTGCACCACTTCGCCGATGACGACGTGGTCGGCTTGCCCCGGCACCTTGTAGGTGGCCTGGATCAGGTCGGCCGGCCAGAAGTGGCCCAGGCCGCGCACGGCGATCACCGCCAGCAGGCCAACGGTCATGATTACCGCCATGGCCACCGCGCCACCGCTGATCCAGACGCCTGGAGCGCCGCTCTTGAACCAGCCTTTGAGGGAATCCTTTTTCACGGATCTCTACCTTTCTATCAAAGCGACGAGTATTTCTTGCGCAGACGCTGGCGAATCAGCTCGGCCAAGGTGTTCATGACGAAGGTGAACATCAGCAGCACGAGGGCGGCGAGGAACAGCACCCGGTAGTGGCTGCCGCCGACTTCAGATTCAGGCATCTCCACCGCCACGTTGGCGGCCAGGGTGCGCATGCCTTCGAACAGGTTCATCTCCATCACCGGAGTGTTGCCGGTGGCCATCAGCACGATCATGGTCTCGCCCACCGCACGGCCCATGCCGATCATCAGCGCCGAGAAGATGCCCGGGCTGGCAGTAAGGATGACCACGCGGGTCAGGGTCTGCCATGGCGTCGCGCCCAGGGCCAGGGAGCCCAGCGTCAGGCTGCGCGGCACGCTGAACACGGCGTCTTCGGCGATCGAGTAGATGTTCGGGATGACCGCGAAGCCCATGGCGATACCGACCACCATGGCGTTGCGCTGGTCGTAGCGGATACCCAGGGTGTCCGTGATCCACAGGCGCATGTCGCCGCCGAAGAACCAGCTCTCGAGGAACGGGCTGACAGCCAGGGCGAACCAGCCGATGGCGAGAATCACCGGAATCAGGATTGCCGCTTCCCAGCCATCCGGAATACGCAAGCGGATCGACTCAGGCAGGCGGCTCCAGGTGAAGCCCGCCAGCAGGATGCCGAGCGGCATGATCAGGAACAGGCTGAACACGCCAGGCAGGTGGCCTTCCAGATACGGCGCGAGGAACAGGCCGGCGAAGAAGCCGAGGATCACCGTCGGCATCGCTTCCATCAGCTCGATCACCGGCTTGACCTTGCGGCGCATGCCCGGGGCCATGAAGTAGGCGGTGTAGATAGCGGCGGCAATGGCCAGCGGGGCCGCCAGGATCATCGCGTAGAACGCGGCCTTGAGGGTACCGAAGGTCAGCGGCGAGAGGCTCAGCTTGGGTTCGAAGTCGGTATTCGATGCGGTCGACTGCCAAACGTACTTGGGCTCGTCGTAATTTTCGTACCAGACTTTGCCCCACAACGCGCTGAAGGAGACTTCCGGGTGCGGGTTGCGCAGGCTCAACGGCAACAGCTTGCCGCCTTCTTCGATGATGATGCGGTTGGCTCGTGGCGACAGGGCCAGGATGCCCGCGCCTTCGGCCGCCGGCTCAATCAGCAGGGTGCGGTGTGCGGTGCTGTGGAACACGCCGAGCTTGCCTTCGGTGTCCAAGGCAATGAAGCCCTTGCGGCGCTCTTCTGCATCGATCTGGGCGATTGCGGCCTTGCCCATCTGGAAGGTACGGATCTGTTTGAAGCGCTGCTCGCCATCCGGGTCGCGGGCCATGAACCACTGGGCCAGGCCGCCCTTGGAGTCACCGATGATCAGCGAGATGCCACCCACCAACTGGGTTGCGGCCGTGATTTCAGTATCGGCACTTTCGGAAAGCTTGTAGCGGCCATTGAGGCTCTTGTCACGCAGGCTGAACACGTCGGCGGTGGCGCGGCCGTTGATCACGTACAGCCATTGCTGCCGCGGATCGATGAAGATGCCCTTAACCACCTCGGTCATCTGCGGCAGTTCGATGCGGTTCTGCTCGGTGGTGACCTCTTCGGTCATCATGTTTTCAGTACGGGTCAGCTCGAGCACCTGCAAGTGCGCGCCGGTAGAGCCGGCGAGCATCAAGCTGTCGCCATTGACGTTGACGCTCACGTGCTCCAGCGCGCGGCCTTGGGCATCGAGCACGAACGGCTGTTCACCGTAGGGGTAGTCGATGCCAGGGGTGATGGTCTTCTTGTTGTCCGGGTAGGTGATCTTGTAGGTGTGGTGGAACACCAGCGCCTGACCATTGGACAAACCGAGTACGACCAACGGGCTGCCCGGCTGGTCGGTGCTGATCGAACTGACCTGGGTGCCAGCCGGCACTGGCAGGTCGACCCGCTTGAGTTCGTTACCGCTCTTGGTGTCGAAGAACAGCGCCTGACCCTTGTCCGAAACGCGCATGCCAACCAGATTCTGCTCTTCAAGGGCGATCATCAGTGGCTTGCCGGCATCCTGTTGCAGCCAGGTCGGCTCCAGCGCCTTCTTGCTGGTCAGCTCGGCGCCCTGGAACAGGGGCAGCACCACATAGGCCAGGTAGAAGAAGATCAGCGTGATAGCTGCCAATACGGCAAGCCCGCCCACCAGTACATACCAGCGGGTCAGGCGATCCTTGAGGGCGCGCATCCGGCGCTTGCGTTGCAACTCGGGCGTATTGAAGTCAATCCGCACGGGAGGGGAATTCGGGGTCATTGTGGAATTGGCCAGATCATTCATGCGCACACCCTAGCGGTCCCGTATGACAAAAACATGACAGTGAGTTGACGCAAAAAAGCCCGCCGCTCAGGAACCCTGGCACCGGACTTGAAAGGCGTGGAAGAGGCCGGGCATCAGCGCCGGCCTCATCCTCAGTTAATTACTTCTTTGCAACGTTACCCGCGTGGGACAGGCCCAGGTCAGCCAGGGTCTTGTCGACCACCTTGGCCGGCAGCGGGATGTAGCCATCCTTCACCACTACCTGCTGGCCAGCTTGCGACAGTACCAGCTTGACGAACTCGGCTTCCAGCGGGGCCAGAGGCTTGTTCGGCGCCTTGTTGACGTAGACGTACAGGAAGCGCGACAGCGGGTAGGTGCCGTTCAGGGCGTTGGTTTCGTTGTCTTCAACGAATTCGCCGCCTTCTTTCTTGGCCAGGGCCACGGTCTTGACGCTGGCGGTCTTGTAGCCGATGCCCGAGTAGCCGATGCCGTTCAGCGAGGAGCTGATCGACTGCACGACCGAAGCCGAGCCCGGTTGTTCGTTGACGCTAGGCTTGAAGTCGCCTTTGCACAGGGCTTCTTCCTTGAAGTAGCCGTAGGTGCCCGATACCGAGTTGCGGCCGAACAGCTGCACCGGCTTGTTGGCCAGGTCGCCGGTCACGCCTAGGTCGCCCCAGGTCTTGACGTCGGCCTTGGCACCGCACAGGCGGGTGGACGAGAAGATGGCGTCGACCTGGGCCATGGTCAGGCCTTTGATCGGGTTGTCCTTGTGCACGAACACGGCCAGGGCGTCTACGGCGACCGGGATGGCGGTCGGCTTGTAGCCGTACTTCTGCTCAAAGGCCTGCAGCTCGACGTCCTTCATCTTGCGGCTCATCGGGCCAAGGTTGGCAGTGCCTTCGGTCAGCGCGGGTGGCGCGGTGGAGGAACCGGCCGCCTGGATCTGGATGTTTACGTTCGGATATTCCTTCTTGTAGGCCTCGGCCCACAGAGTCATCAGGTTCGCGAGGGTGTCGGAACCGACGCTGGAGAGGTTGCCCGAAACACCGGTGGTCTTGGTGTAGGTCGGGATCGCAGGGTCGACAGCGGCTACCGCGTTGGCGGTCGCAACGCCAGCGGCGGCAAACGTGAGGGCCGCCATCAAACGCTTCAGTTTCATGCCTTGCTCCTAGCAGGAATATTGGGGTGTTAGATGGAACGGGGCCAAGTATCTGCAGGCCGCATGAATACGATATGACTCAATTGTGACAAATGGATGAAAGGCCATCACCGGTTGTCCGGGATGGCCTGTGCATATTTTGCAGTAAAGAAGCGGCCGGCTACAGCTCGCGACGGTCTCTGAACATGATATAGAGGGGCTCAAAGCCGGAGTCGTGTGGGAATACCACGATGTAGTCGTCGAATTGCACCTGAGACAGATCCGCGAAACGTTCAATCAGAGGGACGTTGGGCATGTGCAGGAAGCCAATGCTCGATGGCCGCGCAGGATCACTGGCTGCATAGGGCGCACGACCTGCCTGCCACAGTACGCTGACAGGTGCCTGACCTTCGCTGGTAAATGCAAATACCTGCCGCGCGTCATCCGGGACAGCTGCCCGCACACGTACGTTCGAGGGTACGACCACCCCCTGAGTAGAAGTCATCTGGATGTGAGAGTAGCGGGTGAATGGCTTGACGCCCGTGCTTGTAAGAGACCGAGCACCGCGTACCGTGGAGCACAAGCGCACGGGCAAATCCACCTCGGCCCTTGCTGCGGCCAGGGCTGCCCAGTCCCAATCCTCGCCAGCAAACATTTCAATCAGTGGCACCGTCACCGCAAAGCGGGGGTCGTCGCTTGGCGTACCCAGTACGAACTCGAAGACATCCGCATAGGTACCAGGGTGCTCGCCCTGCACGGAGGTCGCCTGCCATTGCAGCTCTGCTACTGCGGAGCGGAAAGTCTTGATCAAGTGATGCTGCTGTTGGGTCACCTCTCGACTCAAGCCTTGCGCAGTCAGCAATGCCGGGTGCAGGCCTGCCGCATGTGCATGCGCCTTCAATGTCAGCGGCCCATGGCCTGGCCCAGTTGCCGTACTTTTGGTCAGCTGGGCGATACGCCCCTCCCCACGCCGGCAGCAGCCCCATTGCCGGACCACCAGTTGCCAGCGGCCAATTGCCCTTTGCCGCTGACAATTCCGGTACCGAGTGGCGATACCGCGAAAGAGAAATATTGAGGGGGCTGGCCCGGAATACAGACAATGCAGTCGTCAAAGCGCAGGTCCACGCCTGCGCCAACTGGGACCACCTCCGGCGCAAGTGCCAGCACTCTCCCGTAGACCCGCCTTCTACCGGCACGGCAGAACCACCGAGGACGATCGTCTTGCCGGTGGGCGTCTCAGCCTGAAGTCGGTAGGTTTCGGTCAGAGGATCGAAAACGGCATTTCTGACCCGTACCTCCGACGCGATCCCGGCGCCTGTCGACGCCACCGCGACACCACTGCCTCCTCGCAGGTGCTCGATCCGAATGCGACTCGCGAGCCGGGCCGAACCGCCAGCATCGGCGATAACCTGGAGGTCCTGCCCAGCCTCAACGCCCAGCAGATCAGCGCGTATCCCCAGCCCTTCGAGCCGTCGCCGACGCTGGTCGGCAGTCAACTCACCATCGCCCAGCACCGGCGAGTACAACATGGCCGTTACCGACAGGCTAACGGCCTGGCCGGCGCGGATCGCTGCAACCCTCAACACTTCCTTGGCCGCATTGGCGATGGCCTGCTGGATGGCAGTAGCCACTTCCATCGCTACCTGTGCGCCGGCCTGGGTGAGCAACACACCACCGGCTTGGGCTGCGCCTGCTGGAGCCGTCAGCGTGGCGGCATCTTTCAGCCGTTGCAGTCGCCGGTCTTCATCCGCCTGTTGCTTGTAGCGAATCCGCGCTTCGCGCTGTTCAGCGTACTGGCGCTGCTGCTCCCAGCTTGCCTCCCGCGCCTTCCAGACCTGCTCCTGTGCGGCATGTTCCACCAGCAACGCAGCCGAGCGCTCTGACAATTGCCTGATGGCCTCTTGCAGCAACCCTGCTTCCTGGGATGCCAGATAGGCTGCTTCCCAATCGCAATGCAGTTGCTGCATCTGCTCTGCGGTCGCCAGGCCTGACAACCGCGCGGCATAGGCGTCCACGCTTGCACCTGGGCCAGCGAAAGCAGCCGCTCTTGCCTGATACTCGGCCAGCGCGCCTTGCTTTGCCGCAATGAGCCCTTCTGTCTCGTTACGTGCCTTGGTGATCTGGTAGAGCTGCCAACGCTCGCTACCGTCATACTCGGGCCGCCTGCGCGCGGCATCGATTTCGCCTTGAAGCGCCTGGGTCAAACCCTGAGCCAGGCCTGCGAAGTGGGCGTCAAGCTGCACGCGCCGACCTTCTCGAGCCTGGCTGTAGGCATCCACTCGCTGTCGATGAGCAAGCGCTTGAGCTTCGGCGTTTGCAGCCGCAGCCTCGGCCTGGCGTGCTTGCTGTTCGGCCTGCGCCCTGGCCAGCGCAGCAGCACGAGCTCTCGCCCGCTTTTTCCGGCCACGTCGGCTGGAACCGCCAAAGCCACCACCGAAGCCACCGCCGCCACCAATGCTGAAGAATCCCCCCCGCCACCGCTTGAACCGGAAGAGCCTGGGGTGATGACAACGTCACCTGTTGAATTGTCATTAAAAGTGTTCTGAGCCATACAGAGTCTCCTTGTCTGCATGGCCGATCGTTGTGAATAAGCCGTATGAGGCTGAGTTACATATTTATCAAATCCTAATTGAAATCTAAGCCCTCTATTTATTCATCAATATAAAAGGAAATGTCTTACCGGTTAAATTGATGCTTCCTGCAGCGACACCAATAGCACACAATGAAACAAATCCGTACTGGCACAGAAAATCATCAGATGCAATTCTATGGATGAAGCATTTGCCACTCACACTTCAACTATTAGCAGCGAACACCATGCCTGAAGACATTTCTCTCAAGAAGACATTCACCATGCCAACTATTTGGCCAGAGACCCTCATCCAGGTACTAATAAAAAAGCACCCGAAACTCAGCTTTACCAAGACCAAAGAAATATTATTGCAAACACCTTCAATCGTTTTGCCCGAAGTCATACTGCCAAAATTCGATTTGGCATTTCATCTCATCAGGAACAAGAGGCATGCCTCAGACGCTCAGCCTGGAGACATATTGGCTGAGGTCGACCTTTTTATCACCGCTTTAAAAATAGCTTGGCCGGAAAAAGCCACACAACTTGAATGCTCCAAGCAGGAGATTATCAGCCTTTATCAGAACGGGGGATGGGTAGAATGAACCAATCAATAATTGATTCCTGGATTGAGCGACTTGGCCACCCGCACGCCTCATTAGTAACGCTGGGCCATTTGCAAGACATACCGCTTGAAGTGGTATTCATGGGGCAAGAATCAGAAACTGCCACCCCTCAGCCAGGCCTCGAACTGGAGTTTTCAACTGAGCCGTTAATTTTAAAGTGCGTGCATGTCAACGTGATCAGAACAATCCCGCAGGACCAACCCTATCAAGGCACGCTACCTGATCGATTACAGGGGCTTACAACCAGAAAAGAAGTCACCGAGAAGTTCGGCCTTTCGCCCATGTCGCAACCGCCCTTGCGGATGCCCACACCCTTGGGCGATACCGGAGGTTGGGACGTGTTTGCCTGGGAAAACTCAAACAACGTCCCCACTTTCGTGATGTTCCAATACAACACCGATCTACAGGTTTGCGACTTGGCCTTCTTCACGGAAGGCATCTGACCTGAAGCTCAACGTTTCTTTGCCAGCAGATAGAGGCCAACGAGCAAGCCGAGAACACACAAGCCGGCCACATAGTAGGCCGGTGCCATCGGGCTCACCTTGAGCAGCGCCGTCACCACCATCGGCGTGAGGCCGCCGAAGATGGCGTAGGCAACGTTGTAGGAGAACGACAGTCCGCTGAAGCGCACCACGGCCGGGAATGCCTTGACCATCACATACGGCACCGCACCGATCACGCCCACGCAGAGGCCGGTCACCGCATACAGCGGGAACAACAGCTCAGGGTGGGTCGGCAGGCTGTGATAGAAGGTCCAGGAGCTGGCCAGCAGCAGCAGGCTGCCGATCACGAACACCCGCCCCGCACCGAAGCGGTCGGCCAGGCTGCCGGCGCCGATGCAGCCGATGCTGAGCAGCACGATCGCCAGGCTGTTGGCCTTGAGCGAGTCGGTGGGGCTGACGTGGTAGAGGGTCTGCAGCAGTGCCGGGGTCATCAGGATCACCACCACGATGCCGGCCGACAACATCCAGGTCAGCAGCATCGACAGGATGATCGGGCCGCGATGGTCACGCAGCACCGCGCGCAGCGGCAATTCTTCTGCCAGGGCCTTGCGCTGCTGCATCTCGGCGAACACCGGGGTTTCGTGCAGCCAGCGGCGCAGGTACACCGAGAACAGGCCGAACACACCGCCGAGCAGGAACGGAATACGCCAGGCGTAATCAGCCACTTCTTCGGCGCTGTAGAGGGTGTTGATCAGCGTCGCCACCAGCGAGCCGAGCAGGATGCCCGCCGTAAGGCCGGCGGTCAGCGTGCCACAGGCGTAACCCGTGTTGCGCGCTGGAACGTGCTCGGAGACGAATACCCAGGCACCCGGCACTTCACCGCCGATGGCCGCGCCCTGGATCACCCGCATCAACAGCAACAGGATCGGCGCCAACAGGCCGACCTGTGCATACGTCGGCAGCAGCCCCATGATCAGGGTCGGCAGGGCCATCATGAAAATGCTAAGGGTGAACATCTTCTTGCGCCCCAGCAGGTCGCCGAAGTGGGCCATGACGATGCCACCCAGCGGCCGCGCCAGGTAACCGGCGGCGAAGATGCCAAAGGTTTGCATCAGGCGTAGCCATTCAGGCATGTCGGCGGGGAAGAACAGCTTGCCGACCACCGTGGCGAAGAACACGAAAATGATGAAGTCGTAGAACTCCAGGGCTCCGCCCAGGGCGGACAGTGAAAGGGTCTTGTAGTCACTGCGGGTGAGTGGCCGCGAGGGCTGCTCGATACTGCTCGGCACGGAGGTCATCGCTCGTCGTTCTCTTAGAGGGCATGCAGGCCGCTTGGCACGCGGCTTCTGGATTAGGGCGAGGAGCGAAGATAGCAAATTGCCGAGCTACGCTGAAAGCGATACAAAATCTATACAGATATTCATTAATACGCAGTCGTCGCTGGGCAATTGGCTATATATACTGGCCGTTCGTAGGAAAAGGTTGCTTTAACCGTGGGAAATTGTGCGAAAACGCCGGTCTTGATGTCAGACGGTTTCGCAGAGTTTCCCTATGGCCGCCCAGCGAAACGGAATCGGCGTAGTATGTTGTCGGCTGAATCGTTTTCCCGGCCTTGCGCCACACCAACGAAAGCGTCACGGGTCAGAGGCCCCATCGCATGATTGAGCTCGAACAAGAAGATCCTATCCCGCAAGGCGATCTGGCCTTGCAGATCACCGCGCTGCCGCGCGAAACCAACGGCTTTGGCGACATCTTCGGCGGCTGGCTGGTCGCACAGATGGACCTTGCCGGCACCGCCATGGCCAGCCGCGTCGCCGGTGGCCGGGTGGCCACGGTGTCCATCGACCGCATGGCGTTCCTGGTGCCGGTGGCCGTGGGCGCGCAACTGTCGTTCTATACCCAGACCCTGGAAATCGGCCGCAGCTCGATCCGCATGATGGTCGAAGTGTGGAGCGACGACCCGCTGTCCAGCGAATGGCGCAAGGTAACCGAAGCGACGTTCGTGTTCGTTGCCATCGACGGCAGTGGCCGAACCCGCTCTGTGCCTCGTCGCTGAGCCTGGCGAGCGGTAAACTCATTGCACGTCATCGGGTCCAAGGGCCCACAGGCAATCAATGAGACGAGCGCAATGGCTACCTTCAAGGTCGAATCCGAGCAACACGGCGAACTCAACTGCTGGCGCATCAGCAGCGACCGCGCCGAACTACTGATCGCCCAGCAGGGCGCGCAGATCCTCAGCTACCAGCGTGTTGGCGAGCCACCGCTGCTGTGGCTGAGCGACCAAGCCATCTTCCGCCAAGGCAAATCGGTGCGTGCCGGTGTGCCGGTGTGCTGGCCGTGGTTTGGCAACCTGCAGCGCAATCCCTCATCGGTACAAGCGATGTTCCATGGCGAGCAGGCGCCCGCCCATGGCCTGGCGCGCACGCGTGACTGGCAGTTGCTGGGCATCGAAGAGACGGGCAGTTCGCTGCGTATCGAATTCGGCCTGCCCGAGGCGCAAGGCGACCTGCCGGATTGGCCGCATGCGGTTGAACTGAAGTTGTTGGTGGTGCTGGGCGATGAGCTCGAACTGAGCCTGACCAGCCGCAACATGGGCAACAGCCCCGTTACCATCAGCCAGGCGCTGCACAGCTATTTCGCCGTCAGTGACGTGCGCCAGGCGCGCGTCGAAGGGGTCGAGGGGCTGCAGTACATCGAGACCCTGGCCGACTGGGAACAGCGCCAGCAGCAAGGCGCATTGGCGTTTGCCGGGGAAACCGACCGGATCTACCTGGATACGCCGCAGAAGCTGAGCATCGTCGATCCACACTGGGACCGGCGGATTACCTTGAGCTGCAGCGGCTCGCGCTCGGCGGTGATCTGGAACCCATGGACCGAGCGGGCCAAGGAGCTGGCAGACATGGCCGATGACGGCTGGCAACGGATGCTGTGCATCGAGACGGCGAATGTCTGGGATGATGTGGTGGAGCTCAAGCCCGGGGGCAGCCGATCTCTGCAGGTGAAGATCGGTAGCGCAGTGATCTGAATCCTGCTTTAGCAAGTCTGGCCCTTTCGCGGGTAAACCCGCTCCCACAGGATCATCACAGGCCCGAGGCTTGCGCTGTACCTGTGGGAGCGGGTTTACCTGCGAAGAGGCCAGCACGGGAGATCAGAGGTCGGCGTCTTCCACCACCCTCACCTTCCCCGCATCCAGCGCATAGGCCGCATCGGCCAGGTCATTGCTGACCTTCTCCACCTTCAGCTTGCCGCTGACCCAAAGCGGTGTGTAGATGTCATCGATCTTCAACCCCTTCGGATAACGCACCAGCACCAGTTGGTTGGGCGGTGGCGGCGGCACGTGGATACAGGCGCCAGGGTAAGGCACGAGGAAGAACAAGGTGCTGTTGCCCTTGGCATCGCTCTCCAGCGGCACCGGGTAGCCGCCGAGGCGGATGTCCTTGCCGTTCATGGCTGCCACGGTCTTGGTCGAATACATCACTGCGGGCAGGCCCTTGCTCTGCTTGAGCCCCCCCTTGGCAGTGAAGGTGCCATTGGCTTCCGGCGAGTTGTGGTCGATTTCGGGCATTTCTTCAAGCGCCTTCTGGTCCGACTTGGGCATCAGCTCCAGCCAGTCGGTTTCGGGCAATTCGGCATGGGCCAGGGCACTGGCCAGGAGCAAGGGAACGAGGAAAAAGGCACGCATGGAAATGCTCGGCAACTCGGGATGAATTGCCGGGCATTCTAACCAGAAATCAGCGTTTCCTGATCAATCCGTAGATCACCAGAAGGATGATCGCACCTATCAGCGCACCTATGAATCCTGCGGCCTGGCCCGCCTGGTAGATCCCCAGTGCCTGGCCGCCGTAAGTGGCGAGCAGCGAACCGGCGATACCCAGCAGAATGGTCATGATCCAGCCCATGCTGTCGTCGCCCGGCTTGAGGAAGCGGGCCAGCAGGCCGACGATGAGGCCGATGAAGATGGTTCCAATGATGCCCATGACAGTCCCTCTGAATTGAAGATGGAGCAAGCCAAAGCCTAGACAGCGCTTTGGCTTGTTGCCATTTCAGAGGGCAAGCCGCTGGCAGAAGTTCGATCGAGCGCTTCGATCAGTTGCTGATCAACGCCTCTACTTCAGCGATCCTGGCCTTGAGGGTGGCCATGTCCGGGCAGCGCAGGGTGGCGTGGCCGACCTTGCGCCCGACCTTGAAGGCCTTGCCGTAGTGGTGCAGGTGGCAGTCGTCGATGGCCAATACCTTGTCCACCGCCGGTACTTCGCCAATGAAGTTGAGCATGGCGCTTTCACCGACCTTGGCGGTCGAGCCCAGCGGCAGGCCGGCAATGGCACGCAGGTGGTTTTCGAACTGGCTGCACTCGGCGCCTTCGATGGTCCAGTGCCCGGAGTTGTGCACACGCGGGGCGATTTCGTTGGCCTTCAGGCCACCGTCGACTTCGAAGAATTCGAAAGCCATCACGCCGACATAGTCCAGCTGCTTGAGCACGCGCCCGACGTAGTCTTCGGCCAGGCCCTGCAGGGGGTGCGCCTCGCTGGCCACCGACAGACGCAGGATGCCGCTCTCGTGGGTGTTGTGCACCAGCGGGTAGAAGCGGGTTTCGCCATCGCGGGCACGCACAGCCACCAGCGATACTTCGCCGGTGAACGGTACGAAGCCTTCCAGCAGGCAGGGTACGCTGCCCAGTTCGGCGAAGGTGCCGACCACATCTTCAGGCGTACGCAGAACCTTCTGGCCCTTGCCGTCGTAGCCCAGGGTGCGGGTCTTGAGCACGGCCGGCAGGCCGATGCTGGCGACCGCCGCATCCAGGTCTGCCTGCGAAAGGATGTCGGCGAACGCTGGGGTCGGAATACCCAGGTCGCGGAACATGCTCTTCTCGAACAGGCGGTCGCGGGCAATGCGCAGGGCTTCGGCGCTCGGGTAGACCGGGACGAATTGCGACAGGAAAGCCACGGTCTCGGCCGGGACGCTTTCGAATTCGAAGGTCACCAGGTCGACTTCGTCGGCCAGCTGGCGCAAGTGGTCCTGGTCGCCGTAGTCGGCACGCAGGTGCTCGCCCAGCGGGGCGGCACAAGCGTCCGGCGCAGGGTCGAGGAAGGCGAAGTTCATGCCCAGCGGGGTACCCGCCAGGGCCAGCATGCGGCCCAATTGGCCGCCACCGATTACACCGATCTTCATGGGTTCAGCCTCAAGCCTGGCGCGGGTCTGGATTGTCCAGCACGGTGTCGGTCTGCTCGGTGCGGAACTGCTTGAGTGCCGCGTGATACTGCGGGTACTTGGCGCCCAGGATGCTCGCCGACAGCAGTGCGGCGTTGACGGCGCCGGCACGGCCGATCGCCAGGGTGGCAACCGGCACACCGGCAGGCATCTGCACGATCGACAGCAGCGAGTCGACGCCCGACAGCATCGACGACTGGACGGGTACGCCCAGCACCGGCAGGTGGGTCTTGGCGGCACACATGCCTGGCAGGTGGGCAGCGCCACCGGCACCCGCAATGATCACCTCGATACCACGCCCTTCGGCCTCTTCGGCGTACTGGAACAGCAAGTCCGGGGTGCGGTGGGCGGAAACCACCTTCACTTCGTAGGGAATGCCGAGTTTTTCCAGCATATCGGCGGTGTGGCTAAGGGTGGACCAATCGGACTTGGAGCCCATGATCACGCCAACCAGTGCACTCATCGTCGAGCCTCTCCTGCAAGCGCCTTCTGGCGCGCTAAAAGCAACAAGCCACGCAGGTGGACCGGCGTGGCTCGTCATACGGATTCTGAATCGACCGGGTCGGCCGAAGGCGCGAGATTGTAGCGTATTTCTGGGCGGGCCGCCCACCCCCACAAGCACATGTCGGATCAAAGGGCAAGCTGTCTCGCGGGACAACTTTTCCTCCTGACCGACGGTGAGACTGCTCCGGACAATTCGCCCCCTTTCGACCCGGTCGTCATCGAAGGACGCAAAGATGCTCAATGCCCGCTACATCGCGCTCGCCATCAGCCTCGTTTACAGCCTTTTCCTACCGTCAGCCTGGGCTGCCAGAACGCTGGTGATCACGGTCTATCCACATGATGAACTGGCAGGCATCAGCGATCAGCAGCTGCATGATGACTTCTTCCAGCATTGGCTGGACGAAATGCGCTCCTTCACGCAGCACCCGATCGAAGTGATCTTTCAACGTGCCATTCCAGGGCTCACAGACATTGATTATGGTGCGATGACAGCCACACAGGTACTTGACGCTTTCACCCAGGAAATTGATGTCCAGCGCTCTGCTCGGCCCTTTTCTTTCATGAACAAGGACCTGCTGCTCACTATGGACAGTTATGATCGAAGTGGCCTGACTTTCGTGGCGGGCCTTGCCCACCCCAGCGGTACCACCGCAATAGCTTCGATGACCACCTATGCGGTACCCGGCCATGAAATCGGCCATATGCTTTCTGCCACCCACGAAAATGCCAGGACCGACTTCAACGGCTGGTTCTGCGAAACCTACATGTTTCCCGCGCGCATCGTGCTGCGCTCAAACTGCTACCGCTACAGCGAGCAGAACCGAGCGGCCATTGCCGACTACCTCAAGAACAACTCAAACTGATGCCTCGCCCGGGCCGCCTGCCGACTCCAGCTTGCGCCACAGCAAGCGCACGTTGGCCTTGCGCACCAGTGCACAGCGGTAAAGGCGGATTTCCAGCGGCACATGCCATTGGCTGCCCCCGCAGACCACCAGTTCACCGCGCTCCAGTTCACCGCGCATCGACAGGCGCGGCACCCAGGCTATCCCCATACCCTCAAGCGCCATGCTCTTGAGGCTGTCAGCCATGGCCGTTTCATAAACGGTGGTGTAGCGCAGGTTGCGCTGGCGCAGCAGCAGGTTCACAGAACGCCCCAAAAACGCACCGGCACTGTAGGCAAGCAATGGCACGCTGGCATCGCCTTCCAGGTCGAACATGGGCTTGCCGTCGGCACCCACCGCACACACCGGCAGCATCTCGGTGGTACCCATGTGCAGAGACGGGAAGATTTCGGCGTCCATCTGCAGCGCCGCATCGGGGTCGTAGAAAGCCAGCATCAGGTCGCAGCCTCCTTCACGCAGGGCATGCACCGCATCCCCGACGTTAGTCGCAACCAGGCGGGTGGCGATGTTCAGACCATCGTTGCGTAACTGGGCCACCCAGCGTGGGAAAAAGCCCGATGCCAGGGAGTGCGCGGCAGCGACTTGAATCACCTCCCCCTGACCGCCTTCAAGGTGGTGCAAGTGACGCAGAACTTCGCTCAACTGGTCGACAACGGTACGCGCGGTGACGAGAAACAGCTGACCTGCTTCGGTCAGTTCTATAGGCGTGCGGGAACGATTCACCAAGGTCAGCCCAAGCGCCGCCTCCAGGCTGCGTATGCGCCGGCTGAAGGCGGGTTGCGTAACGAAACGCCGCTCTGCCGCCTGGGAAAAACTGCGGGTGGAGGCCAAGGCACTGAAGTCCTCCAGCCACTTGCTTTCGAGGTTCATGAAGCAGATCTCCCGGCGTGCACCAAAATGGAACACGCTCGAATGTCAATTGGCGTCACATGAAACACTATGCCGTTTGTGCATAGGTTAGCGTGCAACAGCATTGGCCGCAAAATCCCCTTCAGGCCTAGGATTGGCGCCATTCCGGCATGTGCCGGGTCAAAATCGAGATGATATCCATCATGTCCTCCGCTGCATCGTTCCGCGTCGAAAAAGATCTGCTTGGTACCCTTGAAGTCCCTGCCGATGCCTACTACGGCATCCAGACCCTGCGCGCTGCCAACAACTTCCATCTCTCCGGTGTTCCGCTGTCGCACTACCCGAAGCTGGTCGTGGCCCTGGCCATGGTCAAGCAGGCTGCTGCCGACGCCAACCGTGAGCTGGGTCACCTGAGCGATGCCAAGCACGCTGCCATCAGTGCAGCCTGCGCCCGCCTGATCAAAGGCGATTACCACGACCAGTTCGTGGTGGACATGATCCAAGGTGGTGCCGGTACTTCCACCAACATGAACGCGAACGAAGTCATCGCCAACGTCGCGCTGGAGGCCATGGGCCACCAGAAGGGTGAGTACCAGTACCTGCACCCGAACAACGACGTGAACATGGCGCAGTCGACCAACGATGCCTACCCGACCGCCATCCGCCTGGGCCTGCTGCTGGGCCATGACGCGCTGCTGGCCAGCCTCGACAGCCTGATTCAGGCCTTCGCTGCCAAGGGCAAGGAATTCGACCACGTACTGAAGATGGGCCGTACCCAGCTGCAGGATGCCGTGCCGATGACCCTGGGCCAGGAATTCCGCGCCTTCGCCACCACCATGACCGAAGACCTGCAGCGCCTGCGCTCGCTGGCTCCGGAACTGCTGACCGAAATCAACCTGGGTGGTACCGCCATCGGCACCGGCATCAACGCCGACCCGGGCTACCAGGCCCTGGCCGTACAGCGCCTGGCCACCATCAGCGGCCAGCCGCTGGTACCGGCTGCCGACCTGATCGAAGCCACCTCCGACATGGGCGCCTTCGTGCTGTTCTCCGGCATGCTCAAGCGTACCGCGGTCAAGCTGTCGAAGATCTGCAACGACCTGCGCTTGCTGTCCAGCGGCCCGCGCACCGGCATCAACGAGATCAACCTGCCAGCGCGCCAGCCAGGCAGCTCGATCATGCCAGGCAAGGTCAACCCGGTAATTCCTGAGGCCGTCAACCAGGTGGCCTTCGCCATCATGGGCAACGACCTGGCCCTGACCGTCGCCGCCGAAGGTGGCCAGTTGCAGCTGAACGTGATGGAGCCGTTGATCGCCTACAAGATCTTCGACTCGATCCGCCTGCTCCAGCGCGCCATGGACATGCTGCGCGAGCACTGCATCGTCGGCATCACCGCCAACGAACAGCGCTGCCGTGAACTGGTCGAGCACTCGATCGGCCTGGTCACCGCCCTGAACCCGTACATCGGCTACGAAAACGCCACCCGTATCGCCCGCGTTGCCCTGGAAACCGGCCGCGGCGTACTGGAACTGGTGCGTGAAGAGAAGCTGCTGGACGACGCGATGCTCGACGACATCCTGCGTCCGGAAAACATGATCGCCCCACGTCTGGTTCCGCTGAAGGCGTAACTCAGGCCGCTGCAAACCGTCTCACCAGGTCGAGGGACTAGACACCTCTCAACCTTTCAAAGGCCCGAGCGCACGCTCCGGGCCTTTTTTTTGGCCTGGCGTGAGGTATTTGGCGCCAGGGAGATCGAGCGCCGCCCGCGCGGCGCATCGCGAATAAATTCGCGCCTACAATTGTTTCGGGCCAGTCATGCCTGAGTGCTTCTCTAATGCCCGGCACGCAACTTGCTCCATAATGCCTCCCAGGCCCACGGGATGACCGAGCATGCTGCACAGCCACCTGACCACCCTCAACGCGGTTTCGCTGATCCTCAACCTGTTCCGGGAAGAAGGCTGCGAGGCAACGACGCTGCTCGCCGGCAGCGGCATAGGCCCGGCCGACCTTGGCCATAGCGACGCACGTATCACCACCCAGCAAGAGCTGCAGGTATGCGCCAATGCGGTAGCCCGGCGCGAGGAGATCGGCCTGGAACTGGGCAGGCGCATGCATGTGTCGTGCTACGGCATGCTCGGTTACGCCCTGCTCTCCAGTGCCACTTTGGGTGACGCCCTGCGCCTGGCGCTGCAATATCCGGCACTGCTGGGAACAGTCTTCAAGCTGCGCCTGGTCGACGATGGCCAACGCGTCTGGTTCAGTGCCAGCGAATACCACGACAGCCCTGCCCTCGCCGCCTTCAATGCCGAATTCTGCCTGGTGTCGTTGAAAGTGATTTGCGATGACCTGCTCGGTCGCACGCTGCCGCTGCTCGGCGCCCGCTTCGAGCACGCGCGGCCCGGCTACCACGGCCTGTACACCGGGGCCTTCCAGTGCCCGCTGGCCTTCGACGCCGAGGACAACGCCTTTGCCTTTGAACGGCGCTGGCTGGATATGCCATTGCCGCTGGCCGACCCGATTACCCACAAGGCCATGAGCGAGCGCTGCCGGCGCCTGAACCTGGAGTTCACCGGGCGCCAGGCCTGGCTGGGGCGTATACGCGAGCTCCTGCTGCAACAACTGGATGCGGCGCCGGGGCTGGAGGGGCTGGCGCGGCAGATGAACTGCTCGTCGCGGACCTTGCGTCGGCACCTGCAGGCGCTGGGCTGCAGTTATCAACAATTGCTGGATGAACTGCGCTTCGATCGGGCCAAGCAATTGCTGGCCGATGAGCAGATGCCGATCTACCTGATTGCCGAGACCCTGGGGTTCAGCGAGACCGCGAGTTTCCGCCATGCCTTCCAGCGTTGGAGCGGTGTGGCGCCCAGCCATTTCCGCGGTTGATCTGTACCGGCCCCTTCGCGGGCAAGCCCGCGAAAGGGCCAGTGCAGGTCAACGAGCTTGGCCACATCGATCCCCTTTTGGCCGTTTGCGTCGTTCTCCGCCACCTGGCGGCCCGTGAAAATGGGCCCACGCCAGTACCACCGGAGAACAACAAATGCTGACGATCTATTCCGATGATCACCGCCTGCACCATGGCCGCTGCGAGCTGATCGATGGCAAGCTGATGCCTTGCTTCGAAATGCCCTCACGCGCCGACCACGTCCTCGAGCAAGTAAAAAAGCGCAACCTCGGCGATGTCCAGGGCCCGACCGACTTCGGCCGTGCGCCGCTGCAACGCATCCACAGCGCCGACTACCTCGACTTCTTCCAAGGTGCCTGGGCTCGCTGGGCCGCGCTTGGCCACGACGGCGACCTGCTGCCCTTCACCTGGCCGGCGCGTACCCTGCGCCAGGTCAAGCCAACCGGCCTGCACGGCGAACTGGGCTACTACAGCTTCGACGCCGGCGCTCCGATCACTGCAGGCACCTGGCAGGCCGCCTATAGCGCTGCGCAAGTCGCCCTCACCGCCCAGGCTGCCATCCAGCAAGGCGCTCACTCGGCCTTCGCCCTGTGCCGTCCACCAGGGCACCACGCCGCCGCTGAAGTCATGGGCGGCTATTGCTACCTGAACAATGCCGCGATTGCTGCCCAGGCCTTCCTCGATCAGGGCCGCGCCAAGGTGGCCATCCTTGATGTCGACTACCACCACGGCAACGGCACTCAGGACATCTTCTACCAGCGTAGCGATGTGTTCTTCGCCTCGATCCACGGCGATCCACAAGATGAATTCCCGTTCTTCCTCGGCTATGCCGACGAAACCGGTGAAGGCGCAGGCACTGGCTGCAACATCAACTACCCCCTGCCTGCCGGCAGTGACTGGGCAGCCTGGAGCGCTGCACTGGAAGACGCCTGCCAGCGCATTGCCGCGTATGACGCCGACGTGCTGGTGATCTCCCTGGGCGTGGACACCTTCAAGGACGACCCGATCTCCCAGTTCAAGCTGGACAGCCCGGATTACCTGGAAATGGGCCAGCGCATCGCCCAGCTCGGCAAGCCAACCCTGTTCGTGATGGAAGGCGGCTACGCTGTGGAAGAAATCGGTATAAACGCAGTCAATGTGCTGGAAGGCTTCCAGCGCGCCCAGCCAGGAGCCCGGTAATGGTCCGACTCAAGCGTCTGCTCGCCCCGTTCATCGCGGCCACCCTGTTCACCGGTGCCCTGCACGCTCAAGCCGAGCAGCGCACCCTGCGTGTGTATAACTGGTTCGATTACATCACTCCGCAGACCTTGAGCGACTTCCAGAAGGACAGTGGCGTCAAGCTGATCTACGACATCTTCGACACCAACGAAGCACTCGAAGCCAAGCTGCTTACCGGCAACTCCGGCTACGATGTGGTAGTGCCGTCCAACGTGTTCCTTGCCAAGCAGATCGAAGCCGGTGTGTTCCAGCCACTGGACCGCAGCAAGCTACCAAACTGGCAACACCTGGACCCGGCGCTGATGAAGCTGATCGAAGCCAACGACCCGGGCAACAAGTTCGCCGTGCCGTACATGTATGGCACCATCCTGATCGGTTTCAACCCAGACAAGGTCAAGGCCGTGCTCGGCGACCAGGCTCCGGTCGACAGCTGGGACCTGATCTTCAAGGAAGAGAACATCGCCAAGCTCAAGCAGTGCGGCGTCGCGCTGCTCGACTCGCCGTCGGAGATCCTGCCACTGGCGCTGCAGTACCTGGGCTTGCCACCCAACAGCGACAATCCGGAGGACTACAAGAAGGCCGAGGCGCTGTTGCTGAAAATCCGCCCCTACATCACCTACTTCCACTCTTCCAAATACATGGCTGACATCGCCAATGGCGACATCTGCGTGGCAGTGGGCTACAGCGGTAGCTTCTCGCAGGCCGCCAACCGCGCCAAGGATGCGAAGAACGGCGTGGTGGTGGACATGCGCCTGCCCAAGGAAGGCGCACCGATCTGGTTCGACATGCTGGCGATTCCGAAGAACGCGGCCAACCCTGAAGATGCCCACGCCTTCATCAATTACCTGCTGCAGCCCAACGTGATTGCACCGATCAGCGACTTCGTCGGCTATCCGAACCCCAACAAGGACGCCACCGACAAGGTCAGCCCGGCGATTCGCAATAACCCGAATCTGTACCCGACGGCGGAGGCGATGGCCAAGCTGTATACCCTCAAGCCCCTGTCGCGTGAGGCTGAACGGGCGCGGACTCGGGCCTGGACCCGAATCAAGTCCGGTACCTGAGTCGCCTTCTCGCGGGTAAACCCGCTCCCACAGGGTCCGCGCCGTACCTGTGGGAGCGGGTTTACCCGCGAAGAGGCCTCCAAGCCATACGCAATTTCAGCAGAGCCTCGGCGATTTGCCCTTCCGCCACCGCCGCAAACCCCAACACCAGCCCTGCTCGCTTATCCACAGGCACCTCGCTATCCTCCAGCCAGTAACTGCTCAGCGGATTCACCTCAACGCCCACCGCTTCCGCCCTGGCCACCAGCTCCTGCTCCCGCGCAAAGTTATCCACATCCACCTTCACATGCAGCCCAGCGGCCACCTCCGGCATCGCACCAAGCCCCGGCACATCCACAGGCCATCCCGCCTTGAGCACATTGCGACGGCTCAACGCTGCCTTGCGCATGCGCCGGATATGCCGCTGGAAGTGCCCTTGGGCCATGAACTCGGCCATGACGCACTGGGTGCCCACCTCTGAATGCCGTACCGCCAGCGCGTGGCCCTGGCTGAACGCCTGCACCAGCCGTGGCGGCAGCACCAGGTAACCCAGACGCAACGCCGGGAAGGCGATCTTGCCGAAGGTACCCACGTACAACACCCGCCCCTGGCGGTCGAGCGCTGCCAGCGGGGCCAAGGGGGCACCGCTGTAGCGGTACTCGCCGTCGTAGTCATCCTCGATGATCCAGCTATCGTTGCGCTCGGCCCAGGCCAGCAACGCCAAGCGCCGCGGCAAGCTCATGGTCACGCCGGTCGGGTACTGGTGCGCCGGGGTGACATAGGCCAGCCGACAGTCCGACAACTGCTCCAGTCGCTGGCAATCCATGCCCTCCTCGTCCACAGGCACACCGGTGACCTTGGCACCGGCCACAGCAAAGGTATGCCCCGCGGCGCGGTAGCCCGGGTTTTCCACAGCCACACCATCGCCCTGCTGCAACAGCAACTGTGCACAAAGGCTGATGGCCTGCTGCGCGCCACTGGTGATCACAATTTGTTCAGCCGTGCAGGTAAGGTTGCGCGAACGGCGCAAGTAGGCGGCAATGAGCTCGCGTAATACGAGCTCACCCGCCGGGTCGCCATAACCCAACTGCGCAGGAGACGGATTACGCCAGAAACCCGCCTGCAGCTTGGCCCAGACGTCAAACGGGAATAGATCGAATGCCGGAATACCGACACGAAATGCCTTGGGCGCACCGCTTTTTGGGGGCGGCAGGTGGTTACTTTTCAGACGCCGCAGCGGCCCGGTGGAACACCCGCTGCTGGATAAATCCTCAGTATTTTCAACAGTAAATGTGGATAAGTCTGTTGATAAACCCCGGGATAACCCTGTGGACAGTTGTGTGGATAGTTTTGCCAGCCGGCTGACATAGGTGCCATCGCCGACCCGGCTTTCGATGAAGCCCTCGGCATACAGCTGGTCATAGGCACGCACCACGCTGTTGCGCGACAGCGCCAGCACCTTCGCCAGGTCACGCGTGGCGGGCAACCGGGTGCCGCTGCTCAGGCGGCCATCCAACACCCGCGCACGCAAGGCCTGGTACAGCTGCTGACTAAGCCCGCGACGCCGATCGAGCACGATACCGGCAGGGTCGAAAGGCAATACGAGGGGGCGCTCGCTCATGGCATTGGACCTATCAAAACAGTCAGTAATGGCTCTTACATAGAGCCAATAGCCTGCCTAGGATGGAGCCATTCGACAAGGACCCAGCGTATGTACAACAGCAAACCCCATCAGGAACATGACCTTGAGCGCTTGCACCAGCACATGCGCGACACCCGCCTGGCCGTGCTGATCAGCCACGGGCAACAGGGCTTGCTGGCCACCCACCTGCCGGTATGGCTCGACACCCGCGAGGGCGAGTTCGGCACTGTCTACGCACACCTGGCACGGGCTAACCACCAATGGCAGGAACTGGAGCAAGGCGCCGAAGCACTGCTGGTATTCCCGGGTGCCGACGCCTATGTCAGCCCCAGCTATTACCCGAGCAAAGCCGAAAACCCCAAGGTGGTGCCGACCTGGAACTACCTTGCCGTGCACGCTTACGGCACAGCCGAAGTGATTCACGATGCTGCGCCGCTGCTGCAGATCGTCAGCCGCCTGACCGACCGCCACGAACAGGGCCGTAGCGAGCCCTGGAGCGTCGCCGACGCCCCCGCCGACTACCTCGACGGCATGCTCCGCGCCATCGTCGGCATCCGCCTGCCCATTGCTCGCCTGCAAGGTGCGCGCAAGCTCAGCCAGAATCGCTCGGTGCAGGATATCGCCGGTGTGCGCGATGGCCTGGGCGCCAGCCCGGACTACCTGGACAACCAACTTGCGGCGCACATGCGCCAACTCTGAAGGAAAAGCCCATGCCCAGCGTCACCCTGCGCCCTGTCAGCGCCCAAGACCACGCCGCCTGGCTCGCCCTGTGGCAAGCCTACCTGCACTTCTACCAGACCGAACTGGCCGACGAGGTAAGCCTCAGCACCTGGCAACGCTTGCTCGACCCCAACGAGCCGACCCATTCGACCCTGGCCTGGGTCGATGGCAAGGCGGTGGGCATGGTCAACTTCATCTACCATCGTTCCAACTGGAGCATCGAGGACTCCTGCTACCTGCAGGACCTCTACGTGGACAGCAGCCAGCGTGGCCTGGGCATTGGCCGCCAGCTGATCGAGCACGTGTATGCCACGGCCAAGGCCGCCGGCTGCATCAAGGTGCACTGGCTGACCCACGAAACCAACGCCACCGCCATCAGCCTGTACGAGCAGGTTGCCGAGCGCCCGGGCTTCATCCAATTCCGCAAAGGGCTGTAGGCCGCACATGACTGACGCATTGAACTGGAAACCCGCCGCTACACCCAAGGCCGAGCCCATCGACGGCCGCTTCATCCGCCTGGAAAAACTCGACCCGGCGCGCCACGGCGCCGACCTTTGGGAAGTATTGCAAGGTCCGGCAGCCGATCCGGTGTTGTGGGACTACCTGCCCTACGGCCCGTTCACCGAGCGCGCGGCCTTCGATCGCTGGCTGCAAGCCAACGCCGCCGGCCACGATCCGCTGTACTACACGGTCATCGACCGCGCCAGCGGTCAGGCCCAGGGTGTGCTCACGCTGATGTCGATCGTGCCCGACCATGGCCGCATCGAGATCGGCCATATCGCCTTCGGCGCCCCCATGCAGCGCACGCCCAAGAGCACCGAGGCTGTCTACCTGCTGGGCAAGCTCGGTTTCGAGCTGGGCAACCGTCGGCTGGAATGGAAGTGCAACAACGCCAACGCCCGCTCCAAGCGCGCGGCAGAGCGGTTCGGCTTCACCTTCGAAGGGGTGTTCCGCAAGCACCTGGTGGTGAAGGACCATAACCGCGATACGGCGTGGTACTCGATTACCGATGATGAGTGGCCACAGGTCGCGGCGGGATTCGAGCGGTGGTTGAGTGAGGCGAACCAACAACCGGGCGGCCAGGTAGAGACCCTCGAGGTTTGCCGCAGAGGCTGAACACTGTATCAGGGCTTCTGACGTCTTCGCGGGTAAACCCGCTCCCACAGGCACTGTGTTCTACCTGTGGGAGCGGGTTTACCCGCGAAGAAGCGGGTGAGATACAGCATAAAAAAAGGGGAGCATCCGCTCCCCAGAGGTTAACCGCTTGTAGATGAAGGCTTATCTCAGCCCTCGATCTCGATCAGGATTTCACCCGGCGTCACGCGATCGCCCTTGGCCACATGGATGGCCACGACCTTGCCAGCAATAGCCGCCTGCACTTCGGTCTCCATCTTCATCGCCTCGGTGATCAGCACCGCCTGGCCGGCCTTGACCACATCGCCTTCCTTGACCAGTACATCGACGATGTTACCTGGCATGGTGGTACTGACGTGGCCCGGTGCGCTGGCCTGCTTGCGCTTGCTGCCACCACCGCCGACAAACTCGTTGAGCGGCTCGAACACCACTTCTTCCGGCATGCCGTCGATCGACAGGTAGAAGTGACGCTTGCCTTCGGCCTTTACGCCCACACCGGTGATGTCGACGCGGTAGGTTTCACCGTGTACGTCGATGACGAACTCGGTCGGTACGCCTTCACCACTGTGGGAGGCCACTGCGCCCGCTTCAGGAATCGGCAGCAGGGCTTCCGGGGTCAGGGTGCCGGCCTCACGCTCTTCGAGAAACTTACGGCCAATGTCCGGGAACATGGCAAAGGTCAGCACATCTTCTTCGCAGCGGGCCAGCGCGCCGATGTCACCACGCAGCTTGGCCATCTCTGGCTTGAGCAGGTCGGCCGGGCGCACGTCGATCACTTCTTCGCTGCCGATCGCCTGGCGGCGCAGCTGCTCGTTGACCACGCCCGGAGCCTTGCCGTAACCGCCTTGCAGATACAGCTTCACCTCGTTGGTGATGGTCTTGTAGCGCTCACCGGCCAACACGTTGAAGAACGCCTGGGTACCGACGATCTGCGAGGTCGGGGTCACCAGCGGCGGGTAGCCGAGGTCTTCACGCACGCGCGGGATCTCTGCCAGCACTTCGTTCATGCGGCTCAGCGCGCCCTGCTCCTTGAGCTGGTTGGCCAAGTTGGAAATCATCCCGCCTGGCACCTGGTTGACCTGCACGCGGGTGTCCACGGCGGTGAACTCACTTTCGAACTGGTGGTACTTCTTGCGCACGGCGTAGAAGTACAGGCCGATTTCCTGCAGCAGCTCCAGGTCCAGGCCAGTATCGAACTCGCTGCCCTTGAGCGCGGCGACCATCGACTCGGTACCCGGGTGGCTGGTACCCCAGGCGAAGCTGGAGATCGCTGTGTCGATGTGGTCGGCACCGTTTTCCACAGCCTTGAGCTGGCACATGGCGGCCAGGCCAGCGGTGTCGTGGGAGTGGATGAACACTGGCAGCGATTGCTCGGCCTTCAGCGCCCTGACCAGTTCACCGGTAGCGAACGGGGTCAGCAGGCCGGCCATGTCCTTGATCGCCACCGAATCGCAACCCATGGCCTCCATCTGCTTGGCCTGGGCGACGAACGCGTCGATGGTATGCACGGGGCTGACGGTATAGGCGATGGTGCCCTGGGCGTGTTTGCCGGCAGCCTTCACCGCTTCGATGGCGACACGCAGGTTACGCACATCGTTCATGGCGTCGAAGATGCGGAACACGTCGATGCCGTTGACTGCAGCCTTGGCGACGAAGGCCTTCACTACGTCGTCGCTGTAGTGACGGTAGCCCAGCAGGTTCTGGCCGCGCAGCAGCATCTGCAGGCGGGTGTTGGGCAGGGCTGCGCGCAGTTTGCGCAGACGCTCCCACGGGTCTTCTTTCAGGAAGCGCACGCAGGCGTCAAAGGTGGCGCCACCCCAGACTTCCAGCGACCAGTAGCCGACCTTGTCGAGCTTTTCGCAGATCGGCAGCATGTCTTCGGTACGCATGCGGGTGGCCAGCAGGGACTGGTGGGCGTCGCGCAGGATCGTGTCGGTTACGTGAATTTTCTTGGACATTATGGGGTTCCTCACAGGCCTGCGTGGGCGGCGATGGCGGCGGCGATGGCCAGGGCCAGCTCTTCGGGTTTGCGCTTGATCGAGTAGTTGGTCAGTTCCGGGTGGCTTTCGACGAAGCTGGTGTTGAACTGGCCGCTACGGAATTCCGGATTGCGCAGGATTTCCTGGTAGTACGCTGCGGTGGTCTTGACCCCTTGCACGCGCATGTCGTCCAGGGCCCGCAGGCCGCGGTCCATGGCTTCTTCCCAGGTCAACGCCCAGACCACCAGTTTCAGGCACATGGAATCGTAAAACGGCGGAATGGTGTAACCGGTGTAGATCGCCGTGTCAGTACGCACGCCCGGGCCGCCAGGGGCGTAGTAACGGGTGATCTTTCCGAAACTGGGCAGGAAGTTGTTCTTCGGGTCTTCGGCGTTGATGCGGAACTGCAGCGCATAACCGCGGTGCTGGATGTCTTCCTGCTTGACCGACAGCGGCAGGCCCGAGGCGATGCGAATTTGCTCGCGAACGATGTCGATACCGGTGATTTCCTCGGTGATGGTGTGTTCCACCTGCACCCGGGTATTCATCTCCATGAAGTACACCTCGCCATCGGCGAGCAGGAACTCCACGGTACCGGCGTTCTCGTAGTTCACCGCCTTGGCCGCACGCACCGCCAGGTCGCCGATGTAGGCGCGCTGCTCTGGGGTGAGTTGTGGGCTGGGGGCGATTTCGATGAGCTTCTGGTTACGGCGCTGGATCGAGCAATCGCGCTCGAACAGGTGCACGACATTGCCGAAGCTGTCACCGAGAATCTGCGCCTCGATGTGCTTGGGGTTGACGATGCACTTTTCCAGAAACACTTCTGCCGAACCGAAGGCCTTGGTAGCCTCGGAAATCACCCGCGGGAAGTTCTGTTCCAGCTCTTCACGGCTGTTGCAACGGCGAATACCACGGCCGCCACCACCGGAAGTGGCCTTGAGCATCACCGGGTAACCAATGCGGTCACCTTCGCTCAGGGCTTCGTGAATGTCGGCAACGTTGCCTTCGGTGCCCGGGGTCACCGGCACACCGGCCTGGATCATGGTGCGGCGCGCTTCGGTCTTGTCGCCCATGCGGCGGATGACGTCGGCGGCCGGGCCGATGAACTTGATCCCGCGCTCGGCGCAGATTTCCGCAAGTTCGGCGTTTTCCGACAGGAAACCATAACCTGGGTGCAGGGCGTCACAGCCAGTTTCCACAGCAAGGTTGACCAGCTTGCGCGGGTTCAGGTAGCCAGCCAGCGGCTCGGCACCAATGCTGTGGGCCTCGTCGGCGCGTTTGACGTGCAAGGCGTGACGGTCGGCGTCGGAATAGATCGCGACAGAGCGAATGCCCATCTCGGCGCAGGCACGCACGATCCGAACTGCGATTTCACCCCGGTTGGCGATCAGGATTTTTTTTATCACTGGAGTCTTCCCAAAGCCGTAGGAACAGACGATCCGGTTTTACCGGTCGGCGCGTGACCAGAGGTTGCTGGCCAGTCGCACATTCACCCTAGCGCTGAAGGACGATAAACAAAAATCAATATTTGTTAGGGGCTGTATTAGCAAAAGCTTATAGTTCGGTAACAAGGTATTGCCGAAGAGCCGATAATAATGCGTAAGTCCTTGATGCGTATGACATTGCGTCAATTGCAGATTTTCAACGAGGTGTGCGATTTGCGCTCGTACAGCCGTGCGGCGGAGGAGATGGCACTGACGCAACCCGCCGTTAGTCTTCAGATCCGCCAGCTTGAAGAGCTGATCGGCCAGCCGTTGTTCGAGTACGTCGGCAAGAAGCTCTACCTGACCGAAGCCGCCGAAGCACTGCAACGGGCCAGCCGCGATATATTCGGGCGCCTGGAAAGCCTCGACATGCAGTTGTCTGACATGCAAGGCTCACTGCAGGGGCAGCTGAAACTGGCGATCGAGTCCAGTGCCAAGTACTTCGTGCCACACCTGTTCGCCGCCTTCAAGCAGCGCCACCCGGAGGTCAACCTGACCCTCACCGTGGTCAACCGCGCCCAGGCGATACGTCGGCTTTCCGACAACCGCGACGACCTGATCATCATGTCGATGGTGCCACAGGACATGGGACTGGAGTTTCTGCCGTTTCTCAACAACCCGATCGTCGCCGTTGCACCGCCGGACCATGCGCTGTGCAAGCTTGAGCAACTGCGCCTGCAGGATCTGGAGCCTCATACCTTGCTGGTTCGTGAGCAGGGTTCAGGCACGCGCAAAGCCTGCGAGGAGTACTTCAAGGACAAGCGTGTGCACTTCACCCAAACGCTTGAAGTGGCCTCGGCCGATGCCCAGCGCGAATGCGTGATCGCAGGCCTGGGTATCGCCCTGCTGACCCGCCATGCAGTGAACATGGAGCTGGCGGCAGGCGTGCTCAGGGAATTGCCAGTGGAGGAACTGCCCCTGTATCGCAGCTGGTGCGTGGTGCAGGCCAAGGCCAAGCGGCAGTCGCCTGTCGCCTTGGCCTTTCTGGCATTCATCCGCAGCGAACGTGCGTTGATCAGCGCACTTGTTGAGCGCTTCTCGGGGAAGCTGCCACCGACGCTTGCCAAACCGTGAGCTCTCGCAACTCGGGATAATCCACAAGTTCACGAAGCAGTTGACATTGGTCGCAATAGCTTTCGATCGCGCGGCGATATTCCATGCGGCGCTGATCCTTTTCCTGCTGCTTGCGAGCCTTGGCGCTGGGTTGGTACGAACCGTCGAAGTCACGAGCCATTGCCTGTCTCCCAGTTAGGATGCGGGAGTTTCAGACTGGCCTTGAGGGTTTACGGTTTGGCTGTGGAATGGTGACAGAACCGTGAAATTTGCTTTGCCTTTGCGGGCCTCTTCGCGGGCAAGCCCCGCTCCCACAGGAATGGCACCGCCTTCAGTACGCGTAAGCGCGAAAGGGCCGGATCAGGCGGAACTCAGTCGTCGGTAGCCTTGATCGACTTGGGCGACAGCCGCAGGCTGCGCAGGCTGCGTTTGACGCTCTTCAGGTGATTGACCAAGCTCGGCCCGCGGGCCATGGCCACGCCCATGGCCAGCACGTCGATCACCACCAGGTGAGCGATACGCGAGGTCAGTGGGGTGTAGATCTCGGTGTCTTCGTGTACATCGATCGCCAGGTTGACTGTCGACAGCTCCGCCAGCGGTGTCGCGCTCGGGCACAGGGTGATCAGGTTGGCACCACTTTCACGCACCAGGTTGGCGGTGATCAGCAGGTCCTTGGAGCGCCCCGACTGGGAAATGCACACTGCTACGTCGCCTGGCTTCAACGTCACTGCCGACATTGCCTGCATGTGCGGGTCAGAGTACGCCGCGGCGCTGAGCAGCAAGCGGAAGAACTTGTGCTGGGCGTCGGCGGCCACTGCACCGGATGCGCCAAAACCATAGAACTCCACGCGTTGTGCCTGAGCCATGGCACTCACGGCCTGTTGCAGGGCCTGTGGGTCGAGGTGCTCGCGCACTTCCATCAGGGTGTGCAGCGTAGTGTCGAAAATTTTCAGGCTGTAGTCGGCAACCGAGTCGTCTTCATGGATCGCAAACTGCCCAAAGCTGGCGCCAGCGGCCAGGCTTTGCGCCAGCTTGAGCTTGAGATCCTGGAAGCCCGAACAACCGATCGCCCGGCAGAAACGCACGATGGTCGGCTCGCTGATGCCCACGCTGTGCGCCAGGTCGGCCATGGAGCTGTGCATTACGGCAGCCGGGTCGAGCAGCACGTGGTCAGCCACTTTGAGTTCCGATTTGCGCAGCAGGTGGCGCGATTGGGCGATATGTTGCAACAGATTCACGGGCTGGACTCGGTTATGATCGGCTGGCCGGGATGTAGCTTTCTTGTAGTTATACTACATGGACGCCAACCCGCCCAGTTAAACGAACGTGGAGAGTGGTGGTTTGACTATTCCTTGCGACATTCTGGTGTTCGGTGGCACCGGTGACCTGGCCCTGCACAAACTGCTGCCAGCGCTCTATCACCTGTATCGCGAGGCACGCCTTAACAACGCGGTACGCATCATTGCCCTCGCCCGCCGCCACATAAGCCGTAACGAGTACCTCAAGCTTGCCGAGCGCCATTGCCGGGCACAGATCGCCCGTAACGATTTCGAGGAAGAAGTGTGGCAGCGCTTTTCCGCACGACTGGACTACTTCCCCATGGACGCTGCGCAAAGCGCCGACTTCAGTCGTCTGGCCCGCTACCTCGGCGAGCCGGGAGGGCTGACCCGCATCTACTACCTGGCCACTGCACCCAACCTCTTCGTACCGATCGCCAACCACCTGCGCATTGCCGGGCTGGCCGACCACGAAGCGCGTATCGTGCTGGAAAAGCCGATCGGCCACTCACTGGCATCCGCCACCGCCATCAACGAGGCGATCGGCGCAGTGTTCGATGAATCACAGGTGTTTCGCATCGACCACTACCTGGGCAAGGAAACCGTGCAGAACCTGATGGCCCTGCGCTTTGCCAATGCCCTGCTGGAACCCGTGTGGCGCAACGGTCAGGTCGACCATGTGCAGATCAGCGTGTGCGAAACCCTTGGCGTGGAAAACCGTGGTGGCTACTACGACCGCGCCGGGGCAACCCGCGACATGCTGCAGAATCACCTGCTGCAGCTGCTGTGCCTGGTGGCCATGGAGCCACCCGCGCAGTTCGAGGCCGAAGCCGTGCGCGACGAGAAAGTGAAGATCCTGCGAGCCCTCAAACCCATCACTGGCCAGGACGTACAAGACAAGACCGTGCGCGGCCAGTACGGTCCCGGGCACATTGGCGGCCAGGAAGTACCGGCCTACTACTTCGAGAAAGACGTCGACAACGACACCGACACCGAAACCTTCGTCGCCGTGCACGCCCACGTCGACAACTGGCGCTGGGCCGGCGTGCCCTTCTACCTGCGCACCGGCAAGCGCATGGCACGGCGCTCGTCGCAGATCGTCATCCAGTTCAAGCCGGTGCCCCACGAGCTGTTCAACGGCGGCCAGGTCAACCAGTTGCTGATCCAGCTGCAACCTGAGGAACGCATCAGCCTGCGCATGATGACCAAGAGCCCCGGCAAGGGCATGCGCCTGGAACCGGTCGACCTGGACCTGAACCTTGCCCAGGTATTCGGCCAGACCCGCCGCTGGGACGCCTACGAACGCCTGCTGCTGGACATTCTGGAGGGCGATTCGACGCTGTTCATGCGCCGCGACGAAGTGGAAGCCGCCTGGGCCTGGATCGACCCGATCATCAAGGGTTGGGAAGAGCACTTCCAGGCGCCCCGCCACTACGCAGCCGGCAACAACGGCCCGGAACAGGCCAACAGCCTGCTGGCCAGGCATGGCAGGCACTGGCACAGCTGAGTGTTGGTGCGCTCAAGGCGCCCACGGACGGGCAAGCATCTGCCTGAACTCAGGCTCCGGGATGGGCCTGCTGATCAGGTAGCCTTGTGCCTCATCACAGGCCTGCTCACGCAGGAACGCCAGTTGTTCTTCCGTTTCTACGCCCTCCGCCACCACCTTCAGGCCCAGGCTCCTGGACATGGTGATGATCGCGCGGGTGATGGCCGCATCTTGGCTGCCTTCGTGCAACCCCCGGATGAATGCCTGATCGATCTTCACGTAGTCCACCGGCAGGCGCTTGAGGTAACTCAATGACGAATAGCCCGTACCAAAATCGTCGATGGCCAGTTTCACGCCCAACGCATGCAGTTGCTGGAAGGTCGAGATGATGTGCTCGACGCTGTCCAGCAGCTGGCTTTCGGTAAGCTCCAGCTCCAGCAGATACGGTGCCAACCCGGTTTCCTCAAGCACCTGGCGCACCTGGCTGACCAGCTTGCCCTGACGCAGCTGGTAGACCGACAGGTTGACCGAAACCCGCACCTCAAGCCCTTGGCGTTGCCATTCGCGCGCTTGCCTGCAGGCATGGCGGAGTACGAACTCACCGATAGGGGCAATCAGCCCGGTTTCTTCCGCCAGGCCTATGAACTCCCCTGGCGGCACCATGCCCCACTCTGGATGGTGCCAACGCACCAATGCCTCGGCGGCATGCAAGTACCCACTGAGCAGGCACAGCTTGGGCTGGTAATAAACCATCAGCTGCTCTTCCTCAATGGCCTTGCGTAGCTGGTTCTCCAGCTGCAGGCGCTCGAGGGAGCTGGCACGCAGGCTCTCGGTATAGAACTGGAAGTTGTCGCCGCCCAGATGCTTGGCATGCTGCATGGCCATGTCTGCCTGGCTGATCAGGGCATCGGCATCGAGCATGGCATCGGACAGCACACTGATGCCCACCGAAGCACTGACCACGACCTCGTGCCCATCGAGCCGCTGCGGCTTGCGCAACTTGTTCAACAACCGGGTGGTGACCCGTACCAGGCTCGACAGGTTGCTGTAGCCATCGAACAGGACGGCAAACTCATCGCCGGAAAGCCGCGCCACGGTATCCGCCTCGGGAACGGTACTCACGATGCGCCGGGCTATCTTGTGAATCAGCTGATCAGCCAGTTCATGGCCCAAGCTTTCATTGAGCAGCTTGAAGCGGTCCAGATCGACATGCAGCAGGGCAAGGCTACGGCCATTGCTGCGCACGCGTTGCGCGGCTTCCTGCAGACGCAGCCGGAACAGTGACCGGTTGGCCAGCCCGCTCAATTCGTCGTAGTGCGCCAAGTAGCGCAGGCGCTCTTCGGACGCCCGACGCGCCGAGAGGTCGGTGAAAAAGCCGACCACCTGGCTCAAGTCGCCCTGGGTATCGCGTACAGCTGTCAATTGCAGCCGTTGCGGATGCAGTTCGCCTAGCTTGCGTGCCTCTACCAGTTCACCCTGCCAGCCACCTTGCTGCGCCAGCGCCAATTCGATCGCCTGGCTGTGCCGGCGCACATCGCTGTGGCACGGTAATTCGAACAACTCGCGCGCCAGCAGCTCGGAGCGGTGGTAGCCGGTCATCTGGCAATAGGCCTGGTTAACTGCAAGCACCACGAAATCGGCACTGAGGATCACCACGCCTTCATTACAAGCTTCGAACACCGTTGCGGCGAGGCGCTGCTGTTCTTCGAGCACCTTCTGCGCAGAGATCCGTTGCAGGTCCTGGTTCAACGCTTGGTTCTGGAAACGCCGCAGCAGGCTGCGGTCGAGCAGCCGGTTCACCTGCCAGGCCACTACCACCAGCGCCGCCAGCAGTATCAGGCCTAGCCAGCCCCAACCACGTTGCAGCCCCGCCTGGAAGTAGAACAGGAACAGGATGGGCGGCAACAGACAGGGCAAGGCAAAACTGAGAAAGGCCGGCAGGCTGACTGCATAAGCAATGCTCGCACTCAAGCTGGCCATGCCCAACAGGCCGAACACCCAGGCCTGCTGCACGAAGTTGACTTCCGGCACCAGGGCGATCGCGGCACAAGCCAAGGTCAAGCCACTGAATGCCGAGCCGAACAGGAACATGCGACGCCAGCCCGGATTGGCCTGGCGTTGAGCCGAGGCAGCGTCGAACGCCGCAACCTGGATCACCCGAAGGGCTACCAGCGCCAGCAGCCACACCAGCCACACGCCCACCAGCAGATAACGCCCAGGGCTCCACAACAGCCAGGCGCACAGCAGGCCGTGGAGCAGCATGAACAGTGTGGGTAGCAGAGAGCCTTGATACAGCAGACGCGTTCGCTCGACGAAGAGCTGGGTGGCGAACTGCCTGCGCACGTTCCTTGTCATCTCCAGCGATACTCCGATCGCCGTGCAGTCCTGGGTCATAGCGCTGGTTCTTGTGGAGTTCTTGTTATGGTTGGCACTAAACGAGCAGCGATCTTACACAAACAGCAAGCCTGGCCAAACTGCTCAGGGTCATCTTTCACCACATGCAGGTGCAAACATCGGTATACCTGAAATGCTGCCAAATCCTATCGGCGCCCATGGAAAAGGAAAGTAGTGCTGCGCCAGTCGGCGCTACTTTCAATTACCAAGGGCCTCATCATGACCACGATCAAGAACCTGATTGCCTACAACAGCGATGTACCAGGCGAGCCGACTTACTTCGAAGTGCAAGGAACTGTGACGGTTGCCCACCCTGGCATTGAGCCTGTTTTGGTAGAACCGACGGTACGTCATCGCGGAGGCTGGGAAACCCTCGAGCTGCTGCTGGTGGAGAAGGAAGGCATTTTCACGCAGGTCGTTACCGAGAAGAATGTGTTCTTCAGGCGCGAAGGCCGTAGTACGTGGGGGTCTCTGGAGGTCATCGAGCCTGCAGGTTCGCAAAGGGTTCGAATCGGCTACCGCCAGGCCATCGAGCAAGCGCCTTGGACGTCAGCCTGATCGCAGCCATGCGGCGATCAGGCAAGCGCTGGCGCCAGATCCCGATGAGCGACAGTGCCCAAGGTGAATATTTATACAGTAGGTGTTTGCCCCATAACCGGCCTCCCCCTAGAATGGCCGGATGCACACAGATGACCTCTCCCTCCTGCTGAATTCCCTCAACGATGCCCAACGCCAGGCCGTCGCGGCCACGCTTGGGCGTCAGCTGGTGCTTGCTGGCGCCGGCTCCGGTAAAACCCGCGTGCTGGTGCACCGCATCGCCTGGCTGATCCAGGTCGAGCAGGCCTCGCCGCACTCGATCCTGTCGGTGACCTTCACCAACAAGGCTGCCGCCGAAATGCGCCAGCGGATCGAGCAGTTGCTGGGCATCAACCCAGCGGGCATGTGGGTAGGCACCTTCCACGGCCTGGCGCACCGCCTGCTGCGAGCGCATTGGCAGGAAGCACGCCTGGTGCAGAACTTCCAGATCCTCGACAGTGATGATCAGCAACGGCTGATCAAGCGCGTCATGCGCGAACTCGGCCTGGACGAGCAGAAATGGCCGGCGCGTCAGGCCCAATGGTTCATCAACGGGCAAAAGGACGAGGGCCTGCGCCCGCAACATATCCAGGCCAGCGGCGACCTGTTCCTGCAGACCATGCGCGATGTCTACAGCGCCTATGAGCAGGCCTGTGAACGCGCCGGGGTCATCGATTTCTCCGAACTGCTGCTACGCGCCCTCGACCTGTGGCGCGACCACCCTGGCCTGCTGGAACACTACCAGCGGCGCTTCCGCCACCTGCTGGTGGACGAGTTCCAGGACACCAACGCCGTGCAATACGCCTGGCTGCGCCTGCTGGCGGGCAAGAACGGCGGCAGCCTGATGGCCGTGGGCGACGACGACCAGTCCATCTATGGCTGGCGCGGGGCCAAGATCGAGAACATTCACCAGTACACCGCCGACTTCCCAGACGCCGAAACGATCCGCCTGGAGCAGAACTACCGCTCAACCGGTGGCATCCTCAAGGCCGCCAACGCGCTGATCGCCAACAACAGCGGGCGCCTGGGCAAGGAACTGTGGACCGACATGGGCGAAGGCGAGCCACTGACGCTGTATGCCGCCTACAACGAACACGATGAAGCGCGCTATGTGGTCGAGACCATCGAGAGCCTGATCAAGCAAGGCAGCGCACGCAACGACATCGCCATCCTTTACCGCTCCAACGCCCAGTCGCGGGTGCTGGAAGAAGCGCTGTTGCGCGAGCGCATCCCCTACCGCATCTACGGCGGTCAGCGCTTCTTCGAACGCGCCGAAATCAAGAACGCCATGGCCTACCTGCGCCTGATCGAAGGCCGTGGCAACGATGCGGCGCTGGAGCGGGTAATCAATGTGCCGCCACGCGGGATCGGCGAGAAAACCGTCGAAGCCATTCGCGAGCATGCCCGCCACAGCCAGCTGTCGATGTGGGAAGCCATGTGCCAGCTGCTGGCCGCCAAGGCGCTGAAAGGCCGCGCCGCCTCCGCCCTGGGTGCCTTCATCGAATTGATCGAAGGCCTTGCCAGCAAGGTCGCCGATATGCCGCTGCACACCATGACCCAAACGGCCATCGAGCAGTCCGGCCTGATCATTTATCACCAGGAAGAAAAGGGTGAAAAGGGCCAGGCACGCGTAGAAAACCTTGAGGAACTGGTCAGCGCCGCGCGCAACTTCGAAACCAGCGAAGACGATGCCGATCTGTCGCCGCTGTCGGCCTTCCTTGGCCATGCCTCGCTGGAGGCTGGCGATGCCCAGGCGGACGAGCACGAAGACAGCATCCAGCTGATGACCCTGCACAGCGCAAAAGGCCTGGAATTCCCCTATGTGTTCCTGGTGGGCATGGAAGAAGGCCTGTTCCCGCACAAGATGAGCCTGGAAGAACCCGGCCGCCTGGAAGAGGAACGCCGTCTGGCTTACGTGGGTATCACCCGCGCCATGCGCCAGCTGATCATGACCTATGCCGAGACCCGCCGCCTGTACGGCAGCGAGACCTACAACAAGGTCTCTCGTTTCGTACGTGAGATTCCGAGTGGGCTGGTACAGGAAGTACGCCTTTCCAACAGTGTCAGCCGACCGTTCGGCGGCTCGACGAGCACCACCAGCAGCCTGTTCGCCAATGCCACTATCCCGCAGACCGCCTTCAACCTTGGCCAGCGCGTGCAGCACGCGGTGTTTGGCGAAGGGGTGATCCTCAACTTCGAGGGCTCCGGCGCCCAGGCACGGGTGCAGGTGAACTTTGCTGAAGGCAGCAAATGGCTCATGCTGGGGTACGCCAAGCTCGAGGCCATCTGAAATCAGACGCGCTCCTACAAGAGCAACAGGCAGGCCTGTCACATTCAGGCAAAAGCTGGAAACATCTTGTCGCTGGTCATGTGCACAGTAACCTGTGCACCATGGCGCGCGTGCAATCCACAACAGGGGAAATCCCATTTATGCAACGTTTTCTTAGCATCGCACTGGCGCTCTGCGTTGGCCTGACGCTGAGCCTGGACGCCAACGCCAAGCGCTTCGGCGGCGGCAAGAGCTCGGGCGCCGCGCCTATCCACCAGACCCGCCAGGCTACGCCAACCACGCCTGCTGCCGCGCCGACCGCTCCTGGCCGCGCCCCGGCCGCCGCCAGCGGTGCTTCGCGCTGGCTGGGCCCGCTGGCAGGCCTCGCCGCCGGTGGCCTGCTGGCTTCCATGTTCATGGGTGACGGCTTCCAGGGCATGCAGATCATGGACTTCCTGATCATGGGCCTGATCGCCTTCCTGGTGTTCCGCTTCATTGCCGCACGCCGTCGTCAGCAGCAGCCACAAGTGGCCGCTCCAGGCCACGCACCGTTCCAGCGTGAAGCGCATGGCCAGCCTGCCCAGCCATCGATCTTCGGTGGTTCGGCCGCCCCTGCCGCTGCCGCCGCTCCGGCCATCAACGCACCGGCCTGGTTCAATGAGCAGAGCTTCCTTGCTGCGGCCCGTAGCCACTTCCAGTCGCTGCAGCAGCACTGGGATGCCAACGAGATGGACAAGATCGCCGAGTTCGTCACCCCGCAGATGCTCGAGTTCCTCAAACGCGAGCGCGCTGACCTGGGTGATGGCTTCCAGTCCACCTACATCGATGACCTTGATGTGCAACTGGACGGTGTCGACGATCGCGCCGACCGCACCGACGCCACCCTGACCTTCCGTGGCGTGTCGAAGACCTCGCGCTTCGACCAGGGCGAAGCCTTCAGCGAAAGCTGGCACATGGTTCGCGCCCAGGGCGAGAACCAGCCTTGGCTGGTCGCCGGTATCCGTCAAAACGGTTAACCGCCGCACGTTGCACAAAAAACCCTGGGCCTGTCCCGGGGTTTTTGCTTTTGCCAGAGCGGGCTACTAGGGTATAACGCGCAGCGTTGTCATCAAGGTCAGAGGATGTAAACCGTGGAAGAAGTGATTGAACAACTCCGTGAAGCCAATGAACCCGTGCCGGTGCCGCTGGAGCTTCCCGACGAAGACCAACTGGTCGAGATCGAAGAACAGCTGTTCATCAACATTCCGTTCGTGTTCAAAGAGTTTCTGCTGACCGTCAGCGATGTGGTGTACGGCTCGCTGGAACCGGTAACCTGCACCGATCCGCAATCCCACACCTACCTGCCCGACGTCGCTGCCAACGCCTGGGATGCCGGTGTTCCACGTGACCTGATTCCACTGTGCGAAGACGGCAACAACTACTACTGCGTCGAAGAAGACGGCACCGTGGTGTTGTGGGAAGGCGACGAAGAGGCCGTTGCCGAGGAAAGCTGGGAGTCGGTGTGGCACTGGGCACGGGACGTGTGGCTGGAGAGCTGACACACAGGTAAAGCCACGGCTTAGTGCCATCAGTTGAGGTAAAATCGCCAGGCTTTCAGCGCCTGGCGACATCGTTACCGCTCAATCCCCTCGGACGACGGTGAAATCTTGCGCAGAGGGCATGCCCTCAGTGCGTATGATCGCGACTGTTCTCCAGCGTCTCCAGCAAGGCGATCTGCATCCGTGAATGCACGCGGATAAACCAGCGCCACAGCAACGACACCACCACCGCCGCGACCACAGCTATCACCAGCAACAGTTCGCTGGTCGGCAGAATGCTTGCCGACAATGCCGACAGCAGCAGAAAGATCACCAGCAGCGACAGCAGCGGAATCACTTCGGCAACTACGCGACGCACGCGCTGGGTGTGCCGCCCGGCCATTTCTGGCTTCACTCCCATTTCTGCCAACAGCATCGACAGCGCCTTGAGCTTGCGATAAGCGGCAATCAGAAACGGCAGCGACAGCAGTAGCGCCGCGCCCCAGATCAGCGCCTTCTGCTGGCTGACATCAGTCACCCACTCGGTGAGCCAAGCGCCGATGCGCCCGGCGAAATATCCGCCACTGAAGAAGATCGCGATCACCAACGCCAGATTGACGCCGACCTGCAGCAGGATGCGCCTGATCATCGCTGCCAGCATGGCGCTTTCACCTTGCGGCTGAATGTTGCGCAACCATTCCCCATAAAGTGACAGCACCCGCGCCAGTCGCCGTGGCACGACGTTGCCAAGCTTCTGCGACAGCGGATCGGCGGCGCGAATCAGGTAAGGCGTCAGCAGCGTGGTGATGGCCGACACCGCCACAGCCACCGGGTAGAGGAAGTCGCTGGTGACCTGTAAGGTCATACCCAGGGCCGCGATGATGAAGGAGAATTCGCCAATCTGCGAAAGACCCATGCCCACTCGCAGCGAGGTACGGCCATCGTTGCCAGCAATGAATGCGCCCATGCCGCACGACAGCATCTTGCCCAGCACCACCGCCAAGGTGATGACCACGATCGGCCAGGCATAGTCCACCAGCACCTGCGGATCAATCATCAGGCCGATGGCAACGAAGAAGATCGCGCTGAACAGGTCGCGCACGGGCTCGATCAGGCGTTCGATCTTCAGCAACTGGCGCGACTCGGCCATGATTGCACCGATCAGGAAGGCCCCCAGCACCATGCTGTATTCCAGCTTGACTACCAGCAGGCAGAAGCCGAAGCACAGCCCCAGTACGGTAATCAGCAACATCTCGTTGCTTTCGAATTTCGCGACGTAGGCCAGTAGCCGCGGCACCAGCAGGATACCGATGACCAGCGCGACGATCATGAACAACGACAGCTTGCCGACCGTCGAGAACACTTCGCCGGAACTGACCGAGCCACTGACGGCGATGCCCGATAGCAAGGCGATGATGCCGATGCCGAGGATGTCCTCGACGATCAGCACGCCGAAGATCAGCTGGGCGAAGCGCTCGTTCTTCATCTTCAGGTCGTTCAGTGCCTTGACGATGATGGTGGTCGAGGAAATCGCCAGGATCGCGCCAAGGAACAGCGCGTCCATCGTATTCCAGCCGAACCAGCGGCCGATCTCGAAACCGATCCAGATCATCAGGACGATTTCCAGGAACGCCGCGATGAATGCCGTGGCACCCACCTTGAACAGCTTGCGCAGGCTGAACTCCAGGCCCAGGCAGAACATCAGGAAAATCACCCCCAGCTCGGCCAGGGTCTTGATCGTGTCTTCATCGTGGATCAGGCCGAACGGGGGGGTATGCGGGCCGATGATGAAACCCGCAACGATGTAACCCAGCACCACGGGCTGCTTCAGGCGATGAAAGAGAATCGTCACCACACCGGCGACCAGCATGATCACTGCCAGGTCCTGGATGAAGCTGATGGCATGCATGGCGCGATACTCCTTTTCGACTTTGCTGGATGCCCGGGCAGACCGCTCCTCTGCCAAGGCCAAGCCGAGCGAGCAGCAAGTACATACTGTATTGAATGCAGGAAAGCCCATGTTGCATGGGCGTACTCAGGGTAACATCGCACCCCGCCGCAAAAAGCCGGTGCAATATGTAGAAACAGATCGGCCGATCAGCCACCTCTGATGACGCGATCGGCGTGACGATGGAGCGTCCGGCAACGTCCCGTAACAGGAAGGCAAACCTTCAAGAGGGGAACCAGAAGTGTCAGAAGATACCCGCCCCGATTCAGCGCAACCTCACCGTGAGCACACTATGGAACCTGGAAACGCCCAGCTGAGCATGACCGTCCTGATGACCCCGGACATGGCCAACTTTTCTGGCAACGTGCACGGCGGCACCTTGCTCAAGTACCTCGACGAAGTGGCCTATGCCTGCGCCAGCCGCTACGCCGGCAGCTATGTGGTGACCCTGTCGGTCGACCAGGTGATCTTCCGCGAGCCGGTGCACGTCGGCGAGCTTGTGACCTTCCTCGCCTCGGTCAACTACACCGGCAACACGTCGATGGAAGTGGGCATCAAGGTGGTCACCGAGAACATCCGCGAGCGCTCGGTACGCCACTCCAACAGCTGCTTCTTCACCATGGTGGCGGTCGATGACAACCGCCGCCCCGTGCCGGTGCCACCACTTCAGCCGCACTCCAGCGAAGAAAAACGTCGCTTCCTGCAGGGCCAGCAGCGTCGCCAGATCCGCCAGGAACTGGAAAAGCGCTACCAGGACCTGAAAACCGACGGGATCTAGAACGCCGGACGCTGCGCCTCGAAGCGCACGCGCGGGTGGGCGATGCGATCCTGGGCCCGCACCAGCTGCAGTTCGTAGCTGGCGCAGGCCTGAGTTTCCAGCAGCACCTCATGCACGGCCGCCGCAGTGAACTCAAAGGCCTGCTGCCAGTTGTCTCCCAGCAGTACCCGGGCCAGGAACAACCCCGAAGTCAGATCGCCCACGCCAACCGGTTGCCGCGGGAAGGCCAGCAAGGGCCGGCGCAGGTGCCAACTTTCTTCGCGGGTCACCAGCAACATTTCGAACATGTCTTCAGTACGCCCCGGATACGCCAGGTGCTTGACCAGTACCACGTGCGGGCCGCGCTCGAGCAAGCTGCGCGCCATGTTCACGCAGTCTTCGAGGGATTGCACACGACGGCCGCAGAAGCTGTCGAGTTCCAGCTGGTTGGGGCAGAGGATATCCGCCTTGGCCACTGCTTCATCGAGCAGAAATTCACTGACCTCCTGCGGAACGATACAGCCCTTCTCCGCATGGCCCATGACGGGGTCGCACAGGTACAGCGCCTTCGGGTTTACAGCCTTGATCCGCTCGACGCCAGCGAGGATCGCCCGGCCCTGTTCGGCACTGCCCAGGTAACCGGAAAGCACCGCATCACAGTGACCCAACTCGCCGATGTTGGAAATGCCTTCCACCAACGCAGGAATTTGCGCTGGAGCGAGCACTTCACCCGCCCACTGGCCATACTGAGTGTGATTGGAAAACTGTACTGTATTGAGGGGCCAGACATTGATCCCGATACGCTGCATGGGGAACACCGCAGCGCTGTTGCCGGCGTGGCCAAACACCACGTGGGACTGGATGGCGAGCAGATGCGGGGTACGTTTCATGCGGGCGGTTTCCAAAGCAGTTTCAAGGATTGTGCAGCGCGCAGTATGTACTCGATTGCCACCTGTACGACAGGCCAGGGACGCAGTTAAGCTGGTTCGACTTGTTTGGAGCATACGTAAATGTTGACCCTGGAGAATCTCTTCGTCCTGATGTTGCTGGCCACGGCAGGCGCTTGGTTATGGCACAACCATGGGCTGCGCGAGAAAGCCCTGGAGCGGGTCAAACAGCACTGCGCCAAACTCGATCTGGAGCTGCTGGATGACGCCGTTGCGCTCAAACGCATCGCGTTCATCCGCGATGCCAATGGCAGGAAGCGCCTGGCCCGGGTCTACGCCTTCGAGTTCACCGTGACCGGCGAACAGCGCCACCCCGGCACCGTGACCCAGTTCGGCGCCCACAGCGTACAGATCGAACTGGCACCCTACCCGTTCGAGATCAAGACGCCGCCACGGGCTGACAATGTGATCGAGATGCAGCAGTGGCGCCAGGAACACAATCGCTGGCGCAACTGAACCCTGGCTGATCGCTTGTAGGAGCGGCCTTGTGTCGCGAAAGGGCTGCGCAGCAGCCCCCAAAGTTCAGCACAAACGCATAAATTGCTGGGGCTGCTGTGCAGCCCTTTCGCGGCACAAGGCCGCTCCTACACGATCAGGCATTTCGCCAGGGCCGTCTGCAACAGCGGCGCTGGCTGAGCCTGCTCGAAAATCAGCTCGATGCGCGAGTCCTTGCGCCAGTCACTCGGCTGCCACTGCGGCAAGTCACCTTCCAGTCCATTTAATGACTGCCATCCATCAGTGCTGTGGATAACTCCCTTGGCACGCCGCCATGGCCAGGCTGCGAGAAACGCCCGCAAGCGCTGTGGGTCGAATCGCTGACTAGGATGCCAGCGCCAGCCGATGCTCCAACCACCCTCGCCCTCCTGCGCCGAACAAATTGGCAAAGACGGATCTATCCACAGGGCTGCAGGCGCTGTGGATAGACGTGCCCCAGGCAAATTATTCACAGAACCGTCACCCTTTTGACTTGTGGATGAAACAGGGAGCATTTCGAGATCGACCAAGCCCTGCAAGGTCCAAACCTTGTGGATATTTAAAAAATCTTTATTTATCAACAACTTGATATCTTCATCCACAGCGTCGGCTTTGTTTAGCAGAATCAGCGCCGCCACCTGCAAGGCCTGCTGTTGAGCCTCCGGCAGAGGCTCACCTCGCGCCAGTGCCAGAGCATCCAGCACCATCACCAACGGCTGCACCGCCAGTACCCCAGCCCAGGGAGCCAGACCCAGCTGGTTCAACAACTGTAAAGGATGACCCAGCCCGGAAGGCTCGATGAACAGCCGGTCTGGCCGGGCCTTGCGCAGCAGGCGGCCAAGACCAACCTGGAACGGTGTGCCATTCACGCAGCACAGGCAGCCTCCGGCCACCTCGCCGATGACAATACCGTCTTCGTCTCGGCTCATTAGTGCCGCATCGAGGCCGATCTGGCCAAACTCGTTGACCAGCACAGCCCAGCGTTCGCTAACCGGGCGCTGGGCCATCAGCTGGCGAATCAGGCTGGTCTTGCCTGCACCCAAAGGGCCGGCGATGACGTGGGTAGGGATGTTCTGCAGCATGCCAGGACTTCTAAGCGGAGTTCCCCCCACTATGCCCCGTCATGCCAGCCAGTCAAGGCTGAGCAACAGACGCCGCTGTTCACTGGCAGGTGAGCGGTGGATAAGTCCCGCCCCTTCATTGCCCAACCATTTTTCCCCTTTCAGAACAGCCACCTCACCTGGTTTCAGGCTGCGGATGTTATCCACAGGAGCCGCCGCCAGATGCAAGCCGACCCGCTCAACTACGCCTTCTTCCAGCCATTCGCTACCAGGTCCGACGTAGGTGGTCAGCAGACGCAAGGGCACGTTATCCACATGAAAGCGCGGGCACATGGCGCCTTGCAGCACCCTTAGCCGCAACCCCACCCGCCGTGCGCCGAGCAAACAGGTATAAGCCGAGACCAGCCATTTCACATCGGCGACAAAGCCCTCGTAACCCTGCAGGTCGGCAGCCTCCTGCAGCAAGCCAGGCAATTGCGGTGGCTCGTGCTCGTTCACATCAAGCACACGCTGGTCAGCCAGAGACTGGCCAAGGCTGACCGCCAAGCTAGCAAAGTCTTCAATCTGTGCTGGCAAACGGCGCTGCCAGACGGCGAGGTTCACGCCATCCTGGAAGATCTCGGTGAGTACCTTGGGTGCCTCCCCAAAGGCCTGGCGAATATCCACAGGCCGCAGCGCCGGGTTCATGCTGCTTCCTCGCCATGCCAGGGGCCGAACGGATCCGGCAAACGAAGCCAGGCCATCGGGCCGAGCGCCATTTCCTCATCCTTCAACAGGCAGGCATCCAGGTCTGTGGATAACTGCGTGAAATCGATGTTCTGCCCGATGAACACCAGCTCCTGCCGGCAGTCACCCGTTTCGGCATGCCAATGCTTGAGGATGTCCGCAATGCTCTGCTCATCTTGCGGCCAATGCTCACGTGGCACAAAACGCCACCAGCGCCCGGCCAGGCCATGGCGCATCATGCCACCGGCCTGCGACCAGCTGCCGGCTTCCTGGAATTTGCTGGCCAGCCAGAAAAAGCCCTTGGAGCGTAGAAGCCGACCATTACTCCAGGAGTTGTGGATAAAGTCGAAGAAGCGTTGTGGATGCAGGGGCCGGCGGGCTTCCCAGGTGGTCGCCGCAATGCCGTACTCCTCGGTTTCCGGGATGTGCTCGCCGCGCAATTCCTGCAGCCAGCCCGGCGCCTGCGCAGCCTGGTCGAAGTCGAACAGCCCGGTGTCGAGAATCCGCGCCAGCGGCACCTGGCCCATGACCATCGGCACAATCTGCGCGCGGGCGTTGAGGCTGCGCAGAATGGCGGTAAGTTCTTCACGCTCGTGCTGGCTGATCAGGTCGATCTTGCTCAGCAACAGCACATCGGCGAACTCGACCTGTTCGATCAACAGGTCGCTGATGGATCGCTCATCTTCTTCACCCAGCGTCTCGCCACGGCTGGCCAGGCTGTCGGCTTCCTGATAATCGCGCAGGAAGTTCAAGCCATCGACCACGGTGACCATGGTGTCCAGGCGCGCCATGTCGGACAGGCTACGGCCTTGCTCATCGCGGAAGGTGAAGGTCTCGGCGACGGGCAGCGGCTCCGAGATGCCGGTGGACTCGATCAATAAATAGTCGAAGCGGCCTTCCTCGGCGAGCCGCGCGACTTCCTCCAGCAGGTCCTCACGCAGGGTGCAGCAGATGCAGCCGTTGCTCATTTCGACCAGTTTTTCCTCGGCACGGTTGAGGCTGACGTTGCGCTGCACTTCACTGGCATCGATGTTGATTTCACTCATGTCGTTGACGATCACCGCGACCCGAAGGTTGTCGCGATTTCGCAGCACATGGTTAAGCAAGGTGCTCTTTCCGGCCCCCAGGAAGCCGGAAAGCACGGTGACAGGGAGGCGATTGGACATGGTGAAACCTCTTCAGGCGGACGCACTCGAAACGATGCATTGCATAATGTTATAAAGTAACAATACAATTTCGCCAAGTCGTACTCGTCGGATGCGTGCTTCGGAGATGGAAATGAGCCTGTCACCTGCTGCCCTGTTGCTGCTGCTTTTCGCGCCTGTACCTGCCTTGGCACTGGCGCAAAGCAACTCGCTGGCACTGTGCACCCGCAGTGCAACGCTACTCGCCTGCCAGGACGGCAACGGCAGTTACTACAGCGTGCGCACAGAAGGCAGCCATTTCTACTTGCGCGGCTTCGACACGACGACACGCCGGCTTTGGTCGCAGACCAACAGCCGCTACGGCACGCTGACGTTTTTCACGGGGTTGGCCAGCGATGGTGAAGCCTGGTTCGGCTACAGCCGCCGTGTGGGTTGGACCACCCTGAATCGCGTTTCCAGCTCCAGCGGCCAGCGCTTCAATTTGCATTGCAGCCTGGTCGGCGGATGTCGCTGACCCTATTGCCTGGTATCCCGCATGACTATCCTGACGACGCTTCCGGACATTGCCACACAGCCGCAAGAGCACACTGCCCCGCTTGATTGGGTCGGCATGTGCGGTATCGCCTTGCCCATCCAGCTCGACGGCGGTCATGTATCGGCCATGGCCGATGCCGGTGTCAGCTTGATGGATGGCACTGCGCGGGGCATTCACATGTCTCGCCTTTACCTCGCGCTGGAATCGCTTGAACAACAACCTTTGACGCCTTTGGCCATCCGCCGTCTGCTGGCAGACTTTCTCGCCAGCCACGAGGGGCTTTCCAATGCAGCCTATCTCAACCTGGCTTTCGATCACCTGCTCAAACGATCCGCGTTGATCAGCCCACTCGCCGGCTGGAAGCGCTACCCGATTACCCTCGAAGCCAAGATCGAAAATGAAATGTTCCACGTGGAACTTTCAGTTAGCGTGCCCTATTCCTCAACCTGCCCCTGCTCGGCAGCGCTGGCCAGGCAACTGATTCAACAGCAATTCGAGACCGATTTCGCAGAGCAGCAGTTGGAGCGCAGTGCGGTTCTGGAATGGTTGGGCAGCAGTCAAGGCATCGTCGCAACCCCCCACAGCCAGCGCAGCCAGGCGCAGATCAACGTGCGCCTGCAGAACAACCTGGCGGCTATACCGATTACCGAACTGATCGACCGGATTGAGGACAGCCTGGGTACGGCCGTGCAGACCGCCGTAAAACGTGCGGACGAACAGGCGTTCGCTTTGGCCAACGGGCAAAACCTGATGTTCTGTGAAGACGCCGCTCGACGCCTGCATGAGTCGCTACGACGCTTGGAGTGGGCGAGCGCTTTCAAGCTACGCGTGGAACATGCAGAAAGCCTGCATGCCCACGATGCTGTAGCCTGTAGCCAGTGGCAGTGGTGAAAGTCAGGTCCGGGGTTTGACTGTTCCACAGTCGTTGCCAAGCCATACGGCCCGGGTGTTCATGCTGCCTTGCTGCTGAACGCCTGAGGCATTGAAAGTGCCGTTGACCTGAGTGGTGAATTCCTTGTCGCTGAGGAAAGTCGCCTGGCCGGTACCCTGGGCTTTCGGGCAGCTGAATTGAAATTTCCAGACATTGCCAGTGCGGTCGGTGATCTTCTGCGTACAGCCGGACTTAGGATCCTGCAATGGAATGTCATTGGTCTGCACCTGTTCAGGCGTCAGGCACGACCGCACTCCGTTGCCGCCGATGGTAACGCCCTGCTTGGCCAACACACCTTCCATCATGGCCCGCTGTTCCGGCGGCAGGTTCTTCAACTGCCCAAGCATGAACTGCATATCAGGTAACGGCTTGCCATCGACCTGCATGTTGCTGGTAGTCAGCTCCCACAGGCCTGGTTGCAACATCTGCGCGTGCACCAGTGGGCTGCTCAGGCCCAAGGTCAGAGCCAACAGTGGCAGACGAATCTTCATGAACGGACGCTCCTCGAAAAGCCGGCCAACTGGCCGGGCTCAGCCTTAGACGCCAAATCCGCTTTCAGGTTGCAAGGCGGACCTGGAACGTGTTCTGTTATCCGCTGTGTATTCGGCAAGCAGGATGCGTATGGATTACCACAGCCCCTACTTCTTCGGCTACGTGCTCGGCCTGATTCACTTGCTTGGCATGATCGCCGCGTTGCATGCAGTGTTCACCGTGCGTACCGCTCAAGGCGCAATCGCCTGGGCCATGTCGCTGTTCTTCATCCCTTACTTCACGCTGATTCCCTACCTGGTTTTTGGTGCGCGCTCCTTCTACGCCTACATCCAGGCCCGACGCCAGGCCAACCAAGAGATGCACGTGGCCATGGCCAACCTCAACTGGCGGCCCTGGGTAGAGGAAGCCCTTACCGCCAGAGAGTCGGAAAGCTACGCCGCCTTGCGTGCCATGCCGAAACTCGGACGAATGCCTTGCCTGGCCAATAACCAAGTGAAGCTGCTGATCAATGGCAAAGCCACCTTTGACGCGATCTTCGCCGCTATCGAGCAGGCACGCGAAGCCGTGCTGGTGCAGTTCTTCATCATCCATGACGACCACCTTGGCAAGGCCCTTCAGCAACTGCTACTGCGCAAGGCCGCCGAGGGGGTGAAAGTCTTCGTGCTGTATGACCGGGTTGGCAGCCACGCCTTGCCCGCCAGCTACAGCCAGGTGCTGCGTGATGGTGGAGTGCAGATCCACGCCTTTGCCACCCGCCGCGGGTGGTTCAATCGCTTCCAGGTCAACTTCCGCAACCACCGCAAGATCGTCGTGGTCGATGGCCTGCTCGGCTTCATCGGCGGGCACAACGTGGGTGACGAGTACCTTGGCAAGAATCCACTTCTGTCACCCTGGCGCGATACCCACGTGCAGATCGGCGGGCCGGTACTGGCCTGCCTGCAAGAGTCATTCGCCGAAGACTGGTACTGGGCCACGCGCCAGCTGCCGCCTTTGATCCTGCCGGACACCTACCCCGACAATGGCGTACTTTGCCAAGCCCTTGCCAGTGGCCCGGCAGACCCGCAGGAAACCTGTTCGCTGTTCTTCATCGAAGCCATCCAGTCGGCGACCAGGCGGGTATGGATCACCAGCCCTTACTTCATTCCGGATGAAGCGGTGTTCGCCGCCTTGCGCCTGGCTGTGCTGCGCGGGGTGGATGTACGTGTGCTGATCCCATCTCGTCCCGATCACAGGATTGTCTATGCAGCCTCAAGCCTGTTTGCTTTCGAGGCGGTTCGGGCGGGGGTGCGCATGTTCCGCTACCAGCCCGGCTTCCTGCACCAGAAGGTGGTGCTGGTGGATGACGAGGTCAGTGCCATCGGCAGCGCCAATCTGGACAACCGCTCGTTCCGGCTCAATTTCGAGATTACCTTGCTGACGGTGGATCGCCTGTTCGCCGACCAAGTGGAGGCTATGTTGCTGGACGACTTCGAGCAGGCCCGCGAGATCACCGCCGAGGATAGCCGCGATACCCACCGTGTTCAGCAACTGGGGATGCGTATAGCACGGCTGATTTCCCCCATTCTTTGAATGACAAAGGGGCCGCCTTTGCGGCCCCTTTGTCCTTCGCAGAACGCTCAACGGTAAAGGTCTTCCCGCGTCCAGGGCAGATCATGATGCCCATCGGCATATGGCTTCACCGCCAGGATCTGATGCAGGTTGATCCAGCCCTTCTGGAACGCATAGGCACAACCGGCCAGGTACAAGCGCCAGATTCGCAGGGTCTTTTCCGGCACCAGCGCCGCCGCCTTGTGCAACTGGTTCTCCAGGTTCTCGCTCCAGTGATGCAGCGTCTTGGCGTAGTGCAGGCGCAGGCTCTCGACGTCTACCACCTCCAGCCCCGCCTCACAGATGCTCGCGCTGATCATCGACAGGTGCGGCAGCTCACCATGGGGGAACACGTAACGGTCGATGAACTCACCTGCCCCGCGCCCGACCGGGCGGCCATCGACATGCTTGGCAGTAATCCCGTGGTTCATGACCACGCCACCTTCGCGCACTGCGCCAAACAGTTTCTGGCAATACAGCGGCAGGTTGGCGTGGCCGACGTGTTCGAACATGCCGACGCTGACGACCTTGTCGAAGCGGCCATCCTGAGGCAGGTCGCGGTAGTCGAGAATCTGCAGGTCGACCTTGTCAGCCAGACCCTCTGCCTTGACCCGCGCGCGCCCGAGCTTGAGCTGCTCCTTGCTCAGGGTGATGCCGAATACCTTGGCGCCATATTCGCGCGCAGCGAACCGCGACAACCCACCCCAGCCACAGCCCACATCGAGCAGGTAATCACCCGCATCCAGGCGCAGCTTGCGGCACAAGTGATCGAACTTGTCCTGTTGAGCTTGATCCAGGGTGTTGTCCGGCTCACGGAAGTAGGCACAGGAATAGGCCATGTCCTGGTCGAGCCAGAGTTGATAGAACTCGTTGGAGACATCGTAGTGGTAGGAAATGGCTTCGGCGTCTGTGCTCTTGTCATGGGACAGACGCGGGGGCGGGGCATCCTCCTCGTCGGTCAGCAACGCTTCGCTGAGCTCGTCGCATACGCGGATGGCTTCACCGATATCACCTTCCAGTTCCAGCTTGCCCTCCACGAATGCAGTACCAAGCTGGTCCATGCTTGGGTGAGTCAGCTGGCTTATCAGCTGTGGCTCCTTGACCAGAATGGTGACCTGCGGGCTTGGGCCCAGATCGAACTGGTTACCGTCCCACAGTTTAAGCCGCAGCGGCAGATGCAGGCTTTGCAGTGCCGGTGGAAGTTGAGCAAGCATGAACACTCCTCCTATCCCTATAAGGCGACGACGCCTGATATTTCGAACGTCGCCGGAACAGAGTAGTTCATTGGTGGGATGTTTCCTCTAAACGAGACCAAGGTCTAGAACCAACCGATCTGATCAAAGCATCGGATTGTATACAATCTGCCCTTCTCAGCTTAACCTTATGCCCCTCTCGCGCTTCCTCATCTGGAGTACAAAACCCATGAAATCCTATGACGTGGTGATCATCGGCGGCGGCCCTGGCGGCTACAACGCAGCGATCCGCGCCGGCCAACTTGGCCTGAGCGTGGCCTGCGTGGAAGGCCGCTCGACCCTCGGCGGCACCTGCCTGAACGTTGGTTGCATGCCGTCCAAAGCGTTGCTGCACGCCTCCGAGCTCTATGAAGCCGCCCGCGGCGAGGAGTTCGCCCACCTCGGCATCGAAGTGAAGCCGACGCTCAACCTCGCCCAGATGATGAAACAGAAGGACGAGAGCGTGACCGGCCTGACCAAAGGCATCGAGTACCTGTTCCGCAAGAACAAGGTCGACTGGGTAAAAGGTTGGGGCCGCCTGGATGGCGTCGGCAAGGTCATCGTAAAGGCTGAAGATGGCAGCGAGACCGCGCTGCAGGCCAAGGACATCGTCATCGCCACCGGTTCCGAGCCCACTCCCCTGCCCGGCGTGACCATCGACAATCAGCGCATCATCGACTCCACTGGTGCCTTGGCACTACCACAGGTGCCCAAGCACCTGGTGGTGATCGGGGCGGGTGTCATCGGCCTCGAGCTGGGCTCGGTATGGCGTCGGCTGGGTGCACAGGTCACCGTCATCGAGTACCTCGACCGCATCTGCCCAGGCACCGATGAAGAAACTGCCAAGACCCTGCAAAAAGCCTTGGCCAAGCAAGGCATGGCATTCAAGCTCGGCAGCAAGGTGACCCAGGCTAAGACTGAAACCGACGGTGTCAGCCTGACGCTCGAGCCGGCCGCAGGCGGCGCCGCAGAAACCCTGCAGGCAGACTACGTGCTGGTCGCCATCGGTCGCCGCCCCTATACCAAGGGCCTGAACTTGGAAAGCGTGGGCCTGGAAACTGACAAGCGCGGCATGCTGAGCAACGAGCACCATCGCACTTCGGTCCCCGGCGTGTGGGTGATCGGCGACGTCACCTCCGGTCCGATGCTGGCGCACAAGGCTGAGGACGAAGCGGTTGCCTGCATCGAACGCATCGCCGGCAAGCCGCATGAAGTGAACTACAACCTGATCCCCGGCGTGATCTACACCCGCCCGGAACTGGCTACCGTCGGCAAGACCGAAGAGCAACTGAAGGCCGAAGGCCGCGCCTACAAGGTTGGCAAGTTCCCCTTCACCGCCAACAGCCGCGCCAAGATCAACCACGAGACCGAAGGCTTCGCCAAGGTCATCGCCGATGCCAACACCGATGAGGTGCTCGGCGTGCACCTGGTTGGCCCGAGTGTCAGCGAGATGATCGGCGAGTTCTGCGTGGCCATGGAGTTCGCCGCCTCGGCTGAAGACATCGCCTTGATCTGCCACCCGCACCCAACCCGATCCGAAGCCTTGCGCCAGGCAGCGATGAACGTGCACGGCATGGCCATGCAGATCTGACCTTCTGGCTCCGCCGGTTTTTTCGAAATACCATTGATGCACGCTTTCGATCAAACCAGCGGAGCCACCGGTTGAGCATCAACTTCGATCTTAATGACCTGCAAGCCTTCCGCGCCGTCGTCGAGCAAGGCAGTTTCCGCCGCGCCGCCGACACCATTCGCATCACCCAGTCGGCGCTGAGCCGGCGTATCGAAAAACTTGAGTCGGCACTGGGCGTGAAGCTGCTCGAACGCACCACGCGCAAGGTGTCGCTGACCAATGTCGGGCGGGCGTTCCTGCCCCAGGTCGAGCGGCTGCTGGACGACCTGGACCTGGCGCTGCTCAGCGTCGGCGATGGTGGCTCGCTGCGCACCGGTACCCTGACCATCGCCTGCGTGCCATCTGCCGCCTATTACTTCATGCCCCATGCAATCCGTGCCTTCCATGCGCAGTACCCGAAAGTCCGGATCAACCTGTACGACGCCTCTGCCAACGAAGTCAGTGCCGCCGTGGCCTCTGGCGAAGCGGACTTCGGCCTGAGTTTCACAGGCAACCTCGCACCAGAAATCGAATTCAGCGACTTGCTAGAGGAGCGCTACGTCATTGCCTGCCGCCAGGACCATCCGCTGGCCAAGCTGGACGAGGTAACCTGGGCACAAGCCTACGAACATGACTACATCAGCCTGGGCAAATCGTCAGGCAACCGTCTGGTATTGGATAGGGCGTTGGCCGGGATGCCGGTCAGCAAGGAGAGTGTTTGCGAAGCCAGGCATGTAACCACCCTGCTTGGCCTGATAGAAGCGGGCCTCGGCATTGCGGCGGTGCCCTCGATCGCGCTGCCGATGACACCGCATCCGATCCTCGCCAGCGTTGCACTGGTGGAACCTGAGGTCAGCCGCAAGATGGGCCTGCTCAAGCGCCGCGGCCGCACGCTGACGCCTGCGGCGCTTGAGATGGTCAGGTTGATTCGGGAACTGCCCGGTGTATTACCGGGCGACTGAATCCAGCCCGGTGGCACGCACGGCAGGCTGCACGTCGGGCGAAGCGAGGTACTTCAGCAACTGCTTCGCCTCGGCCGGGTGCTCGGCGGTTTTCGGGATGCCGGCGGCAAAACGGGTCACCGACTGCAGGCTCTCCGGAATCTTGCCAACGTATGTGACACCCGGCACTGGCAGCAGCTCGGCCACCTGCTGGAAGCCAAGCTGATAGGTGCCCTTGGCAACCTGCGAGGCCACCGGAATGCGCTCTACCATGGTGCTCTTGCCGACGAGCTGGTCCTGGATACCCAGCTTCTTGTACAGCTCCTTCTCGATGTATACACCGCTGGCGCTGTCCGAGTAGGCCACCGACCGGGCCGCCAGCAACGTCTGCTTCAATTCGTCAGCAGTGCCGATTGCGGGCTTGGCCTGCCCTTCCTTGACCACCAGCCCGATACGCGAGTCTGCCAGTTCGACCCGCGATTCCGGGTCGACCTTGCCCTGACGAATCAGCTCGTCCAGCGCATAGCCGACCATGATGACCACATCGGCATGCTCGCCCCGAGCCAGGCGGTTGGGTATCGCCTCAGGTGCCTTGCCCATGGAGGGGCCCAGCACGGTGACCAGCGTATCGCCGCTCTGAGCCGCAAACTGCGGCCCCAACTGTTTATAGGCGGCAGTGAAACCGCCCGAAGTCATAACCGTCAGTTCGGCAGCCTGGGCAAGGCTGCAACCAGCGAGCAAGGTAGCGGCCAATAATACTTTCAACGAAGCCTTCATGCGGCCACCACTGCGCGGTGGGCCACGCGACGGTAGAACATCCAGGTGGCCACGAATGCACAGAGCGCGGCGAACATCATCCAGTAGGCCGGAGCGGCCTTGTCGTTGGTGACGTGGATCATCCAGGTCGAGATGGCCGGGGTGAAACCGCCGAACAAGGCGGTCGCCAGGCTATAGGCCAGGGAGAAACCTGCCACACGGACTTCCACCGGCATGATTTCAGTCAGCGCCGGGATCATCGCACCGTTGTACATGCCGTACAGGAACGAGAACCACAGCAGCACTTCCAGCATGTGGCCAAAGGTAGGCGATTGAGCCAGATAGGTCAGCGCCGGGTAAGCGGTGATCAAGGTCAGCAGCGACATGGCCAGCAGCAGCGGCTTGCGCCCGAGGCGGTCGCTGAGAGCGCCGCCGATAGGCAGCCAGATGAAGTTCGACACCGCGGTCAGCAAGGTCACCAGCAGCGCATCGCCGGTACTCAGTTGCAGTACGGTCTTGCCGAAGGTCGGTGCATACACCGTGATCATGTAGAAGGCGGTGGTGGTCATGGCCACCATCAGCATGCCGAACAGCACCACTGCGGAGTTCGCGGCAAGCGTGGTCAACACCTGTTTCATGGTCGGACGATGCTCGCGAGCGGCGAACTCCTCGGTCTCCTGCAGGCTGCGCCGCAGCAGGAAGATCACCGGGATGATCATGCAGCCCACAGCAAATGGCACACGCCAGCCCCATTGGGCGATTTCGGCGGCAGTCAACCATTCATTCAGAGCAAAGCCCAGCGCTGCGGCGACGACGATCGCCACCTGCTGGCTGGCGGACTGCCAGCTGGCATAGAAGCCCTTGTGTCCGGGCGTTGCCATTTCCGCCAGATATACCGACACGCCACCCAACTCGGCACCGGCCGAGAACCCTTGCAGCAAGCGCCCGATCAGCACCAGCGCCGGGGCCAATAGCCCGATGCTGGCGTAGCCGGGCACCAGCACGATCAGCAAGGTACCGCTGGCCATGATCGCCAGGGTGACGATCAGCCCTTTGCGCCGGCCCACGTCATCAATGTAGGCACCCAGGATCACCGCACCCAGCGGGCGCATGAGGAAGCCTGCACCGAACACGGCGAAGGTCATCATCAACGAGGCGAATTCATTGGAGGCAGGGAAGAAGGCCCCCGCGATGTGCGTGGCATAGAAGCCGAACAGGAAGAAGTCGAACTGTTCGAGGAAGTTTCCGGACGTTACCCGGAAGACCATTCCGGCCTTGGACTTGCCCTCGGGCGCCGAGCTTGATGGCAGACTCATGGTGGATCTCCAGCGTTTCTTAATAATTGTAAGTGCTTATTTCCAGCATGATCGTCGAAAGCGTCGCTTGGGATAATCGTTCATTTTTCATTAATTGATGCGCTGATGAGATCAATGAGGCCCGTGCTCCGTTTTCCCGAGCAGTGGATGCGCACTAGTAAGCGCAAAAAGGGCTGATCCAATTGTCCCAATTTACGGAACAATTATTCACTTCTTACCCTAATTGTCTTGATTGATATTGCGCTTCAGAATGGCCCCATACCGCAGACAACGCCACCGGGTACAGCGCGGTGAGCCATTCGAACTCAAGTATCAGGAGCTAAAAGATGAACACTTTCAAAGGTACAACTGCATTCGTCGGTCGTGTGTTGCTGGCCGTGCTCTTCCTGCTCAGCGGCTTCAGCAAGCTGACTTCGCCTGAGGGCACCATTGCCTATATCGAATCGAGCGGCCTGCCCTTCCCGGTACTGAGCTACCTGGCCGCACTGGGTGTTGAACTCGGCCTTGCAGCACTGCTGATCATCGGCTTTCAAACCCGCATCGTCGCGGTGGTCATGGCGCTGTTCACCGTGATGGCAGCCTTCGCCTTCCACAACAACCTGGCGGACCAGGGGCAGTTCATCAACTTCTTCAAGAACATCTCGATTGCGGGTGGCCTGTTGCAGATTGCAGCGTTCGGCGGGGGGGCACTGAGCGTGGATGCGCTGCTGGCCAACATCAAAGTGCGGACCGTGCTGAAAGCAGCTTGAAGCCATGCTGATCGCACAAATGAAAAAGCCCCGGCATTGAGCCGGGGCTTTCCCTTTTTCAACAGAAAAACGCTTACTCCACAGTCACCGACTTCGCCAGGTTACGCGGCTGGTCAACGTCAGTCCCCTTGAGCACTGCCACGTAATACGACAGCAGTTGCAGCGGAATGGTGTAAAGGATCGGCGCCAGTTCGTCGACGATGTGCGGCACCTTGATCACGTGGGTGCCTTCGCCGTTGCTCATGCCGGCATTCTCATCGGCGAACACCACCAGCTCACCACCGCGGGCGCGCACTTCCTGAAGGTTGGACTTGAGCTTCTCCAGCAGTTCGTTGTTCGGCGCCACGGTGACCACGGGCATGTCGTTATCCACAAGCGCCAACGGGCCGTGCTTGAGCTCACCAGCCGGGTAGGCTTCGGCGTGGATGTAGGAGATTTCCTTGAGCTTCAGCGCTCCTTCCATGGCCACTGGGTACTGTGCACCACGGCCAAGGAACAGGGTGTGGTGCTTGTCGGCGAACAGCTCGGCAGTTTTCTCCACGGTGCTGTCCATGGCCAGAGCCTCGCCCAGGCGCGCAGGCAGGCGGCGCAGCTCTTCCACCAACCCGGCTTCGACGCCATCTTCGAGGGTGCCGCGCACTTGGCCCAGAGCCAGGGTCAACAGCATCAGCGAGACCAGCTGAGTGGTGAAGGCTTTGGTCGATGCCACACCGATTTCCGGGCCGGCCAGGGTCAGCAGGGTCAGGTCGGACTCGCGTACCAGCGAGCTGATGCCGACGTTGCAGATGGCCAGGCTACCGAGGAAGCCCAGTTCCTTGGCGTTGCGCAGGGCAGCCAGGGTGTCGGCGGTTTCGCCGGACTGGGAGATCGAGACGAACAGGGTGTCTGGTTGCACCACTACCTTGCGATAACGGAACTCGCTGGCCACTTCAACCTGGCAAGGAATGCCGGCCAGACTTTCCAGCCAGTAACGGGCAACCATGCCGGCGTGGTAGCTGGTGCCGCAGGCGACGATCTGCACGTTACGTACTTTGGCGAACAGCTCGGCTGCCTGCGGGCCGAAAGCCTGGACCATCACGTGGTCCTTGCCCAAGCGGCCTTCCAGCGTGCGCTGGACCACGGTCGGCTGCTCATGGATCTCCTTGAGCATGAAGTGGCGATAGGTACCCTTGTCAGCGGCCTCGGCACCTTCGTGGTACTGCACGGTTTCACGCTGCACCGGCTGGCCGGCCTGATCCCAGATCTTCACCTGGTCGCGGCGAATCTCGGCGATATCACCCTCCTCCAGATACATGAACCGGTCGGTGACCTGGCGCAGCGCCAGTTGGTCCGAGGCGAGGAAGTTTTCCCCATGGCCCAGGCCGATCACCAGCGGGCTGCCGCTGCGCGCAGCTACCAGGCGGTCAGGCTGCTGCACGCTGATCAACGCCAGGCCGTACGCACCGTGCAGGCGCTTGACTGCGGACTTCAACGCATCAGCGAGGTCCGGGACAGTTTTCAGCGTGTGATGGATCAGGTGCACGATGACTTCAGTGTCAGTCTGCGAGGTAAACACGTACCCCAGACCTTTCAGCTCTTCACGCAGTTCGTCGTGGTTTTCAATGATGCCATTGTGCACCACTGCCACTTCGTTGCTGGAAAAATGCGGGTGGGCGTTACCTTCGGTCGGCGCACCGTGGGTAGCCCAACGAGTGTGGGCGATGCCCAGCTGGCCGTTAAGCGGTTCGGCGGCCACCGCAGCTTCCAGCTCGGCAACCTTGCCGATGCGGCGGCGGCGCTGCAGTTCGCCCTGCTGGGTGTAGACGGCCAGGCCGGCACTGTCGTACCCGCGATACTCAAGACGCTTGAGGCCTTCGATGAGAATGGCAGTGATGTTGCGCTCGGCTACGGCACCAACGATTCCACACATGGTTATTGCTCCTGGCTGATCGCGGCGCAGATCAGGTTAATGCCGCGGGCTTGAATCTGTTCGCGTGCCGCTACGGGCAAGCGTTCATCTGTAATAAGGGTGTGCACGCTGCCCCAAGGCAGCTCCAGATTGGGGATCTTGCGCCCGACCTTGTCGGACTCGACCATCACGATCACTTCTCGGGCTACCTCGGCCATCACTCGGCTCAGGCCAAGCAGCTCATTGAACGTAGTGGTGCCGCGCTGCAGGTCGATGCCATCGGCACCGATGAACAGCTGGTCGAAATCATAAGAGCGCAGTACCTGCTCAGCGACCTGGCCCTGGAACGATTCCGAATGAGGGTCCCAGGTGCCACCAGTCATCAGCAGCACCGGTTCGTGCTCGACTTCACTGATGGCGCGGGCCACATTCAACGAATTGGTCATCACTACCAGACCGGGCTGGCGGCCCAGTTCCGGGATCATGGCGGCGGTAGTGCTGCCGCTGTCGATGATGATCCGCGCGTGCTCGCGAATACGCCCAACCGCTGCCCGGGCGATAGCCTTCTTGTAGGCAGAGACCGGTTGCGCGGGCTCACTGAGCATTTCCTGCGGAACAGGTACCGCCCCCCCGTAACGGCGCAACAGCAAGCCGTTGGCCTCCAGTGCAGCAAGATCCTTGCGAATGGTCACTTCCGAAGTTTCGAAACGCTTGGCCAGGGCGTCGACGCTCACCTCGCCTTGCTCACTGAGCAGAGCCAGGATGTTGTGGCGGCGCTGGGGGGTGTTTCGTTTCGACATGGTTAGCTAAGTTTCGATTCGAAAGATAATGGTTGCAATCAAAACCTAAGATCGCGGTTTCGTCAAGGTGTGGATAAATGCTGCTGACAAAAAACATCGCTGTGGGAGCGGGCTTGCCCGCGCACACGGGCGCAGCCCGTGCCATCCACCGCGTTGCCTGCTTCGCGGGCGCGCCCACTCCCACAAGGGTTATTGCAGACATAAAAAAAGCCGACTTATTCACATAAGTCGGCTTTCGATTGATTCAGCTGTGTATAACTCAGCTTTTCTTGATCTTCTCTGGCCGCTTCCAGCCAGAAATATTGCGCTGGCGCGCACGCGCCACGGCCAGCTCACCTGCTCCGACGGTCTGATTGATGGTCGAACCGGCCGCCGTAGTGGCGCCGGCCTCGATTTCCACAGGCGCTACCAGCGAATTGTTGGAGCCGATGAATACGTCCTCACCCATCACGGTCTTGAACTTATTGGCGCCATCGTAGTTGCAGGTGATGGTACCGGCGCCGATGTTGGTACGTGCACCGATCTCGGCGTCGCCCAGGTAGGTCAGGTGGCCGGCCTTGGCGCCTTCACCCAGGTGGGCGTTTTTCAGTTCGACGAAGTTACCCACATGGGCCTTGGCCTCAAGCACGCTGCCTGGGCGCAAGCGGGCGAACGGGCCAGCATCGCTGCCCTCCCCCATTACCGCGCCGTCGAGGTGGGTGTTGGCCTTGATGATTGCGCCCTTGCGCAGGGTGCTGTCCTTGATCACGCAGTTCGGGCCGATCTGCACGTCGTCCTCGATGACCACCTTGCCTTCGAGAATCACGTTGATATCGATCAGCACATCGCGACCAACGGTCACTTCGCCACGTACATCGAAGCGCGCCGGGTCGCGCAGGGTGACGCCCTGGGCCATCAGCCTGCGGCCTGCGCGAAGCTGGTAGTGGCGTTCGAGTTCCGACAGCTGGCGACGGTCATTGGCACCCTGCACTTCCATCGCGTCGTGCGGCTGTTCAGTGGCGACCACAAGCCCATCGGCCACGGCCATGGCGATGACATCAGTGAGGTAGTACTCACCCTGGGCATTGTTGTTCGACAGGCGGCCCATCCAGTCGGCCAGGCGCGTGGCTGGCAGGGCCAGGATGCCGGTGTTGCCTTCGTTGATTGCCTTCTGCGCTTCGCTGGCATCCTTGTGCTCGACGATAGCCGTCACCTGGCCTTCGCCATTGCGCACGATGCGGCCATAGCCGGTCGGGTCCTGCAGGGTCACGGTGAGCAGGCCCAGTTGCTTGTCGCTGACCTTGGCCAGCAGGCGCTGCAGGGTTTCCACTTCGATCAGCGGCACATCGCCATAAAGCACCAGCACCGTGTCGGCAGTGATCGCCGGCAATGCTTGCGCAACGGCATGGCCCGTGCCCAGCTGCTTGTCCTGCATGACGAAATTAAGGTCGTCGGCTGCCAAGCGCTCACGTACCTGGTCGGCACCGTGGCCGATGACCACGTGAATGCCCTGTGGCTGAAGCTGCCGCGCGCTGTGGATAACGTGGCCGAGCATGGAATTGCCGGCTACCGGGTGCAGCACCTTGGGCAGCGCCGAACGCATGCGGGTACCTTGACCAGCGGCGAGAATAACGATATCGAGGGACATTGACTGGCTACCAATCCTGGGCGGTCAGAGACGAGACCTGAGAAGAATTCGGAAAAAGAAAAAGGGTAGCCGAGGCTACCCTTTAACTCAATCGCAACGGAAGTATGCGGCCTGAACCGGATTACTTGCCTTTGCGCATTTGCTGGACGGTACGCAGCTGAGCTGCAGCCTCGGCCAGACGTGCGGCAGCAGCACCGTAGTCGAAGTCCGAGCTTTTCGCGTTCAGGGCGTTCTCAGCAGCCTTGAGGGCTTCCTGAGCCTGAGCTTCGTCCAGGTCGGCAGCGCGCTGCACGGTGTCGGCAAGAACCTTGACCATGTTCGGCTGCACTTCGAGGAAGCCACCGGAGATGTAGAACACCTCACGATCGCCACCTTGCTTGGTCAGCGTGATCGGACCAGGCTTGAGATTGGTGATCAGCGGGGCGTGGCCTGGAGCGATACCAAGATCGCCCAGGTTGCCGTGCGCTACTACCATCTCGACCAGGCCGGAGAAGATTTCTCCTTCCGCGCTGACGATATCGCAATGGACTGTCATAGCCATCTGCTTGCCTCAACCTGATTAGCGCCCCTTGCGGGGCGCCGGGATTACAGTTTCTTGGCTTTCTCGATCGCTTCGTCGATGCTGCCGACCATGTAGAACGCTTGTTCTGGCAGGTGGTCGTAGTCACCTTTGAGGATGCCGCTGAAGCCAGCGATGGTGTCTTTCAGGGAAACGTACTTGCCTGGCGAACCGGTGAAGACTTCGGCCACGAAGAACGGCTGCGACAGGAAGCGCTGGATCTTACGAGCGCGGGCTACCAGTTGCTTGTCGTCTTCGGACAGTTCGTCCATACCCAGGATCGCGATGATGTCCTTCAGCTCTTTATAGCGCTGCAGAACATACTGAACGCCACGAGCGGTGTCGTAGTGCTCGTTGCCGATCACGTTCGGGTCCAGCTGGCGCGAAGTCGAGTCCAGTGGGTCAACCGCTGGGTAGATACCCAGGGAGGCGATGTCACGGGACAGAACGACGGTGGCGTCCAAGTGGGCGAAGGTGGTCGCTGGCGACGGGTCGGTCAAGTCGTCCGCAGGTACGTATACGGCCTGAACGGAGGTGATCGAACCTTCCTTGGTGGAGGTGATACGCTCTTGCAGAACGCCCATCTCTTCAGCCAGGGTCGGCTGGTAACCTACTGCCGAAGGCATACGGCCCAGCAGTGCGGATACTTCGGTACCGGCCAGGGTGTAACGATAGATGTTGTCGACGAACAGCAGAACGTCGTTACCTTCGTCACGGAACTTCTCAGCCATGGTCAGGCCGGTCAGCGCTACGCGCAGACGGTTTCCTGGTGGCTCGTTCATCTGACCGTAGACCAGCGCTACCTTGTCGAGAACGTTGGAGTCCTTCATCTCGTGGTAGAAGTCGTTACCCTCACGAGTACGCTCACCCACACCAGCGAACACGGAATAACCGCTGTGTTCCATGGCGATGTTACGGATCAGTTCCATCATGTTAACGGTCTTGCCGACACCGGCACCACCGAACAGACCAACCTTACCACCCTTGGCGAACGGGCAAACCAGGTCGATAACCTTGATGCCGGTTTCCAGCAGGTCGTTGCCGCCTGCCTGGTCAGCGAACGAAGGCGCTGGCTGGTGGATACCGCGACGCTCTTCTTCACCGATCGGGCCGGCTTCGTCGATTGGGTTGCCCAGAACGTCCATGATACGGCCCAGAGTGGCCTTACCAACTGGAACGGAAATGGCAGCACCGGTGTCGACGACATCCAGACCGCGCTTCAGACCTTCGGTGGAGCCCATCGCAATGGTACGAACCACGCCGTCGCCCAGCTGCTGCTGAACTTCGAGGGTGGTTTCCGCGCCTTGTACTTTCAGCGCGTTGTATACACTCGGCACGACGTCACGTGGGAATTCCACGTCGATGACGGCGCCGATGATTTGAACGATACGTCCGCTACTCATAGCTGGATCCTCTGAATTTTTGAACCGTTAAACCGCGGCAGCGCCGCCGACGATTTCCGAGATCTCCTGGGTGATCGCAGCCTGACGCGCCTTGTTGTAGATCAGCTGAAGCTCTTTGATCAAATCACCGGCGTTGTCTGTGGCGTTCTTCATGGCGATCATCCGGGCTGCTTGTTCAGCAGCGTTGTTCTCGACCACCGCCTGGTATACCTGCGACTCCACGTAACGCACCATCAAGCCGTCCAGCAGCTCTTTTGCGTCGGGTTCGTACAGGTAATCCCAGTGATGCTTGAGATCCTGATCCGGGGTTGCCACCAACGGTACCAATTGCTCGACCGTCGGTTTTTGGGTCATGGTGTTGATGAACTTGTTCGAAACCACCGAAAGGCGATCGATACGGCCGTCCAGGTAGGCGTCCAGCATCACTTTGACAGAGCCGATCAGATCGTTGATCGATGGCTCTTCGCCCAGGTGGCTGATCGCGGCTACGACGTTGCCGCCAAAGATGCGGAAGAAAGTCGCACCCTTGCTGCCGATCACGCACAGGTCGATTTCCACGCCCTGTTCGCGGTTTTCGTTCATGTCCTTGACCAGGGCCTTGAACAGGTTGGTGTTCAAGCCACCGCACAGACCACGGTCACTGCTCACCACGATATAACCGGCGCGCTTTACAGGGCGCTCGATCATGAACGGGTGGCGGTATTCCGGGTTGGCGTTGGCCAGATGACCGATCACCTGGCGGATACGCTCCGCGTAAGGACGGCTAGCAGCCATGCGCAGTTGTGCCCTGCGCATCTTGCTGACCGCCACTTTCTCCATGGCGCTGGTAATTTTTTGCGTGCTTTTGATGCTCGCAATCTTACTGCGAATCTCTTTTGCGCCTGCCATGTATCACCTATCAGGTTAGCAAGCGGGGGCCTGAGCCCCCGCTGCGGCTTACCAGGTCTGGGTGGCCTTGAACTTCTCGATACCGGCTTTCAGGCCTGCGTCGATTTCGTCGTTGAAGTCACCCTTCACGTTGATCTTCGCCATCAGTTCAGCGTGATCACGGTTGAAGAAGGCGATCAGTGCTTGCTCGAAGCTGCCGATCTTGGAGACTTCTACGTCAGTCAGGAAACCACGCTCAGCGGCGTACAGCGACAGGGCCATGTCCGCGATGGACATTGGCGCGTACTGCTTCTGCTTCATCAGCTCGGTAACGCGCTGACCATGCTCCAGCTGCTTGCGGGTCGCTTCGTCCAGATCGGAAGCGAACTGGGCGAATGCAGCCAGTTCACGGTACTGAGCCAGCGCGGTACGAATACCACCGGACAGCTTCTTGATGATCTTGGTCTGAGCGGCACCACCTACGCGGGATACCGAAACACCGGCGTTCACTGCAGGGCGGATGCCCGAGTTGAACATGGCCGATTCCAGGAAGATCTGACCGTCGGTGATGGAAATCACGTTGGTCGGAACGAACGCGGAAACGTCGCCAGCCTGGGTTTCGATGATCGGCAGGGCGGTCAGGGAACCGGTCTTGCCAGTGACTGCGCCGTTGGTGAACTTCTCTACGTACTCTTCCGAAACGCGCGATGCGCGCTCCAGCAGACGGGAGTGGAGATAGAACACGTCACCTGGGTACGCTTCACGTCCTGGTGGACGACGCAGCAGCAGGGAGATCTGACGGTAGGCAACGGCCTGCTTGGACAGGTCATCGTAAACGATCAGGGCGTCTTCACCGCGGTCACGGAAGAACTCGCCCATGGTGCAGCCGGCGTAAGGAGCCAGGAACTGCAGTGCGGCGGATTCCGAAGCACTGGCAACAACCACGATGGTGTTGGCCAGGGCGCCGTTTTCTTCCAGCTTGCGAACGATGTTGGCAACGGTGGAACGCTTCTGGCCGACAGCAACATAAACGCAGAAAATACCGGAGTCTTTCTGGTTGATGATGGCGTCGATGGCCATGGCGGTCTTGCCGATCTGACGGTCACCGATGATCAGCTCACGCTGGCCACGGCCGACAGGGATCATGGCGTCGACGGACTTGTAGCCAGTCTGTACAGGCTGGTCTACCGACTTACGCCAGATCACGCCTGGAGCTACTTTCTCGACCGCGTCGGTCTGAGTGTTGCCCAGAGGACCTTTGCCGTCGATCGGGTTGCCCAGAGCGTCAACGACGCGACCCAGCAGTTCCTTACCAACCGGAACTTCCAGGATGCGGCCGGTGCACTTGGCGCTCATGCCTTCGGCGAGGGTGTCATAGGCACCCAGGATCACTGCACCTACGGAGTCTTGCTCCAGGTTCAGTGCCATGCCGTAGACGCCGCCAGGGAACTCGATCATTTCGCCGTACATGACGTCGGCCAGACCGTGGATCCGCACGATACCGTCGGATACCGAAACAACGGTACCTTCGTTACGGGCTTGGGAGCTCACATCGAGGTTGTCGATGCGGCCCTTGATGATTTCACTAATTTCGGAAGGATTGAGTTGCTGCATTGCTCTGCTGCCCCTTCAAACTCAAGATTTCAATGCTTCGGCCAGTTTCGCGATTTTGCCGCGAACAGAGCCATCGATTACCAGGTCACCTGCGCGGATGACGACGCCGCCAATCAGGCTGGCATCCTCCGACGCGTGCAGGCGCACTTCCTGGCCTAACCGTGCACTGAGAACCTTGGCGAGTTTGTCTTGCTGTTCTTGGTTCAACGCAAAAGCACTGGTGACTTCCACGTCCACGGATTTCTCTTGCTCGGCCTTGTACAGGTCGAACAGGGCGGCAATCTCCGGCAGAAGCAGGAGACGGTCGTTTTCCGCGGCAACATGAATGAAATTCTGTGCCTGTGCATTGAACTTGTCACCGCACACGTCAATGAACGTGGCGGCCTTTTCTGCGCTCGTCAGTCGCGGGGCCTTGAGCAGGCGCTGCATGGTGTCGTCTTGCGACACCGCAGCAGCCAGGCCGAGCATGGCTGACCAATTGGCCAGTTGCTGATGGGCCTGGGCATGCTCAAAGGCAGCCTTAGCGTAAGGTCGGGCCAACGTGGTCAGTTCTGCCATGATCGCCCTCGCTTAAATTTCAGCGGCCAGTTTGTTAACCAGCTCCGCATGCGCGTTTTGATCGATTGTGGCGCCAAGGATCTTTTCAGCACCGCCAACGGCCAGAGCACCCACTTGGGCACGCAGGGCGTCTTTAGCGCTGTTCAGTTCCTGTTCGATCTCGGCCAGAGCCTGAGCCTTCACACGGTCAGCTTCGACGCGGGCCTGATCACGGGCTTCCTCGACAAGCTGAGCAGCGCGTTTCTTGCTTTGCTCAATGATTTCGGCTGCCTGTGCTTTAGCTTCACGCAGTTGCTGACCCACTTTCTCTTGGGCCAGCTCCAGGTCGCGAGCTGCGCGGTTGGCAGCGTCCAAGCCGTCGGCAATCTTCTTTTGACGCTCTTGCAGAGCAGTGATGACCGGAGGCCATACGTACTTCATGCAGAAGAGTACAAAAATCAGGAAGGCAACGGATTGGCCAATCAGGGTTGCATTAATGTTCACGCCAACACCTCGCTCGGTCTTAATTCATCACAGCCATCAACTCGTGGAACGAGTGATTAGCCGGCGATCTGACCAACGAACGGATTCGCGAAGGTGAAGAACAGAGCGATACCAACACCGATCATGGTTACGGCGTCGAGCAGACCGGCAACGATGAACATTTTGACCTGCAGCATCGGAACCATCTCAGGCTGACGAGCAGCGCCTTCCAGGAACTTGCCGCCCAGCAGGCCGAAACCAATGGCGGTACCCAGAGCACCCAGGCCGATCAGCAGAGCAACAGCGATAGCGGTCAGACCAACTACAGTTTCCATCTTTCCTCCCGACTTTTACGTCGTATTGGTTAGGTTTTTAAGTTGAAGCGGTAAAACAAATCGTTTGGTACAGCTGCCCTTGCGGACTTTTAAAGCCCTCCCCCCAAACGAGCGGGGAAGGCTACAAGACACGCCAGGCGGTCTTAATGGTTATCTTCATGAGCCATCGACAGGTAGACGATGGTCAGCATCATGAAGATGAAAGCTTGCAGCGTGATGATCAGGATGTGGAACACAGCCCACGCCCACTGCAGCACGATACCCAGGCCACTCAGCCAGAGGATGCCGGCGCCGAACATCACGGCGATCAGGATGAACACCAGCTCGCCGGCGTACATGTTGCCGAACAGACGCAGTGCCAGCGAGATCGGCTTGGCGATCAGGGTGACGAACTCCAGCAGGAAGTTCACCGGGATCAGCAGGATCTGCACGAAGATGTTCTTGCTGCCGAACGGGTGCAGGGTGAGCTCACCGATGAAGCCGCCCAGGCCCTTGACCTTGATGCTGTAGAAGATGATCAGGGCGAATACGCTGAAGGCCATGGCCAGGGTCGCGTTCGGGTCGGTGGTCGACACGGCGCGGAACGGAATGTGCGGGTCACCGGAGATCAGGATGGCCAGCTGAGGAATCCAGTCGACCGGTACCAGGTCGATGGCGTTCATCAGGAACACCCAGACGAAGATTGTCAGCGCCAGCGGAGCGATCACCGGGCTACGGCCGTGGAAGGAGTCCTTCACGCTGCCGTTGACGAAGTCCACCAGCACTTCTACGAAGTTCTGCAGGCCGCTTGGTTGGCCGGAAGTCGCCTTCTTGGCCGCCATGCGGAAGATGAACAGGAAGATCAGACCCAGCGCGACGGACCAACCCAGGGTGTCCAGGTGGAACGCCCAGAAGCCCATTGCCTTGGCTTCTGCAGCCGAATGGGCAAAGCCCCAGCTGCCGTCTGGTAGTTGACCGTAGGTCAGGTTCTGCAAGTGGTGCTGGATATAGCCCGAAGCGGTTTCTGCTGCCATGGTTGCCTCAAACGCCCTAAGGTCTCGAAAGTCTTTTATTCATCAGCAGGGGCGCGAACCAGCTGACCAAAAGGGTCAACACGAAGACGCCGAATACTGCTAACGGCGCCAGTGGCTTCACTCCTGCGAAGGTCAGTGCAAAAAGCACTGCCGTCAAAATCATCTTGCCTGCCTCGCCAGCGTAAAACGACTTGACGATAGCTTGTGCCGCCCGAGCTCCGCTGAAGCGAAAAGCCTTCCAGGCGAAATACACATTGGGCAGCCAGGCAATCAAACCTCCGCAAAGGCCTGAATATCCACTGACCGCCCCTTTCCACTGCCACAACACCAAGGTTGCCAGCAGTAGTACGACGAATTGAGCCAGCAGTACCGGAAAAACCGCCCAGCGATGGAAAGGCAGGCGGTTTGGCGTGCGGATTTCCATCACAACTGCTCCTCGGAAGTCGACCAACAAGTCAGTTATGACTTGGCATAATTTGTGCCGACAAAATGCGCGCAGAGTATAGGGGTGGATTAACCCCTATTCAACTATTCGGTAGTGATTTCCGACTGCGCGCTACAACGGGAATTGTTTCAGCGGATGTGAGCAAGCACGCCTTGCAACTCGTCAAGCGAGTTATAGCGAATAACCAATTGGCCTTTGCCCTTGTTGCCGTGGCGTATCTGCACGGCAGAGCCCAGGCGCTCTGCGAGCCGCTGTTCAAGGCGCGCGATGTCCGGATCAGGTTTGCTCGGTTCGACCGGCTCAGGCTTGCCATTGAGCCACTGACGGACCAGTGCCTCGGTTTGGCGCACAGTGAGGCCACGTGCGACAACATGACGCGCCCCCTCTTCCTGACGATCTTCTTCGAGACCGAGCAAGGCACGGGCGTGGCCCATCTCCAGGTCACCGTGGGCGAGCATGGTCTTGATCGCCTCGGGCAGCGAGATCAGGCGCAGAAGGTTGGCCACGGTCACCCGCGACTTGCCCACGGCATCGGCCACTTGTTGCTGGGTCAGCTCGAACTCCTGCTGCAGGCGCTGCAGGGCCAGGGCTTCTTCCAGCGGGTTGAGGTCCTCGCGCTGGATGTTCTCGATCAGCGCCATGGCGATGGCGGCTTCGTCCGGCACTTCGCGCACCATCGCCGGGATGGTGTCGAGACCGGCCTGCTGAGTGGCGCGCCAACGGCGCTCACCGGCGATGATCTCATAGCGGCTACCGTCGATCGGGCGAACCACGATGGGCTGCATCACCCCATGGCTGCGAATCGAGTGCGCGAGCTCTTCCAGTGCCTCGGGATCCATGTCGCGGCGCGGCTGGTACTTGCCGCGCTGGATCAGTTCGACGGGCAGGTGTTGCAGTTCTTTCTGGTCGATCTTCACAGCCTGCTCTTCGAGCGCGCTGACGGAAGGACCACTGAGCAGTGCATCCAACCCACGTCCGAGACCCCGTTTCTTAACGGCCATGCGGATTCCTTAAGTTGTTTGTGCAGTGCGTGATTGACGGCGTTGACGGCGTACCAGTTCCCCGGCCAGGGCCAGATAGGCCAGCGCGCCACGCGATTGCTTGTCGTAGGCCAGCGCCGGCATGCCGAAGCTCGGTGCCTCGGCCAGGCGGATGTTGCGCGGGATGACGGTGTCGTACAGCTGCTCGCCAAAGTGTTCCTTGAGCTGCGCCGAAACATCGTTGTTCAGGCTCAGGCGCGGGTCGTACATGGTCCGCAGCAGGCCTTCGATCTTCAGCTCCGGGTTCAACCGGGCAGCGATGCGCTTGATGTTATCCACAAGGTCGCTGAGACCTTCCAGCGCGTAGTACTCGCACTGCATCGGGATGATCACGCCATCGGAAGCGACCAGCGCATTGAGCGTCAGCATCGACAGCGACGGTGGGCAGTCGATGAGGATGAAATCATAATTTTCACGGATCGGCGCCAGCGCGTTGCGCAGGCGGCTTTCCTTGACCTGCATTTCCAGCAGCACCACTTCCGCGGCGGTCAGGTCGCGGTTGGCCGGCAGCAACTGGAAGCCGCCGTGCTCGGAGTAGTGCATGGCCTGGGCAAGGTCGCATTCCCCGATCAGCAGGTCATAGACCGAATGCTCGAGTTCGTGTTTGTCCACACCACTGCCCATGGTCGCGTTGCCCTGCGGATCGAGGTCGATCAGCAGAACACGACGCTTGGTCGCGGCCAGCGATGCTGCGAGGTTGATACAGGTGGTGGTCTTGCCGACCCCGCCTTTCTGGTTCGCGATTGCGAATACCTTAGCCATTGTTGCGTGTGTTCCCAATCAAGCCTTGCGGCGCAGTATCAGCAGATGGCGCTGGCCCTGGCAACCTGGAACGGTCAGGGCCTGCTCGCTTTCCACTGTGAAGTCTGCGGGCAATGCTACCAGTTCATCGGCAGGATGCAGCCCCTTCATTGCAAGCCATTGCGTCCCGGTGTCGCCCAGATGGCGGGTCCAGTTGGTGAAGTTCTCCATGCTGCTGAAGGCGCGGGAGATGATTCCGCTGAACGGTAGTGATGGCTGGAAAGCTTCGACCCTGCTGTGGATAACCGTAAGGTTGTCCAGCTTCAGTTCCATTTTCACCTGAGTCAGGAAGCGGGTCTTCTTGCCATTGGCGTCCAGCACCGTCACCTGCTTGTGCGGATGCAGGATAGCCAAAGGGATGCCGGGCATGCCACCGCCACTGCCAACATCCAGCCAGTTGTCACGCTCGTTGTGGATAAACGACATGACACTGAGGCTGTCGAGCAGGTGGCGGGAAACCATCTCGTCCGGGTCGCGCACGGCAGTGAGGTTGTAGGCTTTGTTCCATTTGATCAACAGGGCCAGGTAGCCCAGCAGCTTTTCGTGCTGCTCGGCGCTCAGCTCGACCCCGAGCTGGCGCGCACCTGTGGACAACTCTTCGGCGTGTTGCGGGGTGACCAGGGAACTCAAGCGCTTTGCTCCAATTCGCGGCCAGCGCCGCGTTTTTTCAGATGAATCAGCAACAGGGAAATCGCTGCCGGCGTGACGCCAGGAATACGCGAAGCCTGGCCAAGCGTCTCTGGACGAGTCTGGCCGAGCTTGCCCTGGATTTCCTTCGACAGCCCGGAAATCGTGGTGTAGTCGATATCCACAGGCAGGCGGGTATCTTCACTGGCGCGCAGGCGAGCGATCTCGTCCTGCTGACGGTCGATATAACCGGCGTACTTGGTCTTGATCTCGACCTGCTCTGCAACCTGTGGATCGATCTCTTCACCGCCGGTCGCTTCGATCAGCCCTGCATAGTCGATCTCTGGCCGGGCCAGCAGGTTGAGCAGACTGTATTCGTGGGCCAGCGGAGTGCCGAACTTATCCACAATCGCCTGGCCTTGTTCGGTGTTCGGACGTACCCAGGTCGACTTCAGGCGCTGTTCTTCACGCTCGATGCCGTCACGCTTGGCGCAGAAAGCAGCCCAGCGTTCGTCGTCGATCAAGCCGAGCTCGCGACCTTTCTCGGTCAGGCGCAAGTCAGCGTTGTCTTCACGCAGTATCAGCCGGTACTCGGCACGCGAAGTGAACATGCGGTACGGCTCCTGGGTACCCAGGGTAATCAGGTCGTCGACCAATACGCCGATGTACGCCTCGTCGCGGCGCGGGCACCAGCTTTCACGGCCTTGGGCACGTAGTGCGGCGTTGGTCCCGGCCAGCAGGCCTTGGGCGCCAGCTTCTTCGTAGCCGGTGGTGCCGTTGATCTGGCCAGCGAAGAACAGGCCGCCGATGACTTTGGTCTCGAGGCTGTACTTGAGGTCACGCGGGTCGAAATAGTCGTACTCGATGGCGTAACCCGGGCGAACGATGTGGGCGTTTTCCATACCGCGGATCGAGCGCACCAGTTCCAGCTGCACATCGAACGGCAACGAAGTGGAAATGCCGTTGGGGTACAGCTCATGGGTGGTCAGGCCTTCCGGCTCGATGAACACCTGGTGGCTTTCCTTGTCGGCAAAGCGATGGATCTTGTCTTCGATCGATGGGCAATAGCGCGGGCCGACACCTTCGATCACGCCGGAGTACATCGGCGAACGGTCGAGGTTCGAGGCAATGATCTCGTGGGTGCGGGCATTGGTATGGGTGATCCAGCAGCTGACCTGACGCGGATGCATTTGTGCATTGCCCATGAACGACATCACCGGGATCGGCGTGTCGCCTGGCTGTTCGGTCATGACCGAGAAATCCACTGAGCGCCCGTCGATACGCGGAGGGGTACCGGTTTTCAGGCGGCCGACTCGCAGCGGCAGTTCACGCATGCGGTGAGCCAGGGCAATCGATGGCGGATCACCGGCGCGACCACCGGAATGGTTTTGCAGGCCGATGTGGATAAGGCCGCCGAGGAAGGTGCCGGTGGTCAGCACCACGGATTCAGCGAAGAAACGCAGCCCCATCTGGGTCACTACGCCTTTGACCTGGTCCTGTTCGACGATCAGGTCATCGCAGGACTGCTGAAATATCCACAGGTTCGGCTGGTTTTCCAGGATCTCGCGTACCACGGCCTTGTAAATGGCGCGGTCGGCCTGCGCACGGGTGGCGCGTACCGCTGGCCCCTTGCGGTTGTTCAGGATGCGGAACTGGATGCCGCTCTTGTCGGTGGCCAGCGCCATTGCGCCGCCGAGCGCATCGATCTCTTTGACCAGATGGCTTTTGCCGATGCCACCAATCGCCGGGTTACAGCTCATGTGACCGAGGGTTTCCACGTTATGGGTCAACAGCAGGGTTTTCACACCCATGCGTGCTGACGCAAGCGCAGCCTCGGTACCGGCATGGCCGCCGCCGATGACGATCACTTCAAAACGGGAAGGGAAATCCACCACGCACCTCGTGCCTGTTTTTGCGAATAGAGAAGGTAAGCGGACAAGTATAGGGACTTCACCCCCTCTAAAGGAACCGTCTGAGCAAATTTTGACCAGTCTGTGGATGAGTGGCAGACAACAGAAATCAAAGAGAAGAAATTTATAAAAGCTTTGTTTTTATGTTTATTCTTATACACAGGCTTATCTGTGGATAAGGTTCTACAAACCTCTAAATGCGTGGTGTACAGAGAAATTGAACCCTGTGGCTTACCCACCATGAGGGTTCTGGATAACGTCTTTTAGCCTGTGGATTAAATGCCACTTTACCCACAGGCGGATTTGTCCCCCTAAAAAAAGCCTGCTTATCAAGAGGGCTGAAGGCGGGTTTTCCACAGGGCTCCTGAACAGGAAATAGTGTCTGTGGATGATTTTATGCAGACCTGTAATGGCCCCTTCACGGCTATAGCCGCTCCTACAGAGGCCGGTGTGGGTTTCGAAAGATCCGACGAGTGGATAAATTGCAGGCAAAAAAAAGCCGCTCCCGAAGGAGCGGCCTTGGATTTTTCTGGCTGTGGGCTACTTGCCGATGCAAAAACTGGAGAAGATCCGCCCTAACAGGTCATCGGAACTGAACGCTCCGGTGATCTCACCCAGCGCCTGCTGCGCCTGACGCAGGTCCTCCGCCAGCAATTCACCCGCGCCAGCCAGGGTCAGCTGTGCGCGGCCATGCTCCAGGTGCGAACTGGCCTGGCGCAAGGCATCCAGATGGCGCCGGCGGGCGCTGAAACCGCTCTCGGCGGTCTGTTCATAACCCATGCAGGCCTTGAGGTGATCACGCAGCAGCTGCAGCCCCTGGTCGTCGCCCTTGGCACTCAGGGTGATGGTTACGTGGCCGTCGTCGCACAGCTCCAGCCCTACCCGCTCACCGCTGAGGTCGGCCTTGTTACGGATCAGCGTGACCTTGGCCGGGTCTGGCCGCTGATCGAGAAACTCGGGCCACAAGGCGAACGGGTCACTGGCCTCAGGTGCGGTGGAGTCGACCACCAACAGCACCCGATCGGCTTCTCCAATAGCCTTCAGCGCACGTTCCACACCGATTTTTTCCACATGGTCATCGGTATCCCGAAGGCCAGCGGTGTCGACCACGTGCAACGGCATGCCGTCGATGTGGATATGTTCCCGAAGAATGTCGCGGGTGGTGCCGGCAATGTCAGTGACGATTGCGGCCTCGCGCCCCGCCAGTTGGTTCAACAAGCTCGACTTGCCGGCGTTCGGGCGACCAGCGATGACTACCGTCATACCGTCGCGCAGCAAGGCACCCTGCCCGGCCTCGCTCTGCACAGTGGATAACTCGGCACGTACTGCATCGAGCATCGACAACACATGGCCATCGGCAAGGAAGTCGATTTCTTCTTCAGGGAAGTCGATCGCCGCCTCGACGTAGATGCGCAGGGCAATCAGCGCCTCTGTCAGGCTGTGCACGCGCTTGGAGAATTCACCCTGCAACGAGCGCAAGGCGTTGCGCGCGGCCTGGCTGGAGCTCGCTTCAATCAGGTCGGCGATGGCTTCGGCCTGGGCCAGGTCGAGCTTGTCGTTGAGGAACGCACGCTCGCTGAATTCGCCAGGCCGCGCCAGACGGCAGCCGACTTGTACACAGCGCTGCAGCAGCATATCCAGCACCACCGGGCCGCCATGGCCCTGCAGCTCGAGTACATCCTCGCCCGTGAAAGAGTTGGGCCCTGGGAAGAAGAGCGCAATGCCTTCATCCAGCACCAGGCCTTCTTCGTCGCGGAATGGCCCGTAGTGGGCATGCCGTGGCGTCAGCGTTCGGCCGGTGATCAGCTGGCCGGCCTTGCTTGCCAATGGCCCTGACAGCCTGACGATACCGACGCCTCCGCGGCCTTGGGCGGTAGCGATGGCGGCGATGGTTTCACGCACAGTGTTCATGCTCGAAAGCCTCTACGACAAAAACGACAGATAGCAAAAACGCCCCCGAGGGGGCGTTTTTATTCACAGGCTAGCGCAGCAGCCCGTCAAGCAGCAGCTTTTTTGCTGGCTGCTTCGATACGGCGGGTGATGTACCACTGCTGAGTGATCGACAGGCAGTTGTTCACAACCCAGTACAGCACCAGACCAGCCGGGAACCACAGGAAGAAGAAGGTGAAGATGATCGGCATCATTTTCATCACCTTGGCCTGCATCGGATCCGGCGGAGTCGGGTTCAGACGCTGCTGGATGAACATGGTGGCGCCCATGATGATCGGCAGGATGAAGAACGGATCCTTGATCGACAGGTCGGTGATCCACAGCATCCATGGTGCCTGGCGCATTTCGACGCTTTCCAGCAGTACCCAGTACAGGGACAGGAAGACCGGCATCTGCACCAGGATCGGCAAGCAGCCGCCCAATGGGTTGATCTTCTCTTTCTTGTACAGCTCCATCATCGCCTGGGACATCTTCTGGCGATCGTCACCGAAGCGTTCCTTCAGTGCGGCGAGCTTTGGCGCCACGGCACGCATGCGCGCCATCGAGCGGTAGCTGGCAGCCGACAGCGGGAAGAACAGGCCCTTGATGAGCATGGTCAGAACGATGATCGACCAGCCCCAGTTGCCCAGCAGGCTGTGGATATGTTGCAGCAGCCAGAAGATGGGCTGGGCGATGAACCACAGGAAGCCATAGTCAACGGTCAGTTCCAGGCCTGGGGACAACTCTTTCAGCTTGGACTGGATCTTCGGACCGGCATACAGCACGGCACTGGTTTCGACCTTGCCGCCAGCTGGAACACTGAGGGCCGGGCCGGTGTAGCCGATGATGTAGTTGCCCTGGCTGTCCTTGCGGGTCTGGACAACGTTGTTGTCCGATTTGGCCGGAATCCAGGCGGTCACGAAGTAGTGCTGCAGCCAGGCAACCCAGCCGCCGGACACATTTTCTTTCAAACTACCTTTGTCGATGTCCTTCATCGAGACCTTTTTGTAAGGCTCGGAAGCAGTCCACATGGCAGCGCCAAGGTAGGTCGCAGTACCGGTGGCGGTGCTCGACGACGGGTCGGAACTGGCGTCACGCTTGAGCTGGGCAAACATGTTGCCGCTCCAAGCCTGGCCGCTCTGGTTGTCGATCAGGTAGCTGACGGTCAGGTCGTACTCACCGCGCTTGAAGCTGAAGCGCTTGATGTAGTTGACGCCGTTGTCGCTGAACTTCAGGTCGACCACCAGTTGTTCCTGGCCATCGGCCAGCTGGTAGCTCTTCTGCTCGGCAGCGTACAGCGGGCGACCGGACGAACGGGCATCCGGGCCGTTGGCGCCGGTCAGGCCGCTTTGAGCCAGGTAGACACGCTCGCCGCCGTTGTCGAACAGCTGGAACGGAATGTCCGGGTGGTCCTGGCGACGTGGGTATTGCGGCAGGTTCAGTTGGACGATGTCACCACCGACCGGATCGATAGCCAGGTCCAGGACATCTGTCTTGACCCGGATCAGGTCCTTGCTGACTGCAACCGGCGCCAGTTCGGCAGGGCTGGATTCGGCATTGGCGCTCGGCACATCGGCGCTGGCGTTACCGGCCGGCACGCCATCCGGCAAGGCCGGGGCAGTGGCGCTGGCAGCAGTATTCTGAGTCGGCAGGGCAGCCTGGCCGTAGTCCTCGTTCCACTTGAGGACCATGACGTAGGACACGATTGCCAGGGCGACGATCAGGATCGTGCGTTTAATATCCATGATTACTCGGCTATCGAAGAAGTTCGGGAGGAAGGAGCGGGGGGAACGGGATCGAAACCGCCGTCGTTCCACGGATGACAACGCCCCAGGCGACGAACGGCTAGCCACCCGCCACGCAAGAGGCCATGGTTTTCAATGGCTTCAAGAGCGTAACAGGAGCAACTGGGGTAGAAACGACAGTGATTGGCCATCAGGGGACTGATGGCGTAACGGTAAAACTGGATCGGAACGAGGGCCAGTTTACGCATTTTGACTGTCTACCCCTGCGGAATCGGCGTTTGCCGCTGGAGTTGGCCGGCTGCGCGCCAGGCGTTTCCAGAGCTTGCCAAAGTGTTGGTGCAATTCCGGGTTTTCTATCTCACCCAATCCCTTGCGCGCGACGATCACTATATCCAGGCCACCCAGCATTTGCTGGTTGAGCCGGAAGGAATCACGCATCAAGCGCTTGAGGCGGTTGCGCTGAACGGCGAGCTTGACGCTCTTCTTGCCGATCACCAGGCCGAGGCGCGGGTGATCAAGGCCGTTCTCGCGAGCAAGGATCAGCAGGTTTTTCCCTGGAACCTTGCCGGTTGGGGAGTCGAAGACCGCTTTGAAGTGCCGGGGTGTAAGCAGTCGCTTTTCCCGACTGAAGTCCTGACTCACCACCTGTGCCGAAAAATCAAATGGCCAGACGCTTACGGCCTTTGGCGCGACGACGCGACAGAACAGCGCGGCCGTTCTTGGTAGCCATACGGGCACGGAAGCCGTGGGTGCGAGCGCGCTTGATGGTGCTTGGTTGGAAAGTACGTTTCATGGCGTTGTTACCTGGGTTTGTCGACTACGGGCCGGAATGGCCCCCTTTTTAAGAGATCGGCGATTCTAGAGAAAGCAAGCCCATAGGTCAATTTCCAACCAGTCTTTCCGTATAGAAGGTGCTTTGGTCGATGGGTGCTGGGATGGGTTGATCGGGCAGGCAAATGGGAGACAGAATTAAAAAAAAGAAGAGACATATAAAAAGCTTTTCTGAAGAACTTATAAATCTTAGGTGGATAACCTTCTGTGGATAACTGCGTCAAGGCCAGAAAATACGGGATGTAGAGCATTTTGAAACCTTGTCGGTAACAGGTGCTGCGCTTGTGTTGGACGTGAGAATAGCCTGTGGATAGAATGCGTCGTTATCCACAGCGAAGTTATCAACAGGGCTCGCCTCAGGGTTGTGCATAGCCCTCAAGGTCGGTTATCCACAGGCCTTATTCACAGTGGTTGGAAGGCGTTTTTGCCGCTAAATGACTGTTTTGTCATGGCTCAGAATGTTTCCACATGTGGATAACTGATCGCTCGACCGGTACAATGGCGGTTTGTTTTTGCCTCATCCGGCTTTCAACTCAGGGGATATCCGTGTCAGTGGAACTTTGGCAGCAGTGCGTGGAGCTTCTGCGCGATGAACTGCCTGCCCAGCAATTCAACACCTGGATCCGTCCGCTACAGGTCGAAGCCGAAGGCAACGAGTTGCGCGTCTATGCGCCTAACCGTTTTGTGCTCGATTGGGTGAATGAAAAGTACCTGGGCCGTCTGCTCGAACTGTTGGGTGAAAATGGCAGCGGCATGGCGCCAGCCCTTTCCTTGTTAATAGGCAGCCGTCGCAGCTCCGCTCCACGTGCTGCACCTAATGCGCCTGTCAGTGCTGCGGTCGCTGCTTCGCTTGCTCAAAACCAGACTCAGCAGGCAGCGGCGCCCACCGTGGCCGCCGTAGCCGAGCCGGTTCAGGCGCCGCTGGCTGAACCGGTGCAGGTAAATGAGGTGGGGGAAACGGCTTCGCGTGACAGCTTCGACGGCATGGGCGACAACGCTTCAGCACCTGCTGCTGGCAACCGTACCGAACAGCGCACGGTCCAGGTGGAAGGCGCGCTCAAGCACACCAGCTACCTGAACCGCACGTTTACCTTCGAGACGTTTGTCGAAGGTAAGTCGAACCAGCTGGCCCGCGCTGCGGCCTGGCAGGTTGCTGACAACCCCAAGCATGGTTACAACCCGCTCTTCCTTTATGGCGGCGTGGGCCTGGGTAAAACCCACCTTATGCATGCTGTGGGTAACCACCTGCTGAAGAAGAACCCGAATGCCAAGGTTGTGTACCTGCATTCCGAGCGCTTCGTCGCGGATATGGTCAAGGCGCTGCAGCTCAACGCGATCAATGAATTCAAGCGCTTCTACCGGTCGGTCGATGCGCTGCTGATCGACGACATTCAGTTCTTCGCCCGTAAAGAGCGTTCCCAGGAAGAGTTCTTCCATACCTTCAATGCCCTGCTCGAGGGGGGTCAGCAGGTGATTCTCACCAGCGACCGCTACCCGAAGGAAATCGAAGGCCTGGAAGAACGCCTGAAGTCGCGCTTCGGCTGGGGCCTGACGGTGGCCGTGGAGCCGCCGGAACTGGAAACCCGCGTCGCGATCCTGATGAAGAAGGCCGATCAGGCCAAGGTAGAACTGCCGCATGATGCTGCGTTCTTCATCGCCCAGCGTATCCGCTCCAACGTACGTGAACTCGAAGGCGCTCTGAAGCGGGTGATCGCACACTCGCACTTCATGGGCCGTGACATCACCATCGAGCTGATTCGTGAGTCGTTGAAGGACCTGCTGGCGCTTCAAGACAAGCTGGTGAGTGTGGATAACATTCAGCGCACCGTGGCCGAGTACTACAAGATCAAGATCGCCGATCTGTTGTCCAAACGCCGTTCGCGCTCTGTTGCGCGGCCGCGTCAGGTAGCCATGGCGTTGTCGAAGGAACTGACCAACCATAGTCTGCCCGAGATCGGCGACATGTTTGGCGGCCGCGACCACACCACCGTGCTGCACGCCTGCCGCAAGATCAACGAATTGAAGGAATCCGACGCGGACATCCGCGAGGACTACAAGAACCTGCTGCGGACGCTGACGACTTGACGTTCGCCAGCGCAGCTAATTGAAGGCAAGGGACTAGACCATGCATTTCACCATTCAACGCGAAGCCCTGTTGAAACCCCTGCAACTGGTCGCCGGTGTCGTCGAGCGCCGCCAGACCTTGCCGGTTCTGTCCAACGTCCTGCTGGTCGTGCAAGGCCAGCAGCTGTCGTTGACCGGTACCGACCTGGAAGTCGAACTGGTTGGCCGCGTGCAACTGGAAGAGCCGGCCGAGCCAGGCGAGATCACTGTCCCGGCGCGCAAGCTGATGGACATTTGCAAGAGCCTGCCGAACGATGTGCTGATCGACATCAGGGTGGACGAGCAGAAGCTGCTGGTCAAAGCCGGCCGCAGCCGCTTTACCTTGTCGACCCTGCCTGCCAACGATTTCCCGACCGTTGAAGAAGGCCCGGGCTCGCTGACCTGCAACCTGGAACAGAGCAAGCTGCGCCGCCTGATCGAGCGCACCAGCTTCGCCATGGCCCAGCAGGACGTGCGTTACTACCTCAACGGTATGCTGCTGGAAGTGTCGCGCAATACTCTGCGTGCGGTTTCCACAGACGGCCACCGGCTGGCGCTGTGCTCGATGAGCGCTCCGATCGAGCAGGACGATCGTCACCAGGTCATCGTTCCACGTAAAGGTATTCTTGAGCTGGCGCGCTTGTTGACCGATCCGGAAGGCATGGTCAGCATCGTACTTGGCCAGCACCACATTCGTGCGACCACTGGTGAGTTCACCTTCACGTCCAAGCTGGTCGATGGCAAGTTCCCGGACTATGAGCGAGTGCTGCCGAAGGGCGGTGACAAGCTGGTTATTGGTGACCGTCAGGCGCTGCGTGAAGCGTTCAGCCGTACTGCAATTCTCTCCAACGAGAAGTACCGTGGCATTCGCTTGCAGCTGGCAGCCGGCCAACTGAAAATCCAGGCCAACAACCCTGAGCAGGAAGAAGCGGAAGAAGAGATCGGCGTGGACTACGACGGTAGCTCGCTGGAAATCGGCTTCAACGTCAGCTATCTGCTGGACGTGTTGGGCGTTATGACTACCGAGCAAGTTCGTCTGATTTTGTCCGATTCCAACAGCAGTGCCCTGCTGCAGGAAGCTGGCAATGACGATTCTTCCTACGTTGTCATGCCGATGCGTCTGTAATTCGTAGCAGGCGAAATGTCCCTTCGACGTATCATGGTCACCGCGGTGCGCAATTTGCACCCGGTGACTCTCTCACCTTCCCCCCGCATCAATATCCTTTACGGCGCCAACGGCAGCGGCAAGACCAGTGTGCTCGAAGCCGTGCACCTGCTAGGCCTTGCCCGGTCATTTCGCAGCACTCGCCTGAACCCGGTTATCCAGTATGAGCAGCCCGCTTGTACCGTGTTTGGCGAAGTGCAGTTGGCTGAGGGCGGCATCAGCAGCCTGGGCGTATCAAGGGAGCGGGCGGGCGACTTCACGATTCGCATCGATGGGCAGAATGCCAAGAGCGCTGCTCAACTTGCTGAAATGCTGCCGCTGCAGTTGATAAACCCGGACAGTTTTCGATTGCTGGAAGGTGCACCGAAAATCCGCCGACAGTTTTTAGATTGGGGTGTGTTCCACGTGGAACCTCGATTCCTGCCAGCCTGGCAACGTCTGCAGAAGGCGCTGCGGCAGCGGAACTCGTGGTTGCGGCATGGTACACTTGACCCAGCTTCGCAAGCCGCCTGGGACCGGGAGTTATGCCTGGCCAGCGCGGAAATAGATGAATACCGTCGCAACTACATCAAGGCCTTGAAGCCCGTCTTCGAGCAAACCCTGAGCGAGCTGGTCGAGCTGGACGGGTTGACCCTTAGCTACTATCGAGGCTGGGACAAGGACCGGGAACTGCAAGAAGTACTCGCCTCCTCTCTCCTTCGCGATCAGCAGATGGGTCACACCCAAGCCGGCCCGCAACGTGCTGATTTGCGTCTTCGTCTGGCTGCCAATAACGCAGCCGACATTCTGTCGCGTGGTCAGCAAAAGTTGGTGGTGTGCGCATTGCGCATTGCCCAGGGCCACCTCGTCAGTCAGGCTCGCCGCGGTCACTGTATTTATCTCGTTGACGACCTGCCGTCCGAGCTGGATGACCAGCATCGCCGCGCGCTGTGCCGCTTGCTTGAAGAATTACGCTGCCAGGTGTTTATCACCTGTGTAGATCACGAATTACTGAGGGAAGGCTGGCAGACGGAAACGCCAGTTGCCTTGTTCCACGTGGAACAAGGCCGTATCACCCAGACCCACGACCATCGGGAGTGAAGGCATGAGCGAAAATCAAACGTACGACTCCTCCAGCATCAAGGTGCTGAAAGGTTTGGATGCCGTACGCAAGCGTCCCGGCATGTACATTGGCGACACCGATGATGGTAGCGGCCTGCACCACATGGTCTTCGAGGTGGTCGACAACTCGATCGACGAAGCCCTCGCCGGTCACTGCGATGACATCACCGTCATCATCCACACGGACGAATCCATCAGTGTGCGCGACAACGGTCGCGGCATTCCGGTCGACGTGCATAAAGAAGAAGGCGTATCCGCAGCCGAGGTCATCATGACTGTGCTGCACGCTGGCGGTAAGTTCGACGACAACTCGTACAAAGTATCTGGTGGTCTGCACGGGGTAGGCGTTTCGGTAGTAAACGCGCTGTCCGAGAAGCTGGTGCTGACTGTTCGCCGCAGCGGCAAGATCTGGGAGCAGACCTACGTTCACGGTGTTCCACAGGCGCCGATGGCCGTAGTCGGTGACAGCGAAACCACCGGTACCCACATCCACTTCAAGCCTTCGGCTGAAACCTTCAAGAACATCCACTTCAGCTGGGACATCCTGGCCAAGCGGATTCGCGAACTGTCTTTCCTCAACTCGGGTGTTGGCATCCTGCTGAAGGACGAGCGTTCGGGCAAAGAAGAGTTCTTCAAATACGAAGGTGGCTTGAGCGCATTCGTTGAATACCTCAACACCAACAAGACCCCGATCAACTCGCAGGTCTTCCACTTCAACGTCCAGCGTGACGATGGCGTGGGGGTCGAGATTGCCCTGCAGTGGAACGACAGCTTCAACGAGAACCTGCTGTGCTTCACCAACAACATTCCGCAGCGTGACGGCGGTACTCACTTGGTCGGTTTCCGTTCCTCGCTGACCCGTAGCCTGAACAGCTACATCGAGCAGGAAGGCCTGGCTAAGAAGAACAAGGTCGCCACGACGGGTGACGATGCCCGTGAAGGCTTGACCGCGATCATTTCGGTAAAGGTGCCGGATCCGAAGTTCAGCTCGCAGACCAAAGACAAGCTGGTCTCCTCGGAGGTGAAAACCGCCGTCGAACAAGAGATGAACAAGTACTTCGCCGACTTCCTCCTGGAAAACCCGAACGAAGCCAAGGCCGTGGTAGGCAAGATGATCGACGCTGCCCGTGCGCGTGAAGCGGCACGTAAAGCCCGTGAAATGACCCGCCGCAAAGGTGCACTGGATATCGCGGGTCTGCCGGGCAAACTGGCGGACTGCCAGGAGAAGGACCCTGCCCTCTCCGAACTGTACCTGGTGGAGGGTGACTCCGCGGGTGGCTCGGCCAAGCAAGGCCGTAACCGTCGTACCCAGGCGATCCTGCCACTGAAGGGCAAGATCCTCAACGTCGAGAAAGCTCGCTTCGACAAGATGATCTCGTCCCAGGAAGTGGGCACGCTGATTACCGCGTTGGGCTGTGGCATTGGCCGCGAAGAGTACAACATCGACAAGCTGCGTTATCACAACATCATCATCATGACCGATGCTGACGTCGACGGTTCGCATATCCGTACCCTGCTGCTGACCTTCTTCTTCCGTCAGCTGCCAGAACTGGTCGAGCGCGGTTACATCTACATCGCCCAGCCGCCGCTGTACAAGGTCAAGAAAGGCAAGCAGGAGCAGTACATCAAGGACGACGAGGCCATGGAAGAATACATGACCCAATCGGCCCTCGAAGATGCCAGCCTGCACCTGGACGAATCGGCGCCAGCCGTTTCCGGCGTACAGCTGGAGACCCTGGTGAACGAATTCCGCTCCGTGATGAAAACCCTCAAGCGTTTGTCGCGCCTGTACCCGGAAGACATCACCGAGCACTTCATCTACCTGCCGGAAGTCACCCTGGAGCAACTGGGCGACCACGCGGTGATGCAAGCCTGGCTGGTGAAGTTCCAGGAGCGTCTGAGCAACAGCCAGAAGTCGGGCCTGGCCTATCAGGCCAGCCTGCGCGAAGACAAGGAGCGCAATGTCTGGCTGCCGGAAGTGGAAATCACCTCCCACGGCCTGGCCAGCTACGTCACCTTCAACCGCGATTTCTTCGGCAGCAACGACTACCGTACGGTGGTCAATGTCGGTGCCAAGCTTTCTACCCTGCTGGGTGAAGGCGCCTATGTTCAGCGTGGTGAGCGCCGCAAGGCGATTGTCGAGTTCAAGGAAGGCCTGGACTGGCTGATGAACGAAAGCACCAAGCGCCACACCATCCAGCGATACAAAGGTCTGGGCGAGATGAACCCGGAGCAGCTGTGGGAAACCACCATGGACCCAACCGTCCGCCGCATGCTCAAGGTCACCATCGAAGACGCGATTGCCGCCGACCAGATCTTCAACACCCTGATGGGTGACGCGGTGGAGCCACGCCGTGACTTCATCGAAAGCAATGCCCTGTCGGTATCGAACCTGGACTTCTGATCAGGTGTAGATCGCAAGATAAAAAACGCCCGCTGATGCGGGCGTTTTTTTATCTGCGAATATCAGTAGCCGGAAAGCACGTTGACGACCACACCACTGGCAATCGCTACCAGCACATAGTCACCGTTCACGTACAACCAGCGATGATCACGTGGTGGTGCGTACAGATGCCGTGCGCGCCAGTCGGTCACCCAGTAGCGGTCGACACGGTAGCGCGGTTCGACCACATACCCACGGTGCCACTGCTGATGCGGCATTGGCATACCCGCTTCGGGGCGGAAGTTCGGGTTGTGGTACGCCGGGTAGCGACCGTTGTCATGGCGGTCATGTCGTTCGGGCTGGCCATGGGGTTGATAGCCCTGATGGGACGGGCCGTGGCCATCGTCGTAACGGTCAGGGCCTGGTTGAGCGAAGCTGGCCAAGGGTGTGCTGAGCACAAGCGCGGCGCAGAGTACGGTCAGGGTTTTCTTCATGGGGTGGTCCTCTGCTTGTTTAACGCCCGGCGGGTGTAGCTGAGTGCCTGGTGCGGTTAACTGATCAGACCACAGGTTTTGTCGAATCTTGTAAGGGCAGAGGTAAAGGTCCGGTAAAGACAGTCGTGGCACTAATTGAGGCCAAGGGCTTTCAAGCGGCGATACAGGGTACGCTCACTCAGGCCAAGATGACGTGCCAGCTCGCTGCGCGATCCTTGGAACTGTTCGAGCGCCTGTGCCAGGTCGCCCAAGTCACTTCGCCCTCCCCGTCTGCTTGCAGCAACTGCCCATTTCGGCCCAACGTCTTCCGGCAAATGCTCCGGCCGGATCAAGCCGTCATCGGCAAACAGCCGTGCCCTCTCCAGAATATTGCGCAATTCGCGAATGTTGCCTGGAAATGAATGCAGCCCCAGTTGCGCCAGTGCTTCCTCGGTCAGCATTGTTGTTGGCGTACCGGTCATGCGTTGTAACAGGCTCTCGGCCAGCAAAGGCAGATCTTCCACCCGTTCACGCAATGCCGGCAAGCGGATCGGAAAGCCACTGATGCGGTAATACAGATCTTCTCGGAAAGTCCCGTCAGCCACCATCTGCTTCAGCGGCTTATGGGTCGCCGACACCAGGCGGAAATCCGAATGCACGGTTCGCAGGCTGCCCACCGGGCGGAAGCTGCCGGACTCGATCAGGCGCAGCAGTTTGACCTGCATCGCCAGCGGCACCTCGCCGATCTCATCGAGGAACAGCGTGCCACCATGGGCCGCTTCGGCCAGGCCGATCTTGCGCTGGTTGGCGCCCGTGAACGCACCTTTCTCGTAACCGAACAGTTCGCTCTCGAACAGCGACTCAGTCAGGCCGGTGCAGTCCACCACTACCAGCGGCCCATTCGCCCGTGGGCTGCCCATGTGGATGGCCCGGGCAAACAGCTCCTTGCCGGTACCCGACTCGCCCTGGAGCAACACAGGGATCTGTGCTGGTGCGGCACGTTGCAAGCTCGCCAATGCCGACTTGAACGCTGGCGCACGCCCGACCAGGCCCTGTTGCTGTGGTTGTGCCGAGGCCAAGGTGATACTGGTCAGCCGCTCGACGAAGGCCACCACCCTGCCCTGTTCGTCGAGGATCGGCCGCAGCTCGACATCCACATGCTCGGGCCCACGGGGCGTGTGATGAATATGCAGCACGCGCTCTGGCACCTTGCTGTTCCACGCCTTGCGCATCGGGCAGTGCTCACCTGCCTGGTCGCAAGGCACAGCATAGTGATGGGAGACCCGATGGCACTTCTCCCCCAGCGGCGCCCGTTCATCTCGACCGAACTGCCGGCGGTAGGCCGCGTTGGCCGCGAGGATGTTGTAGTCGGTGTCCAGCACGATAGTAGGCAGGGCATCGTGCTCAAGGTAGGACACCAGAGCTAGGACGAGGGGATGGGATTCAGACATGACAGCACCTTGGGATGACCCGGCGCAGGGTAACAAGGACTGCCAAACACTGCCATTGGCAGACAGTCGACTGCCAAACACGCTGCCAGAATGCCTGACAGCTGCCAGTGACGTTCAGTGTTTATTGGGCCGTAGCCATAAGAAATGTCTGGCATGTATCTTGATAAATCTCCTATCACTGCCTACGCCTTACAAGGCGAGGTGGATCAATTGGAGAACGTGATGATCATCGGCAACAACCTTCACGTGGACGCTTTCTACGACGAGGCGACCTCGACCATCAGCTACCTGGTCATGGACCGTGAAACGCTCAAGTGCGCACTGATCGACAGCGTGCTGGACTACGACCCCAAATCCGGACGCACCAGCAGCGCATCGGCGGATCGCCTGATCGAGCGCGTGGCAGAGCTCAACGCCACAGTACAGTGGGTGTTGGAAACCCACGTGCATGCCGACCACCTTTCGGCAGCTGCCTACTTGAAGGCCAAGCTCGGCGGCCACATAGCCATCGGCGCGCACATCACTCAGGTGCAGAAGGTCTTCGGCACCTTATTCAATGCCGAGCCCGGCTTCGCCCGCGACGGCAGCCAGTTCGATGTGCTTTTCGAAGATGAGGAAGGCTTCAGCATCGGCAACCTGCATGCCCGCGCGCTGCATACTCCCGGACATACGCCAGCGTGTATCAGCTACATGGTTGTGGACGCTGGCGAAACGGCGGTGTTCGTTGGCGATACGCTGTTCATGCCTGACTATGGCACCGCCCGCTGCGACTTCCCCGGCGCCGATGCGCGCACACTGTACCGCTCGATCCGCCGGTTGCTGGCGTTCCCCGACCAGACCCGGTTGTTCATGTGCCACGACTACCTGCCAGGCGGCCGCGAGATGCAGTACGTCACCACGGTGGGCGAGCAGCGCGCCAGCAATATCCACATCCACCAAGGCATTTCCGAGGACAGCTTCGTGGCCATGCGCGAAGCTCGCGACAAGACCCTCGACATGCCCGTGCTGATCCTGCCATCGGTGCAGGTGAACATGCGCAGCGGCCAGCTCCCGGAGCCTGAAGAGAACGGCGTGAGCTACCTGAAGATCCCGCTGAACAAACTTTGACTGCCCTGCCTCATTACCAGAAATTCCAGGATTCACTGCCATGCCTGCCAATGCCGACCACCACAAGGTGGTCATCGTCGGTGCCGGTGCCGCCGGTATCGCCACTGCCTCAAGCCTGATCGCCCGTGACCCGTCACTGGATATCGCCCTGATCGACCCTGCCGATGTGCACTACTACCAGCCAGGCTGGACCCTGGTTGGCGCGGGCGTGTTCAAGGCGCCGAGTACTGCCCGCACCATGGCCTCGGCCATGCCGCGGGGCGTTCACTGGATAAAGACGCGGGTCAAGGGGTTCGACCCTTTGGGCCAGCTGGTCACCCTCGAAGGGGGCCGCGCCATCAGTTATGAACAGCTGGTGGTCTGCCCTGGCCTCACGCTCGACTGGGACGCCATTGACGGACTCAGCGAAACCCTCGGTCGCAACGGTGTCACCTCCAACTACCGCTACGACCTGGCGCCCTATACCTGGGAGCTTGTGCAAAAGCTCAAGCAAGGGCGCGCCCTGTTCACCCAGCCTCCTATGCCGATCAAGTGCGCAGGTGCGCCGCAAAAGGCGCTGTACCTGTCCTGTGACCACTGGCTGCGCAGCGGGCGGCTGGGCGATGTGAAAGCCAGTTTCTTCAATGCCGGTGCAGTGCTGTTCGGCGTCCCCGACTATGTGCCGGCACTGATGGCCTACATCGACAAGTACGGCGTTGACCTCAACTACAGCCATCGCCTGGTGGCCGTGGATGGGCCTAACCGGCGTGCCACTTTCGTTCGCACGCTGCCCGACGGAAGCAGTGAAACCCGTATCGAAGCCTTCGACATGTTGCATGTGGTGCCACCGCAAGTTGCCCCGGACTTCATCCGCAACAGCCCCTTGGCCGATGCAGCCGGTTGGGTCGATGTCGATCCGCATACCTTGCGCCATCGCCAGTTCGGCAATGTCCATGCGCTGGGTGACGTGGCCAACACCAGCAACGCCAAGACTGCCGCTGCAGCGCGCAAGCAGGCGCCGGTGGTGGCCAACAACGTGCTGGTGGCGCTGGGCCGCCTTCCCACCCTGGCCCAGTACGACGGTTATGGCTCCTGCCCGTTGACTGTTGAACGCGGCAAGATCGTCCTGGCCGAGTTCACCTATGGCGGCAAGGTCGCACCGAGTTTTCCGCGCTGGTTGCTCGATGGGCGCCAGCCGACTCGCCTTGCCTGGCTGCTCAAGGCACGGGTGCTGCCGCCGCTGTATTGGCAGGGCATGCTCAAAGGCCGTGAGTGGATGGCGCGCCCGCAACCGCTGGATGCCGAGGCCGCACAGTGATCGAACATCCGCTGCTGGGCGCAGGCCTTGGCGCGATCATCGGTGCGGTGCTGGCGCTGACCGGCGCCGGTGGTGGCATTCTGGCTGTGCCGTTGCTGGTGTTCGGGCTTGGCCTGTCGATGGTCGAAGCGGCGCCCATCGGCCTGCTCGCCGTAGGGCTTGCTGCGGCGGTGGGCGCGGTACTCGGGTTACGTGAAGGGCTGGTGCGGTATCGCGCGGCACTGTTCATCGCCCTGATCGGCATTGCTGCGGCACCATTGGGCCTGATGCTGGCTCACCGCTTGCCCAATACACCCTTGGCGCTGGTGTTCGCTGCCGTGCTGATCTACGCCTGCCTGCGCATATGGCGCAAGGCGAGCAAAGAGCTGCGCGGCGAAGGCAACGACGCCCATCGTTACATCGAGCCCTGCGTCCTGAACCCGTTGCAGGGGCGTTTGCGCTGGACGTTACCCTGCGCACGCGCCTTGGCATTCACCGGGGCGATGTCCGGTTTGCTCTCCGGCCTGCTGGGAGTGGGTGGCGGTTTTGTGATCATCCCTGCGTTGAACCGCTACACCAACCTGCGCATGAAGAGCATCGTCTCGACATCCCTGGCAGTGATCGCGCTGGTTTCCACGGGTAGCGTGGTCAGCGCCAGCCTGGCGGGTGTGATGCATTGGCGTATTGGTGCACCGTTCGCCCTTGGTGCAGTGATCGGCCTGTTGCTGGCCAGGCCGTTGGCCACTCGGATTGCCGGCCCTCGGCTGCAGCAGCTGTTTGCCGTGGCCGGTTGGCTGGCGGCCCTGCTGCTGGCGAGCAAGGCGCTATTCGGCTAGCAGTTCATCCTGTTCCGTCGCGCACAGCGCCAGCAGGTAGTCCCACACCACCCGCAGGCGCACCGATTTGTGCAATTCGCGGCGGGTACAGATCCAGTAGCTGCGCTGGATGGTCTCGCTGGGCAGTACACGCACCAGTGTTGGGTCATGGCGGGCCATGTAGTTGGGCAGCACGGCAATGCCCAGCCCTGCGCGGGCAGCGGTTTGCTGGGCGATCACACTGGTGCTGCGAAAGGCCACGTTCGGTGCGCGGCAAAAGCTGTTGAGAAACAGCAGTTCCTGGCTGAACAGCAGGTCATCGACGTAGCCGATCCAGCTGTGCCGGGCCAGGTCCTCCCGGTTGCGCAGGGGCGGCGCCCGGTCCAGGTAGCCCTGGCTGGCGTACAGCGCCAGGCGGTAGTCGGTGAGCTTGCGGGTGATCAGCAGGTCGGCGTTGGGCCGCTCCAGATGAATGCTGATCTCGGCCTCGCGGTTGAGGATGCTGACGAAGCGCGGTACGGCCACCAGCTCCACTTCCAGCCCCGGATAACGGGCGAACAGCTCGTTCATGCGCGGTGTGAAGAACATGATGCCGATGCCTTCGGTCACCCCCAGGCGAATCTTGCCCAGCGGGGTGATGGCCTGGGTGATTTCTTCCTGCGCCAGCAGGGCGACGTTCTCCATGGCTTCGGCATGCTTGAGCAGAGCCTGGCCCGACGGGGTCAGCTCATAGCCTTGGGCGTGCTGCACGAACAGTGGCGTGCCCAGGCTCTTCTCGATGCTTTCGATATGCCGGGCGACCGTGCTGTGGGTGGTATTGAGGCGTTTGGCCGCGCTTAGCAGGCGGCCACTGCGCTGCAACTCGAGGAAAAACCGCAGATCGTTCCAGTCGAACATGCTGATCCTTGTGGCTGTTCGTTCTGGCCTTTTCGCGGGTAAACCCGCTCCCACAGGGGTCGCGCAGGCTTCAGGAGCAGCGTAGAACCTGTAGGAGCGGGTTTGCCCGCGAAGAGGCCAGTACAGACTTACCGCTGTGCTAAAACGCACAACGGCTGCGCGAAATCTCGTGTTTCCTTGACGAAATTACTCACTAAGATGGATCGGGACAAGAATAATAATCAGGCGCGAGGTTGCACATGCCATCAGCCGATTCTGTCTTCGACTACGTGGTCGTAGGCGCTGGTCCCGCCGGCTGCCTGCTGGCCAATCGTTTGTCCGCTGACCCTTCCTGCCGCGTCCTGCTGCTCGAAGCCGGTGGCCGCGACAACTATCCCTGGATTCACATCCCGGTCGGTTACCTCTATTGCATCGGCAACCCCCGTACCGACTGGTGCTTCAAGACTGAAGCACAGCCAGGACTGGGCGGCCGCGCGCTGGGGTATCCACGGGGCAAGGTGCTCGGCGGATGTTCTTCGATCAATGGCATGATCTACATGCGCGGCCAGGCCGCCGATTACGATCATTGGGCCGCGCAAGGCAACGAAGGCTGGGCCTGGAAAGACGTGCTGCCGTTATTCAAGGCCAGTGAGCACCACTTTGCCGGTGCCAGCGAGTACCACGGCAGCAACGGTGAATGGCGGGTTGAGCGCCAGCGCTATAGCTGGCCAATTCTCGATGCCTTCCGCGACGCCGCCGAGCAGTGTGGCATCGGCAAGGTCGACGACTTCAACACCGGCGACAACCAAGGTTGTGGATACTTTCAGGTCAATCAGCGCAGCGGTGTGCGCTGGAACGCCTCCAAGGCCTTTTTGCGGCCGATCAAGGGCCGCCCCAATCTCACCGTGCTGACCGGCGTGCAAGTTGACCAGGTGCTGTTGAACAACACCCGAGCTCGAGCGGTGAAAGCGCTGTGGCAAGGCACCTGGCATGAGTTTGCTGCGCGCCGCGAGATCATCCTTTGCGCGGGGGCAGTCGGTTCGCCCGGCATTCTCCAGCGTTCCGGCATCGGCCCGCGCAAACTGCTCGAAAGCCTGGGCATCGGTGTACGGCACGACATGCCGGGCGTCGGTGGCAACTTGCAGGATCACCTGCAACTGCGGCTGATCTACCAGATTCGCAACGCCCGCTCCCTCAATCAGATGGCCAATAGCATGTGGGGCAAGCTGGGCATGGGCCTGCGCTATCTCTACGACCGCAGTGGCCCGCTGGCCATGGCGCCGAGCCAGCTGGGGGCCTTTGTGCGCTCGAGCCCGGAGCAGGCCACGCCCAACCTGCAGTATCACGTGCAGCCGCTTTCACTGGAGCGTTTCGGCGAGCCGCTGCATCAGTTCCCGGCCTTCACCGCCTCGGTGTGCAACCTGCGCCCGGCCAGCCGTGGGCGCATCGATATCCGCAGCGCGGACATGAACAGCACGCCGCAGATCGACCCCAACTACTTGAGCGCCCCCCAGGACTTGCGCGTTGCCGCCGATGCCATTCGCCTGACCCGGCGCATCGTCCAGGCCCCTGCCCTCGCCGCATTCGATCCCAAGGAATATTTGCCAGGGCCGTCCCTGCAAACCGAGGAAGAGCTGTTCGACGCAGCCGGCAAGATCGGCACCACCATCTTCCATCCGGTCGGCACCTGCCGCATGGGCAGCGGAGAATTGGACGTTGTGGATAACCAGTTGCGTGTGCACGGTATCCCTGGCCTGCGCGTGGCCGACGCCTCGATCATGCCGCAGATCACCTCCGGCAATACCTGTTCCCCCACCCTGATGATCGCCGAGAAGGCGGCGCAACTGATCCTCAAAGGAGCGGCAACCCAGACCTATCTGAACGAAGACGCAATACCGACCCCCTGAACCGGGTGCGTGCAACACCGGCAGCTCGCGGTCACAAGCTGCCGACAGTGGAACAACAAGAATAATCACTGTGGCCTGCGGGCCGAGGACAGCAACGATGTCGGATTACATCCAAGAGCAGGGTGCAACGGCGAGCGCCTCCAGCCGTCGTGAAGAACGCAAGATCATTTTCGCGTCATCCCTCGGGACGGTGTTCGAGTGGTATGACTTTTTTCTCTATGGGGCGCTGGCCGCCGTCATCAGCAAGCAGTTCTTTGCTGGGGTGAACGATACCACTGCCTTCATCTTCGCCCTCATGGCCTTTGCCGCCGGCTTCCTGGTGCGGCCATTCGGCGCTCTGGTGTTCGGCCGCCTGGGCGACATGATCGGGCGCAAGTACACCTTCCTGGTGACCATCGTGCTGATGGGCCTGTCGACCTTCGCCGTCGGCCTGCTGCCCACCTACGCCAGCATCGGCATCGCTGCTCCGATCATCCTGGTGATCTTGCGCATGCTCCAGGGGCTGGCGCTGGGCGGTGAATACGGCGGTGCCGCCACCTATGTGGCCGAACACGCGCCACCTGGCAAGCGTGGCTTCCACACCGGCTTCATCCAGTCCACCGCCACCCTGGGCCTGCTGCTGTCATTGCTGGTGGTACTGGGCAGTCGCTACATCAGTGGTGACCAGTTCGAAACCTGGGGCTGGCGCCTGCCGTTCCTGTTGTCGATCTTCCTGCTGGCGATCTCCACCTGGATTCGCATGAGCATGCACGAGTCGCCGGCCTTCGTGAAAATGAAGGCCCAGGGCAAAGTCAGCAAGTCGCCGATCCGTGAGTCGTTCACCTCCTGGCCCAACCTGAAGGTCGTGCTTACTGCGCTGTTCAGCATCAACGCCGGGCAAGCCGTGACCTTCTATACAGCACAGTTCTACGTGCTGTTCTTCATGACCCAGATGCTCAAGATGGACCCGGCCCAGGCCAATACCCTGCTGATCATCAGCGTGGTGATCGGCGCGCCGTTCTTCGTGTTCTTCGGTTGGCTGTCTGACCGTATCGGGCGCAAGCCGATCCTGATGCTCGGCCTGCTGCTGGCTACCGTACTGTACTTCCCCCTGTTCAAGGCCCTGAGCCATTACGCCAACCCGCAGATCGACGCAGCCAGCCGGCAGGCGCCTATCGTGGTCACCGCTGACCCGCAGGGCTGCACCTTCCAGTTCGACCCGGTCGGCAAGGCGCGTTTCGACAGCCCGTGCGACAAGGTCAAGACCTTCCTGGTCAAACAGGGCCTGCCGTACAGTTCGGTGAGCGTGGCCGGCAGTGAAGTGGTGGTCAACATCGGTGACAAGACCATCAGCGGGTTCGACGAAACGGCCATGCGCACTGCGATCGAGCAGGCGGGCTACCCGGCCAAGGCCGACCCGGGGCAGGTCAATCAGGTGATGGTGGTGGTGCTGATCGTGGCGATGATCCTGATCGCGACCATGACCTACGGGCCGCTGGCGGCGGTGATGGTCGAGCTGTTCCCGACTCGCATCCGTTACACCTCGATGTCGCTCCCTTACCACATCGGTAACGGTTGGTTCGGCGGCTTCCTGCCAACCGTGTCGTTCGCGCTGGTGGTGTATACCGGGGATATCTTCTACGGGTTATGGTACCCGGTGCTGGTGACCGGTATCAGCCTGGTGGTGGGGATCTTCTGCCTGAAAGAAACCAAGGACGTCGATATCGACAAGGTCTGATGCAGTGTTCTGCACTTTGGCGTTATGAGTTTTTTGTGGGAGCGGCCTTGCGTCGCGAAAGGGCCGCAAGGCCGCTCCTACAGAGCGTGTAGGCACTCAATTGAACGCATAAAAAAACCGGCTGTAAAAGCCGGTTTTCTTATGCCCTGAAAAAACTTATGCACGTTTTTCAGAAAAATGTCACAGAGAGAAATAAACAGCTAATTCATACACTTAGCTTCGACTCGTGGCACTTTATCAAAAAACTGTTCACAAGTTATCCACAGATGGTCAGGCGATCTGTTCCTGCGGTTTCTCATCGACTGGCGGCAGCGAACCCATAGCCCGCTGGGTCGCCTCGTTCCAGGCTGCTGCACGGTCGTTGAGCTCGGCAATGGCCCGTGGCCCGGTACCTTCGGCATACATCGGCTTGCCGATGACCACCTCGATGGTGCCCGAGCGCTTGCCCCAACCCGTCTTGGGCCAGAACTTGCCGGCGTTGTGGGCAATCGGCAGCACTGGCAGGCCGGCATTCACGGCCAGCGCGGTACCGCCCCGGGAGAATTTGCCCACAGTACCGAACGGCACCCGGGTACCTTCCGGGAAGATCAGTACCCAGGTTTTCTGCTTGAGCAACTCGTCACCCTTGCTGGCGACCTGGCGCAGGGCTTCCTTGGGGTTGTCGCGGTTGATCGCAATCGGCCGCAGCATGGCCATGGCCCAACCAAAGAACGGCACATACAGCAGCTCGCGCTTGAGCACCTGGCTCAGCGGCGAGAAGTACTGGGAAAGGAAAAAGGTTTCCCAGGTGCTCTGGTGGTTGGACAGGATCACGCAGGGCTCAGCCGGCACGTTCTCGGCACCGGTGATCTTGTAGTTGATACCGAGGATGGTGCGCACCAAAAACAGCGCGCAACGGCACCAGTACACGTTAATGAACTTGTAGCGCTTGGGGAACGACAAGAACGGCGCGACGAAGAAGCTCAGCGAGCACCACAGCAGCGAACTGGTGCCCAGCAGCAGGTAAAAAAGAAAGATTCTGATCGCCTGCAGGATCGACATAGTGGCAAGTACCGTTGCGGGGCGTGCCCGCCTGGGAAAATGCGCCCGAAGGCGCATTGTTGTTTAAATAATTTCTCTGGCGATAGCTGCCAGATCGTCGAAAATCAGTGTAGTTTCCGGGACGCCTTTTTCCAGGGTCCGCTCGCCCTTGCCGGTTTTCACCAACACGGGTTGTGCACCGACGGCCAGGGCGGCCTCCAGGTCACCTTTGCTGTCGCCAACGAACCAGACGCCTTCAAGGCCTACCTGGTAATGCTCGGCGATCGCCCGCAGCATGCCAGGCTTGGGCTTGCGGCAATCGCAGCCTTCATCTGGCCCGTGCGGGCAATACACGATATGGCCCACCTCGCCGCCCTGCTCGGCCACCAGCTCGCGCAAGCGCGCGTGCATGGCCTCCAGGGTGGCCAGCGAGTAGTAGCCACGGGCGATGCCGGACTGGTTGGTGGCCACGGCCACCGTCCAGCCAGCCTTGCTCAACTGCGCGATGGCCTCGACCGAGCCAGGGATCGGAATCCATTCTTCCAGCGTCTTGATGTAGGCGTCGGAGTCTTGGTTGATCACCCCGTCACGATCGAGAATCAGCAGTTTCAAGGCTTACCCCAGCAGCGAAATGTCGGCCACACCCAGGAACAGGCCGCGCAGGCGGCTGAGCAGGGCATAACGGTTGGCACGTACCTTGGCGTCTTCGGCGTTGACCATCACCGCCTCGAAGAAGGCGTCGACCGGGTCACGCAGGGCCGCCAGGCGGGCCAGCGATTCGCTGTACTGACGCGCGGCTGCCATCGGTTGCACGGCCTGGTCGGCCTGCTGGATGGCCGAGTACAAGGAGAACTCGTTGGCGTTGTCGAAGTATTTCGGCTCGACCTGGTCGGCGATGGCGCCTTCGGCCTTGCTCAGCAGGTTCGACACGCGCTTGTTCACCGCGGCCAGGGCTTCGGCTTCCGGCAGCTTGCGGAAGGCCTGCACAGCCTGTACGCGCTGGTCGAAGTCCAGGGCGGAAGCCGGCTTCAGGGCACGTACCGACAGGTAGGTGGCAACGTCGATGCCTTCGTCTTCGTAGCGTGCGCGCAGGCGGTCGAAGATGAACTCCAGCACCTGCTCGGCCAGGCCAGCGGCCTTGACCTTGGCACCGAACTGCTTGACCGCGAACTCGACTGCAGCGCTCAGGTCGAGGTCCAGCTGCTTCTCGATCAGGATGCGCAGCACGCCCAGGGCTGCACGGCGCAGGGCGTATGGGTCCTTGCTGCCGGTGGGCAACATGCCGATGCCGAAGATGCCAACCAGGGTGTCGAGCTTGTCGGCGATGGCCACGGCAGCACCGGTGAGGGTCTGCGGCAGCTCGGCGCCAGCACCGCGCGGCATGTACTGCTCGTTCAGGGCCAGGGCGACGTCTTCCGGCTCACCATCGTTGAGCGCGTAGTAGTAGCCGGCAACGCCCTGCATTTCAGGGAATTCGCCAACCATTTCGGTGGCCAGGTCGCACTTCGACAGCAGGCCGGCACGGCCGGCGCGCTGGGCGTCGCCGCCAATCAGCGGGGCGATGAACGCAGCCAGGCGGGAAACGCGCTCGGCCTTGTCGTAGACAGTGCCCAGCTGAGCCTGGAACACCACGTTCTTCAGGCGCTCGTTGAAGGTTTCCAGTGGCTGCTTCTTGTCCTGCTTGAAGAAGAACTCGGCGTCGGTCAGGCGCGGGCGCACGACCTTCTCATTACCTTGCACGATCTGCTTGGGGTCACGGCTCTCGACGTTGGCCACGGTGATGAAGCGCGGCAGCAGCTTGCCTTCGCTGTCCAGCAGGCAGAAGTACTTCTGGTTGTCCTGCATGGTAGTGATCAGGGCTTCTTGCGGCACCTCGAGGAAACGCTCCTCGAACGAGCACACCAGCGGCACCGGCCACTCGACCAGGGCAGTCACTTCGTCCAGCAGTGCCGGCGGCACGATGGCGCTGCCTTCCTGCTGCATGGCCAGCTCTGCGGTGCGCTTGCTGATCAGCTCGCGACGCTCGGCGAAGTCGGCCAGCACGTAGGCCTTGCGCAGGTCCTCGACGTAGTTGGCCGGGGTAGTGATGACCACGTTTTCCGGGTGGTGGAAGCGGTGGCCACGGGACTCACGGCCGGCCTTCTGCGACAGGATGGTGCAGTCGACCACCTGGTCGCCAAGCAGCATTACCAGCCACTGGGTCGGGCGCACGAACTCTTCACGGCTGGCGGCCCAGCGCATGCGCTTGGGGATCGGCAGGTCGTTGAGCGAATCTTCGACGATGGTCGGCAGCAGGCTGGCGGTGGCCTTGCCCGGGATGTGCTGCGAGAAGCGCAGCTTGGCGCCGCTCTGGTCGATTTCGGACAGCTCTACGCCGCACTTCTTGGCAAAGCCCAAGGCAGCCTGGGTCGGCTCGCCGTCTTTGAAAGCAGCCTGCATGGGCGGGCCGTCGATGTTGATGCTGCGGTCAGGCTGCTGAACATCGAGCTGGCGGATCAGCACGGCCAGGCGACGCGGCGCGGCGTATACCTGCTTGGCGGTGTAGTTCAGGCCGGCGGCCTGCAGCCCTTTCTCGATACCGGCCAGGAAGGCGTCGCCGAGGCTTGCCAGGGCTTTGGGTGGCAGCTCTTCGGTGCCCAGTTCTACCAGGAAATCTTGAGCACTCATTGTGCAGCCTCCAGCTTCGCCAACACTTCGTCACGCAGTTCAGGGGTGGCCATCGGGAAGCCCAAGCGTGCGCGGGCTTGCAGATAGCTTTGCGCCACGTCCCGGGCCAGGGTACGAACGCGCAGGATGTAACGCTGGCGCTCGGTTACCGAGATGGCGCGGCGGGCATCGAGCAGGTTGAAGGTGTGCGAGGCCTTCAGGACCATTTCATAGGTCGGCAGCGGCAGCTCCAGCTTGATCAGGCGGTTTGCTTCGCTTTCATAGAAGTCGAACAGTTCGAACAGCTTCTCGACGTTGGCGTGTTCGAAGTTGTAGGTCGACTGCTCTACCTCGTTCTGGTGGAACACGTCGCCGTAGGTGACCTTGCCGAACGGGCCGTCGGCCCACACCAGGTCGTAGACCGAGTCGACGCCCTGGATGTACATGGCCAGGCGCTCGAGGCCGTAGGTGATTTCACCGGTGACCGGGTAGCACTCGATGCCACCTACCTGCTGGAAGTAGGTGAACTGGGTGACTTCCATGCCGTTCAGCCAGATTTCCCAGCCCAGGCCCCAGGCGCCCAGGGTCGGCGACTCCCAGTTGTCTTCGACGAAGCGGATGTCGTGGACCAGCGGGTCCAGGCCGATGGCTTTCAGCGAGCCGAGGTACAGCTCCTGGAAGTTGGCCGGGTTCGGCTTCAGGACTACCTGGAACTGGTAGTAGTGCTGCAGGCGGTTGGGGTTTTCGCCATACCGCCCGTCGGCAGGGCGACGGCTAGGCTGCACATAGGCGGCGTTCCAGGTTTCTGGACCCACGGCGCGCAGGAATGTAGCGGTGTGGAAAGTGCCGGCGCCTACTTCCATATCGTAGGGCTGAAGCACCACACAACCTTGAGCTGCCCAGTAGTTTTGCAGGGCGAGGATCAGGTCTTGGAAGGTACGCACGGCTGGCGTAGGCTGGCTCACGAAATTCACCTGTATCTGGGGATGCGGATGTAAAGAGCGGGAGTATAACCTGATTCGCCTCGCCCTCTACTCATTGGAGCCTTATGCCACGCTGCTTTTGGTGTACTGACGATCCGTTGTACCAGGCCTACCACGACCAGGAATGGGGAACGCCACAGCGTGACCCGGCGTTGCTGTTCGAGATGCTTTTGCTCGAAGGGTTCCAGGCGGGGCTTTCGTGGATCACCGTCTTGCGCAAACGCGAGCGTTATCGCGAGGTGATGTATGGCTTCGATCCGGTGAAGCTGGCCGCCATGAGCGACGAACGCATTGAAGAGTTGATGCAGGACGCCGGTATCATCCGCAACCGCCTCAAGCTCAAGGCTGCCCGGCGCAACGCGCTGGCCTGGCTGGCTGTGGACAACCCTGCCGGGTGGCTCTGGTCATTCGTCGGCGGTGAGCCGAAGATCAACCACTTCCAGGCCCGCAGTGATGTGCCGGCCGTCACCGACGAAGCCAAGGCCATGAGCAAAGCTCTGCAGAAGGCCGGTTTCACCTTCGTGGGGCCGACCATCTGCTACGCCTTCATGCAGGCCACCGGCATGGTCATGGACCACACCACCGATTGCGATCGCTACGCCGCCTTGTTGCGCTGAGGGGTTACAATGCGCGCCTTGCTGAAATAAGGAATTGCCTGTGGAAAAGTTCAAGGGCGCCCTGATGGTCGGGGTGCTGCGTCTGTTTGCCAAGCTGCCCTGGGGCGCTGTGCAGCGCGTCGGCGCGGGTATCGGCTGGCTGATGTGGAAGGTGCCCAACGGCTCGCGCAATGTCGTGCGCATCAACCTGGCCAAGTGCTTCCCGGAGATGGACCCGGCGGAACGTGAGCAGTTGGTCGGCCGTGCATTGAAGGATATCGGCAAATCCTTCGTCGAAAGTGCCTGTGCCTGGATCTGGCCGCCGCAGCGCTCGCTCGACCTGGTGAAGGAAGTTCACGGCCTGGAAGTGCTGGAGCAGGCCCTGGCCTCGGGCAAGGGCGTGGTCGGCATCACCAGTCACTTGGGTAACTGGGAAGTGCTCAACCACTTCTACTGCAACCAGTGCAAACCGATCATCTTCTACCGCCCGCCGAAGCTCAAGGCGGTGGATGACCTGCTGCGCGAGCAACGGGTGCAGATGGGCAACCGCGTGGCGCCTTCGACCAAGGAAGGCATCCTGAGTGTGATCAAGGAAGTGCGCCGCGGCGGGCAGGTCGGTATTCCTGCGGACCCGGAGCCGGCGGAATCGGCGGGTGTGTTCGTGCCGTTTCTGGGCACACAGGCGCTGACCAGCAAGTTCGTGCCGAACATGCTGGCCGGTGGCAAGGCGGTGGGGGTGTTCCTGCATGCGCTGCGGCTGCCGGACGGGTCGGGCTTCAAGGTGTTCCTGGAAGCGGCGCCGGAAGAAATGTACAGCACCGACGTCAACGTGTCGGCGGCGGCCATGAGCAAGGTGGTCGAGCGTTATGTGCGCGAGTACCCCAGCCAGTACATGTGGAGCATGAAGCGCTTCAAAAAGCGCCCTGCCGGCGAGCCGCGCTGGTACTAAGCCTTTCACCGTCCCCTGGGGGAGCGGGTTTACCCGCGAATGCATCGTTGAATTCAACATCGCATGCGCGGGTGAACCCGCTCCCACAGGGGTGGCGTCAACCTGATGTCTTGTTGAGCTTCTTCAGGAACACGGTCATCTCTTTCTCGGCCTGCTTGTCGCCATGAGCCTGGGCCGCAACAATCCCGTCCTCCCAAGCCTTGCGCGCCGCCGCCACATCACCGCCCAACTGATACGCCTTCCCCAGCAGTTTCCACGCCGCCGAGTACTTCGGGTCCTGCTCCACGCACCGTGCCAGGTGCACCGCCGCCTCTGCGCCATTTCCCTCATCCAGCCAGGCCTTGCCCAGGCCAAACCTCAGAAGCGGGTTATCCACACCCTTGGCCAGCATCTTCTCCAGCGATTCGCGCATGCCCTCTTCTCCTAGAAGAAACTCAAGCCGACGTGGAACAGCTTCTCCACATCCCGTATGTGCTTTTTATCCACAACGAAGAGGATCACATGGTCGCCTGATTCGATCACCGTGTCGTCGTGGGCGATCAGCACTTCCTCGTCGCGGATGATCGCGCCGATGGTGGTGCCCGGTGGCAGCGCAATGTTTTCCACAGCCTTGCCGACCACCTTACTCGACTTCGAATCACCGTGCGCCACCGCCTCGATGGCCTCGGCCGCGCCGCGGCGCAGCGAGTGCACGCTGACGATATCGCCGCGCCGCACATGTGCCAGCAAGGTGCCGATGGTGGCCAGCTGGGGACTGATGGCGATGTCGATCTCGCCGCCCTGCACCAGGTCGACATAGGCCGGGTTGTTGATGATGGTCATCACCTTGCGTGCGCCCAGGCGCTTGGCCAGCAGCGACGACATGATGTTGGCCTCGTCGTCGTTGGTCAGGGCCAGGAAGATGTCGGCATCGGCGATGTTCTCTTCGAGCATCAGGTCCTTGTCCGAGGCGCTGCCCTGCAGCACCACGGTGCTTTCCAGGGTGTCGGAAAGCTGCCGGCAGCGGGCCGGGCTCATCTCGATGATCTTCACCTGGTAACGACTTTCGATGGCCTCGGCCAGGCGCTCGCCAATCTGCCCGCCGCCAGCAATGACTACCCGCTTGTTGGTCTCGTCGATGCGGCGCAACTCGCCCATCACGGCGCGGATGTCCTTCTTCGCGGCGATGAAGAACACTTCGTCGTCGGCTTCGATCACCGTGTCGCCACGCGGGGTGATCGGCCGGTCGCGGCGGAAGATTGCCGCCACGCGGGTGTCGACGTTGGGCATGTGCGCACGGATCTGGCGCAGCTGCTGGCCCACCAGCGGGCCACCGTAATAGGCCTTCACCGCCACCAGCTGGGCCTTGCCCTCTGCGAAGTCGATCACCTGTAGCGAACCTGGGTGTTCGATCAGGCGCTTGATGTAGTTGGTCACCACCTGCTCAGGGCTGATCAGCACGTCGACCGGGATGTGGTCGTTGTCGAACAGCTCTTCACGGGTCAGGTAAGCCGACTCGCGCACCCGGGCGATCTTGGTCGGGGTGTGGAACAGCGTGTAGGCCACCTGGCAGGCGACCATGTTGGTTTCGTCGCTGTTGGTCACCGCCACCAGCATGTCAGCGTCGTCGGCACCTGCCTGGCGCAGCACCGTCGGCAGCGAGCCACGGCCCTGCACGGTGCGGATGTCCAGACGGTCGCCGAGGTCGCGAAGGCGGTCGCCATCGGTATCGACCACGGTGATGTCGTTGGCTTCGCTGGCCAGGTGTTCCGCCAGCGTACCGCCCACCTGCCCTGCGCCGAGGATGATGATCTTCATCCGCTACTCCCTACCCGTTGTGCTTACCCGCGCGAGGCGGCGATCTTGATCAGCTTGGCATAGTAGAACCCGTCATGACCGCCTTCTTGGGCCAGCAGCTGGCGGCCGTGGGGCTGGCGCAGGCCGGCTTCGGTGGCCAGGTCCAGCTCACGGGCGCCCGGGGTGCGGGCAAGGAAGGCGTCGATCACTTCGGTGTTCTCGGTCGGCAGGCTGGAACAGGTGGCGTACAGCAGCATGCCGCCCACTTCCAGGGTCGGCCACAGCGCATCGAGCAGTTCACCTTGCAGTGCGGCCAGGGCCGGAATGTCCTCGGCCTGGCGGGTCAGCTTGATGTCAGGGTGGCGACGGATCACGCCGGTGGCCGAGCACGGCGCATCAAGCAGAATGCGCTGGAACGGCTTGCCATCCCACCAGCTGGCGGTGTCGCGGGCATCGCAGGCAATCAGTTCGGCCTCCAGCTGCAGGCGGTCGAGGTTTTCGCGCACGCGGGTCAGGCGCTTGGCTTCGAGGTCGATGGCCACCACATGGCCCAGGCCAGCCTCGGCTTCAAGCAGGTGGCAGGTCTTGCCGCCCGGCGCGCAGCAAGCGTCGAGCACGCGCTGGCCGGGGGCCAGTTCTAGCAGGTCGGCGGACAGCTGCGCGGCTTCGTCCTGGACGCTGACCCAGCCGTCGGCGAAGCCTGGCAGGCCACGCACGTCGCAGGCTTCGGCCAGCACGATGCCGTCACGGCTGTACTGGCAGGCACTGGCGCCAACGCCTGCCTCGGCCAGCAGCGCCAGGTAGGCGTCGCGGCTATGGTGGCGGCGATTGACCCGCAAGATCATCGGCGGGTGGGAGTTGTTGGCGGCGCAGATGGCTTCCCATTGCTCTGGCCAGAAGGCTTTGAGCGACTTCTGCAACCAGCGTGGGTGAGCGGTGCGCACTACCGGGTCGCGCTCCATGGCGGCGAGCAGTGCTTCGCCTTCGCGCTGGGCGCGGCGCAATACGGCATTGAGCAGGCCCTTGGCCCAAGGCTTTTTCAGCTTGTCGGCGCAGCCGACGGTCTCGCCGATGGCGGCGTGGGCCGGAATGCGGGTGTAGAACAGCTGATACAGGCCGACCAGCAGCAATGCCTGCACATCGGCATCGGCGGCTTTGAATGGCTTCTGCAGCAGCTGCGCGGCCAGCAGATCCAGGCGTGGCTGCCAGCGGGCGGTGCCGAACGCCAGGTCCTGGGTCAGGCCACGGTCGCGTTCTTCGACCTTGTCCAGCTGCGCTGGCAGCGAGCTGTTCAGCGAGGCCTTGCCGCTGAGTACAGCGGCAAGGGCACGGGCGGCGGCGAGGCGCGGGTTCATTGGCCCAGCACCTTGCCGGCGGCGAACTTCTCGCGGCGGCTGTTGAACAGGTCGCTGAAGTTCAGCGCCTTGCCGCCAGGCAATTGCAGGCGGGTCAGGCTCAGCGCCTGGTCACCGCACGCGACGACCAGGCCGTCCTTGCTGGCGGAGAGGATCTCGCCCGGGGCGCCCTTGCCTGTGGACAAGTTGGCAGCCAGCACCTTCACGCTTTCGCCATCGAGCGTGCTGTGGCACACCGGCCATGGGTTGAAGGCGCGGACCAGACGTTCAAGCTCGACGGCCGGGCGACTCCAGTCGATGCGTGCTTCGTCCTTGTTCAGCTTATGTGCGTAGGTTGCCAGGGCATCGTCCTGAACCTCACCTTGCAGCGAACCGTCTGCCAGGCCGGCAATGGCCTGGACTACAGCTGGCGGCCCCATTTCGGCGAGGCGGTCGTGCAGGCTGCCACCGGTATCGTCGGCGCTGATCGGGGTGACCACTTTGAGCAGCATCGGCCCGGTATCCAGGCCAGCTTCCATGCGCATCACGGTCACGCCGCTCTCGGCATCGCCCGCTTCCACGGCGCGCTGGATCGGCGCCGCACCGCGCCAGCGTGGCAGCAAGGAGGCGTGGCTGTTGATGCAACCCAGACGCGGGATGTCGAGCACGGCTTGCGGCAGGATCAGGCCGTAGGCGACCACCACCATGAGGTCTGGCTTGAGCGCGGCGAGTTCTGCCTGGGCCTCGGCATTGCGCAGGGTCTGTGGCTGGAACACCGGGATGTCATGGGCCACAGCCAGCGCCTTGACCGCGCTCGGCATGAGCTTCTGACCACGGCCGGCAGGGCGGTCGGGCTGGGTGTAGACAGCCACGATCTCGTACGGGCTGTCGAGCAAGGCCTTGAGGTGTTCGGCGGCAAACTCTGGAGTGCCTGCAAAGACGATGCGCATGGAGTTCTCGCTTCCAAAAAGAAAAAGGCTTGCCGGAGCAAGCCTTCTGGGAGGTGGGGATCAGGCTTGCTGGCGGTGCTGCTTTTCCAGCTTCTTCTTGATCCGGTCGCGCTTGAGCTGCGACAGGTAGTCGACAAACAGCTTGCCGTTGAGATGGTCGAACTCGTGCTGCACGCACACCGCCAGCAGGCCTTCGCATTCCAGCTCATACGGCTTGCCGTCGCGGTCCTGGGCTTTGACTCGCACACGCAGCGGGCGGTCGACGTTCTCGTAGAAGCCCGGTACCGACAGGCAGCCTTCCTGGTACTGGCCCATGTCGTGGGTGAGTTCTTCGACCGTCGGGTTGATGAAGACGCGCGGCTCGCTGCGGTCTTCGCTGAGGTCCATGACCACGACCTGCTGGTGCACGTTGACCTGGGTGGCGGCCAGGCCGATGCCGGGGGCTTCGTACATGGTTTCAAACATGTCGTCGATCAGCTGACGCAGGGCGTCGTCGAACACCGTTACCGGTTTGGCAATGGTGCGCAGGCGCGGGTCCGGGAATTCGAGAATGTTCAAGATGGCCATAAGGTCAGGCAGTCACTGTGCGGTCGGTTGAAAACTGAGCACACATAATAAAGGGAAACGGCGATTTCGGCACCTGGCAAGCTCGTCTAGGGTGTCTATAGGCTTGATAGCCCCCAACCAATGGACAGCTTTTCAAAGTGTTACTCACAGAGTTATCCACAGTTTGTGCCACGTAGATGGCCCTGTTTCGATCAAGGATGATCCCCATGCCAACTTACCATTCGTCGCCTTGCCCGCCTGCCGAACTGGAGGCACGATTACGCCTGCATCGCCTCCCCGAGACGGGGCTGCGACGCTTTCGTACCTTGCTGGAGGCCTTTGGCAGTGCTTCTTCCGCGCTCAGTGCGCCGGGCTCGGCCTGGCGTGCGTTAGGCATTGGCCAGGCCAGTATCGATGCCCGGCGCAGTGCCGAAGTGCGCGAAGGCGCGCAGGCCGCCATGGCCTGGCTAGAGCGCCCCGGCCAGCATTTACTGATGTGGGACGGGCCTGGCTACCCGGCACTGCTGGGGGAAATCGACGACGCCCCACCGCTACTTTTCGTTGCTGGTGATCCGGCACTGCTCGACCGACCTCAGCTGGCCATTGTGGGCAGCAGGCGTGCCACACCCCCGGCGCTCGACACGGCCAGGGCATTTTCCCGCTACCTTGCCCAGGCGGGTTTCACCATCACCAGCGGCCTCGCGCTGGGTATCGATGGTGCCGCTCATCGGGCGGCGCTGGAGGTCGGAGGGGGCACCATCGGTGTGCTCGGAACGGGCTTGCAAAAACTTTATCCACAGCGCCACCGCGACCTTGCGCAGATGATGATCGACCGGGGCGGCGCATTGGTGTCCGAGTATCCGCTTGATGCCGGGCCTTTGCCGGGCAACTTCCCGCGGCGCAATCGCATCATCAGTGGTTTGTCGCTAGGTGTGCTGGTGGTGGAGGCCAGCCTTGCCAGCGGCTCGTTGATCACCGCCCGCCTGGCAGCTGAACAAGGCCGCGAGGTATACGCCATTCCAGGTTCGATCCATCACCCGGCGGCCAAGGGCTGCCATCAGCTGATCCGCGATGGCGCACTGCTTGTGGAAAGCGTTGAGCAGATCCTGGAAAGCCTGCGCGGTTGGCAGAACCTGCCGCCTGCGGTTGTGAAAAAACCGCTGCATCCGTTGCTTGCCCTGCTGCATGCTGCGCCACAGACTAGCGAGAACCTGGCCCATTTCAGCGACCGGCCGCTGGCCGAAGTACTCGCGCAGCTGACAGAACTGGAGCTCGAAGGCCAGGTCAGCAATGTTGCCGGGCGTTGGTTTGCCCGCGCTGGCTGAGTACACTGCGCTCAAGCAAGGTTTATAGGCGGAGAGACACAAATGGTGAGCAGTTTTCGTGTGCAACAAGCCGCACGTGAGATCCGGGCAGGCGCAGTGATCGCCTACCCGACGGAAGCGGTCTGGGGCCTGGGCTGCGACCCATGGAACGAGGACGCGGTGTATCGCCTGCTGGCGTTGAAGTCGCGGCCTGTGGATAAAGGGCTGATCCTGATCGCCGACAACATCCGCCAGTTCGACTTTCTGTTCGAGGATTTTCCCGAGGACTGGATCGACCGCATGGGTGCCACCTGGCCGGGCCCGAATACCTGGCTGGTGCCGCACCAGGACCTGTTGCCCGAGTGGGTGACCGGGCAGCACGACACGGTGGCACTGCGCGTCAGCGATCACCCGCAGGTGCGTGAGCTCTGTGCGCTGGTCGGCCCGCTGATTTCCACCTCGTGCAATCCAGGCGGGCGGCCGGCGGCGAAGAGCCGCTTGCGGGTGGAGCAGTATTTCCATGGCCAGCTGGACCTGGTGCTGGGTGGTGCGCTGGGCGGGCGGAAGAATCCGAGTGTGATTCGTAACCTCGCCACTGGCGAGGTCGTTCGCCCGGGCTGATACCTACCCACAGGCCTGGCACGGTACCGCTGTGGGAGCGGGTTTACCCGCGAACACCGGCGGAGCCGGTGCCATGCACCGTGGTGCCTTCTTCGCGGGTGAACCCGCTCCCACAGGGGGTATCTACTGGCCCAAGAGCTGTATTCCGCTCAAGGCAGCAGGACGGTAGAGCCTACGGTCCTGCGCGCCGACAACTCCGCCTGCGCCTTCGCCGCCTCACTCAACGGATACCGCTGCTGGATATCCACAACCAGCTTCCCGCTGCCAATCATCGCGAACAGGTCATCAGCCATGGCCTGGGTGTTCTCGGCATTGTTGGCATAGGTCGCCAGCGTCGGCCGGGTGACATACAGCGAACCCTTTTGCGACAGGATCCCCAGGTTCACCCCGCTCACTGCCCCCGAGGCATTGCCGAAGCTCACCATCAACCCGCGCGGCTGCAGGCAGTCCAGCGAGGTCAGCCAGGTGTCGGCACCGACGCCGTCATACACCACCGGGCACTTCTTGCCATCGGTCAGCTCCAGCACTCGCTTGGCCACGTCCTCGCGGCTGTAGTCGATGGTCGCCCACGCCCCCAGCGCCTTGGCCCGCTCGGCCTTTTCGGCGGAGCTCACGGTACCGATCAGCTTGGCGCCCAGGGCCTTGGCCCACTGGCACGCCAGCGAACCCACGCCACCGGCTGCGGCGTGGAACAAGATCACGTCACCCGGTTTGACCTCATAGGTCTGCTTGAGCAGGTACTGCACGGTCAGCCCCTTGAGCATCACCGCCGCCGCCTGCTCGAAACTGATGTTGTCGGGCAGTTTGACCAGGTTGGCCTCGGGCAGCGTATGCACCTCGCTATAGGCGCCCAGAGGGCCTCCGGCATGGGCCACGCGGTCACCGACCTTCAGCCGGGTTACGCCCTCGCCCACGGCCTCGACTACCCCGGCGGCCTCGGTGCCCAGGCCAGAGGGCAGGGACGGCGGTGCGTACAGCCCGCTGCGAAAGTAAGTGTCGATGAAGTTCAGGCCGATCGCATGGTTGCGCACGCGCACCTGCTGCGGCCCGGGTGGGGCGGGGTCGAATTCCACAAGCTGCAGCACTTCCGGGCCGCCATGCTGGCTGAACTGGATACGCTTGGCCATCTCGCACTCCTGTTGTCGGGATCGGGAAAAGGCCTTCTATCGGACGCCTTTGCTTGATCGCCGTCAACTGCGGCGCGCGCGCCGGCGGTGGTATGCTACGCGGCGAATTCTTCCCTGCCCGTTCCTGGTGACCCGATGACTAGCCGCACCGAGGCCGTGAAAGCCTACCTGCTCGACCTGCAAGACCGCATCTGCTCTGCCCTCGAAGCCGAAGACGGCGGCGCCCGCTTCGTCGAGGACGCCTGGGTGCGCGAAGCCGGTGGCGGGGGCCGCACGCGGGTGATCGGTGACGGTAAGCTGATCGAGAAAGGCGGGGTCAACTTCTCCCACGTATTCGGCGCCGGCCTGCCGCCGTCGGCCAGCGCCCACCGCCCGGAACTGGCGGGCCGTGGCTTCGAGGCCCTGGGCGTGTCGCTGGTGATCCACCCACGCAACCCGCATGTGCCGACGTCCCACGCCAACGTGCGTTTCTTCATTGCCGAGAAGGAAGGTGAAGAGGCGGTCTGGTGGTTCGGCGGCGGGTTCGACCTGACCCCCTACTACGGCGTTGAGGAAGACTGCATCCATTGGCACCGCGTGGCAGAGCAGGCCTGCGCGCCATTCGGCGCTGACGTGTACCCGCGCTACAAGGCCTGGTGCGACCGCTACTTCCACCTCAAACACCGCGGCGAGCCGCGTGGCATCGGCGGCCTGTTCTTCGACGACCTGAACGAGTGGGACTTCGACACCTGCTTCGCTTTCCTGCGTGCCATCGGTGATGCCTATGTCGAGGCCTACCTGCCGATCGTCCAGCGCCGCAAGAACACCCCCTTCACGCCGCAGCAGCGCGAGTTCCAGGAATACCGCCGCGGCCGTTACGTGGAGTTCAACCTGGTCTACGACCGTGGCACCCTGTTCGGCCTGCAGTCCGGTGGCCGTACCGAGTCGATCCTCATGTCGCTGCCGCCGCAAGTGCGCTGGGGCTACGACTGGAAGGCCGCACCCGGCAGCGAGGAAGCACGCCTGACCGAATACTTCCTGCAGGATCGCGACTGGCTGGGCCAGTAAGCCTGTGGATAAAAAAGGAATCGTCATGGACCAGTACGTTGTTTTCGGCAACCCCATCGGCCACAGCAAATCGCCGCTGATCCACCGCCTGTTCGCTGAACAGACCGGCCAGGACCTTGAATACGCCACGCTGCTGGCACCGCTGGACGAGTTCAGCGATTGCGCGCGCGGCTTCTTCAAGCAAGGCAGCGGCGGCAACGTCACCGTACCGTTCAAGGAAGAGGCCTACCGCCTGTGCGACAGCCTCACCCCGCGTGCCCAGCGTGCGGGTGCGGTGAACACGCTGAGCAAGCTGGCCGACGGCACGCTGCAGGGCGACAACACCGACGGCGCTGGCCTGGTACGCGACTTGACGGTGAACGCCGGGGTCGAACTTGCCGGCAAGCGCATTCTCATCCTGGGTGCTGGCGGTGCCGTGCGTGGCGTGCTGGAGCCGATCCTGGCGCACCAGCCACAGTCGCTGGTGATTGCCAACCGTACCTTGGAGAAGGCCGAGCAACTGGCACGGGAGTTCGATGAACTGGGGCCGGTGGTGGCCAGCGGGTTTGCCTGGCTGCAGGAGCCAGTGGACGTGATCATCAATGCCACGTCGGCGAGCCTGGCCGGTGAGTTGCCGCCGATTGCCGACAGCCTGGTCGAGGCTGGGCGCACGGTGTGCTACGACATGATGTATGGCAAAGAGCCCACGCCCTTCTGCCAGTGGGCTGAGAAGCTGGGTGCGGCCAAGGTGCTGGATGGGCTGGGCATGCTGGCCGAGCAGGCAGCTGAGGCGTTCTTCATCTGGCGCGGAGTGCGCCCGGATACGGCACCAGTGTTGGCTGAACTGCGCCGGCAACTGGCTCGGGGCTGATCTCTTCCGGGATTGCCCACTCCCTGTGGGAGCGGGTTTACCCGCGAACACCGGCGAAGCCGGTGCCATGCACCGAGCTGGATTCTTCGCGGGTAAACCCGCTCCCACCAGGGGCGGGGGTCAAAGCTTGGCTTTGACGGCCTCCAAGGCATTGCCACCGGATTTGGTGGTTACCCCAGCCAACCACCCTTCCAGCTGCTCGGGGTGCTGCTTCACCCAAGCCTTGGCCGCCTCATCGAAGTTGATCTTCTTATCCACAACCTCGGCCATGATGGTGTTTTCCATGTCCAGGGTGAAACTCAGGTTGCCCAGCAGCTTTGCCGCATTCGGGCAGGCTTGTGGATAACCCTTGCGGGTCAGGGTGAACACCTCGCCCTTGCTGCCGAACCACTTCTCGCCGCCAGTCAGGTAGTGCATCTTCAACTTCACGTTCATCGGATGCGGCGTCCAGCCGAGGAAGGTGATGAACTGCTGTTTCTTCACCGCCCTATCCACCTGCGCCAGCATCGCCTGCTCACTGGATTCCACCAGCTTCCACTGGCCCAGGTTGAATTCGTTCTTGTCGATGATTTCCTTCAGCGACAGGTTCGCTGGCGCGCCGGAGCCGATGCCGTACAGCTTCTTGTCGAACTGGTCGGCGTACTTCTGCAGGTCGGCGAAGTCTTTCACCCCGGCATTCCACACGTAATCCGGCACCGCCAGGGTGAACTCTGTGCCTTCCAGGTTGCGCGACAACGGCTGCACATCGCCATTGGCGATGAACTTGTCATGGAAGCCTTGCTGCGCCGGCATCCAGTTGCCAAGGAAGGCATCGACCCGCCCGTCCTTGAGGCCGCCATAGATGATCGGCACGGCCAGGCTGTCGATCTTCACCTGGTAGCCCAGGCTTTCCAGCAGCAGCCGGGCCACGGCGTTGGTCGAGGCGATATCGCTCCAGCCGGGGTCGGCCATCTTCACGGTGCTGCATTGTGTGTCGTTGTCTGCGGCGTGGGCCGTGGCGGTGGCCAGAGCCAGGGCGAACACGACGGTGGAGAACTTCTGCATGGCGGCCTCTCTTCTCAATCCATGGGGGCGGGCTGTGGATAACGTGCCTTGCGCTCGAGGTCGTCGAGATCGATATGGTTGCGCATGTACTGTTGGCTGGCGTCCACCCACGGTTGGTGGTCCCAGCTTGTCAGCTTGCCGATGGCCAGCGCCTCGGCCACCAGGCGCCGGCGGCGCTGGCTGGCCAGAACTTGCTGGCGCAGGCTGGGGATATCCCAGCGCTGGTGTGCTTCATCGACAAATGCCTGCAGCAGCACCTGGTGGTCCGGGCTGCTGGTGAGGTTCTCCCGCTCGTGCGGGTCGCGGCTCAGGTCGTAGAGTAAGCAAGGGTCGTCTTCGCTGTACACGAATTTGTAAGGCCCACGGCGGATCATCATCAGCGGGCCGACGGTGCCTTCGGCCATGTATTCGCCGATCACCTCGTCGTGGCCGCCCTGCCCTTGCAGGTGGCCGAGGAGCGAGCGGCCGTCCAGGTGCAGATGGTTATCCACAGCACCGCCGGCCAGTTCGACCAGGGTCGGCAGCAAGTCGCAGGTCGATACCGAGGCGCTGATGCGGCTTGCGGCGAAGCGCTTGGGTGCATGCACCAGCAGCGGCACACGGGCCGACATCTCGAACCAGTGCATCTTGTACCAGAGCCCGCGCTCGCCGAGCATGTCACCGTGGTCGCCGGAGAACACGATCAGGGTGTCGTCGGCCAGGTTGCATTCTTCCAGGGTCTGCAGCAGCTGACCGATGTTGTCGTCGATGTAGCTGCAGGCGCCGAAGTAGGCACGGCGGGCATCGCGAATCTTGTCCACAGGCAGCGGCGTGTTCCACAGGTCGTAGACCTTGAGCAGGCGCTGCGAGTGCGGGTCCAGTTCTGCCTGGCTGAATTCGGCGCGGGGCATGGGGATATCCACAGCCGCGTAGCGATCCCAGTAGCGTTTGGGGATGGTGTACGGATCGTGCGGGTGAGTCATGGACACAGTAAGGCAGAACGGTCGGCCATCGTTCTCGCGCACATGGTCGTAGAGGTACTGGCGCGCCTTGAACACCACTTCCTCGTCGAAATCCAGCTGGTTGGTGCGCACGCAGGGCCCGGCCTGCAGCACCGAGGACATGTTGTGATACCAGCTCGGGCGCACGTCGGGTTCATCCCAGTTCACTGCCCAGCCGTAGTCGGCCGGATAGATGTCGCTGGTCAGGCGCTCCTCGTAGCCGTGCAACTGGTCCGGGCCACAGAAGTGCATCTTGCCCGAGAGCGCGGTGCGGTAACCCAGGCGGCGCAAGTAGTGTGCATAAGTGGGTACGTCTGCGGGGAAGTCGGCCGCGTTGTCGTAGGCGCCGATACGGCTCGGCAGCTGCCCGCTGACCAAGGTGAAGCGCGACGGAGCGCACAGTGGGCTGTTGCAGTAGGCCGAATCGAACACTACCGCCTGTTCAGCGAGGCGGCTGAGATGTGGCATCTGAATCGGCGAAGGGCCGTAGATCGGCAGCAGGGGCGCGGCCATCTGGTCGGCCATGATGAACAGGATATTCGGGCGCGTCATGGTGGCTTCCATCGTTGAGGATTATGCGAACCGCTTGCCTACCAAGATGCGACTGTGGATAACATGGGTAAAGCCCATGGCGGGCAATGTCTGGGATTAGCTGAGCTTATGTTTGACCACCTTGCCGAGTTGTCGCTGGATACCTTGCGTGTGTTCGAGGCCGCTGCCCGGCTGCGCGGTTTCACGGCGGCGGCGTTGGCGCTTGGAACCACCCAGCCGGCGGTGAGCCAGCAGGTAAAGCGCCTGGAGGCGCAGCTGGGCACACGCCTGTTCGATCGGATCTACCGCGGCATTGAGCTGACCGAGGCAGGCCAGCTGCTGTTCGAGCAGGTGCATCAAGGTTTGCAGGCTATGGATGACGGCATCGCCCTGGCCAGTGGGCGCGGCCAGCGCGAAGTGCTTCAAGTGGCCACGGACTTTGCTTTCGCGGCGTTCTGGCTGATGCCTCGGCTGCAGCGCTTTCACGAAGCTTATCCACAGGTGGACGTTAGCCTGGTGACCGGTGAGCGCAGCCAGGGGATGCTGCGCCCGGATATCGATGTGGCGGTGCTGTTTGGCGATGGGCGCTTTCACCAGGGCGAGAGCCGATGGTTGTTCGACGAAGAGGTTTTCCCGGTCTGCAGCCCGCGACTGACTCATGGCAAACCCTTGTCAGCCGTGGCTTTGCAGCGGTTGCCGTTGCTCCACTTACGCGGCGAGCAGGCCAGCCGCTGGTTTGATTGGGCGGGGGTGTTTCGCGGGTTTGGCGTGGCCAGCCCGCCGCCGACTGGGCAGTTGCGGTTCGACAACTACACATTGCTGATTCAGGCGGCGATTGCTGGCCAGGGGGTTGCCATTGGCTGGGGGCATCTGGTGGATGGGCTGGTGGAGCAGGGGTTGCTGTGCCGGCCTTTGCAGGGGAGTTTGCGCTCGGCTCGGGGCTATTACGCGGTGCTGCCGCCGCGCAAGCGGCGTGGGGCATTGATCGAGCGGTTTGTGGATTGGCTGGAGCAAGAGCGCAGCCTGTGACATCCCGGGGCCGCTTTGTGGCCCATCGCCGGCAATCTAGACCACGAAGTTCAAATGCTCGCCCCGATGCAGGTCCAGCTCCAGAATGTCCACCATCCCCGCCGCCACACGTGCCAAGCCCTCATCCGCCAGCGTTCGCGGCCTGTTGATCAATGTCCAGCGCAATGCGCTGCGCTGCAGCCCGTCGACTACCTGATCCGCACATTCACGTTCGGCCTCGCCATAGTCGCCCGGCACATCCAGCACGTCGAAATCGCCCACCAGCAACAGCCGGCGTATAGTCGTGCGGGCCAGCCCGGCCATCAGCGCTTCGCTCATCCGCGCCTGCGCTGCCAGATCTCCCGGCGCCAGCAGGGCAATCACCGCCGAACCCCCGGCTGCGCCCTGCTCTACCTGGTCGGCATCGTCCAGCGCGCCTATCTTCAAATGCAGGCCAGGGCGAGGCGTATGGCGGTTGAGGTCGTCAACCACCGCAATGACCTCATGCTGGCGCGCCAGCAGCTCGGTCGTCAGGGCGTTGCCCAGGCTGCTTTCAGCCCCGAACAGCACCAGTTTGAACACTGGGGTTTCGGCATTTTTCACCGCATCACTCTCTTTGCAAGTGGGGTGATGGTTGGACCGCAATCAGGAGTTATCGTGCAGAGGATCAAGGGTTACCACGCCCACATTTACTACGACGCATCCACCCTCGAGCAGGCCCGCGAGCTGTGCGAGGAGGCGGCGCGGTTGTTTCCCGTGACCATGGGGCGCATGCACCAGAAACCGGTCGGACCGCACCCGGACTGGAGCTGCCAGCTGGCCTTCGAGCCGGAATTCGTGGGGGTGGTGTTGCCTTGGTTGGCGCTGTATCGGAAGGGACTAGTGGTGTTTCTGCATCCGCTCACGGGTGATGAGTTGGCGGATCACCGCGATCATGCGATCTGGATGGGGGCTGTGCGGCCTTTGAATCTCACGATATTTGGCGGCTAGCTTCTTCGCGTCAAAGCCCGCTCCCACAGGTACTGCACAGCCTTCGAGAGCGGCGCAGTCACTGTGGGAGCGGGCGTGCCCGCGAAGCAGGCAACGCGGTTCAGCGGCGGGCGCCGCGCACGCCTTCGGCCAGTGCCGAGCACAGGCTCAGCACGTCATGGACGGCCTGACCGGGCTCCTTGGCCTGGGCAATCTTGTCGACCAGCGCCGAACCCACCACCACACCATCGGCCAGGCGTGCGATCGCGGCAGCCTGCTCCGGCGTACGAATACCGAAACCAACGCTGATCGGCAGGTCGGTATGCCGACGCAGGCGGGCAATTGCCTCGGTCACGTGCTCGGTAGTTGCGGATCCGGCGCCGGTCACCCCAGCCACTGACACGTAGTAGACAAAGCCGGAGCTGCGCTCCAGCACACGCGGCAGGCGCGCATCGTCTGTAGTCGGAGTGGTCAGGCGGATGAAGTCGATGCCCGCAGCCTGGGCCGGGGTGGCCAGCTCGGCGTCGTGCTCGGGCGGCAGGTCGACGATGATCAGGCCATCGACGCCAGCTGCCTTGGCTTCGGCGACGAACTTATCCACACCGAAGCGATGGATGGGGTTGTAGTAGCCCATCAGCACGATCGGCGTGGTGTGGTTATCCACACGGAATTCGCGAACCATCTGCAGGGTCTTGGCCAGGGTCTGGCCGGCTTCCAGGGCGCGCAGGGTGGCGAGCTGGATGGCCACGCCGTCGGCCATCGGGTCGGTGAACGGCATGCCCAGTTCGATCACATCGGCGCCGGCAGCCGGCAGGCCCTTGAGGATCTGCAGCGAAGCGTCGTAGCCCGGGTCGCCAGCAGTGACGAAGGTGACCAGCGCGGAGCGGCCTTCGGCCTTCAGCTCGGCGAAGCGTTGTTCAAGACGGCTCATGCCTGTTTCTCCTGGGCTGCCATGTGGTTCATCACGGTTTGCATGTCTTTGTCGCCGCGGCCGGACAGGCAGATCACCATCAGGTGATCCTTGGGCAGGTTCGGTGCGCGCTTGATCGCTTCGGCCAGGGCATGGGAGCTTTCCAGCGCCGGAATGATGCCTTCCAGGCGGCAGGTGGCATGGAACGCATCCAGCGCTTCGTCGTCGGTGATGCTGACGTATTCGACGCGCTTCACTTCGTGCAGGTAGGCGTGCTCCGGGCCGATGCCCGGGTAGTCGAGGCCGGCGGAAATCGAGTGGGCGTCGGTGATCTGGCCGTCATCGTCCTGCAGCAGGTAGGTACGGTTGCCGTGCAGCACGCCCGGTACGCCGCCGTTCAGGCTGGCGGCGTGCTTGTCGGTGTGCACGCCGTGGCCACCGGCTTCGACGCCGATGATCTGCACGCTCGGTTCTTCGAGGAACTCATGGAACAGGCCCATGGCGTTGGAGCCACCGCCAACGCAGGCGATCAGGCTGTCCGGCAGGCGGCCTTCCTTCTCTTGCAGCTGGGCGCGGGTTTCCTTGCCGATGATCGACTGGAAATCGCGGACCATCGCCGGGTACGGGTGTGGGCCGGCCACGGTGCCGATCAGGTAGAAGGTGTCGTCGACGTTGGTGACCCAGTCGCGCAGGGCCTCGTTCATGGCGTCTTTCAGGGTACCGGTACCCGCGGTGACCGGGACGATCTCTGCTCCCAGCAGCTTCATGCGGAACACGTTGGCCTGCTGGCGCTCGATGTCGGTGGCACCCATGTAGATCACGCAGGGCAGGCCAAAGCGTGCAGCAACGGTGGCGGTGGCCACGCCGTGCATGCCGGCGCCGGTTTCAGCGATCAGGCGCTTCTTGCCCATGCGCTTGGCCAGCAGCACCTGGCCGATGCAGTTGTTCACCTTGTGCGCGCCGGTGTGGTTGAGTTCTTCACGCTTGAAGAAGATCTTCGCACCGCCGCAGTGCTCGGTCAGGCGTTCGGCGAAGTACAGCGGGTTCGGGCGGCCGATGTAGTCGCGCTGGAAGTAGGCGAGCTCTTCGAGGAACTTCGGGTCGGCCTTGGCCGCTTCGTATTCGCGGGCCAGGTCCAGCACCAGCGGCATCAGGGTTTCGGCCACGTAGCGGCCGCCGAATGAGCCGAACAGGCCGTTGGCGTCGGGGCCGGGACGGTATTGGGACTGGGTCATGGGGCGCTCCAGGGCGTAATGAATGGGTGATGGGCTTTACTCTAACCACGGCAAGCCCGGCTGAAAACCGATAAGATTGCGCAAACTCGTCAGAAAAACTCACAGGTAAAATGGCCCACGACCTCCCTCCTCTCAATGCCCTGCGGGCCTTCGAGGCCACTGCCAGGCTCAACAGTGTCAGCCAGGCGGCCGAGGCGCTGCACGTCACCCACGGCGCCGTCAGCCGGCAGATCAAGGTGCTGGAAGAGCACCTGGGCGTGGCCCTGTTCGTCAAGGACGGGCGCGGCATCAAACTCACAGATGCCGGGGTGCGCCTGCGTGACGCAAGTGGTGAGGCGTTCGACCGCCTGCGCAGTGTGTGCGCTGAGTTGAGCCGGGATGTGAGCGAGGCACCGTTCGTGCTGGGTTGTTCCGGCAGCTTGCTGGCGCGTTGGTTCATCCCCCGATTGGGGCGGTTGAAGGCTGACCTGCCCGAACTGCGCCTGCACCTGTCGGCAGGCGAAGGCGATCTCGATCCCCGTCGGCCGGGGCTGGATGCGTTGCTGGTGTATGCCGAACCGCCGTGGCCGGCGGACATGCAGGTCCACGTGCTGGCGAAGGAGCGCATCGGCCCTGTGCTGAGCCCACACTTCGCCGGCTTCGACCGCTTGCAGGCCGCACCCGCCAAAGCCCTGCTGGATGAAGCCCTGCTGCATACCACTTCGCGGCCGCAGGCTTGGCCAACCTGGGTGGCAGAACAAGGCCTGGAGGCTGGCTCGTTGAAGTACGGCCAGGCGTTCGAGCATTTGTATTACTTGCTGGAGGCGGCGGTTGCCGGCCTGGGTGTCGCGATTGCGCCACAACCCCTGGTGGCCGATGACTTGCGGGCAGGCCGCTTGAGTGCACCTTGGGGTTTTTCGCCGACCCCTGCCGCGCTGGCGCTGTGGGTGCCCCGGCGCGCCGCAGACGGGCGCGCCGAGCAGCTGGCGCAGTGGCTACGCGCCGAGCTGGCCAGGCAGAGCGCTTAGTTGCGCTTGCACAGCAGGTACGCCGCCAGCAGGCCCAGCGCGCCTATGGCAACGCCCGCTGTGGTGTACGGGTGCTCCTGGGCGTAGTCGCGGGTGGCGATGCCGGTCTGGCGGGTGCGCTCTTTGACTTCTTCATAGGCATCGCTGATCAGGCTGCGCGAGTGGCGCAGCGCGCTTTCGGCGTTGCTGCGCATGGCCTTCACTGACTTCTGGGTTTCCTCGGACGCATCGTGCTTCAGGTTCTCCAGGCTTTTCAGGAGGCTTTCGATCTCCGCTTCCATGCTTTCCAGGGACGTTTTACGCAGCGAGTTGCGGTGCATGTTGACTCTCCTTTGCAGTATGGGCTGTAAGGATTGCGACCCCCGGGCTACGGGAAAGTGCGATCGAACTTTATCGAAAGGCGGCGGCTCGCAGGTAAACCAGGCCTGCGCTGCTAGGCTCAATTTCACTGTCACCCAAGGAGAGCGCTCATGACCGATCATCACACCTACAAGAAGATCGAGCTGGTGGGTTCGTCTGCCACCAGTATCGAAGAGGCGATCAACAATGCCTTGGCCGAAGCCGGCAAGAGCATCAAACACCTGGAGTGGTTCGAAGTGGTCGAGACCCGTGGCCATATCCGCGATAACAAAGCGGCGCATTTCCAGGTCACGCTGAAGGTTGGCTTCCGTATCGCCAACAGCTGAAACATTCCCGGGCTGGAATAGCCTGGCGTGATGGCGTTATAACTCCGGAGGGCGCCTCAGCGGCGCCCTTTTGGTCTTTTCTCATCTGTACAAGGAATGCGATCGATGAAGAAACTGATGCTGGCTGTGGGTTTGATGGCTTTGGCGGGCGGTGCGATGGCGGCCGGGAAACCGTGCGAAGAGCTCAAGGCGGAGATCGCAGCGAAGCTGGATGCCAAGGGTGTGAAGGGCTACAAGCTGGAGGTCGTCAACAAGGGCGAGCCGGCCGGCAAGGTGATAGGCAGCTGTGAGGGCGGTAGCAAGGAGATTGTCTACCGCCGTGGCTGATGCGTTGCATTCTTCGCGGGGTTACCCGCGAAGAAGGTCAATCGCTTTTCAAGGCCTGCGCCATCAGCTCATAGGACCGGATCCGGTCCGCATGCTCATACAAGTCACAGGTAAAGATCAGTTCATCCGCCCCGGTCTGCTCCAGCAGCACCTCCACCTTGGCCCTGACCTTCTGCGGGCTGCCGATCATCGCCAGGCCCAGGAAACTTCCCACCGCGTCACGCTCATGGGGTAACCACAGCCCATCCATGCTCGGCACAGGTGGTTTCTGCATCAGGCTTTGTCCGCGAATCAACGCCAGGATGCGCTGGTATACCGAGGTGGCCAGGTACTCGGCCTGCTCGTCGGTGTCTGCCACGACCATCGGAATGCCCAGCATCACATAGGGCTTGTCCAGCGTGGTTGATGGCTTGAAGTGGGCGCGATAGATGCGGATCGCCTCATGCATGTAGCGCGGGGCGAAGTGCGAGGCAAAGGCGTACGGCATGCCGCGCATGCCTGCCAGTTGGGCGCTGAACAGGCTGGAACCAAGCAGCCACAGGGGCACGTCGGTGTCGTGGCCGGGTACGGCGATCACTTTTTGATCATCGGTGCGCGGGCCGAGGTAGCGCGACAGCTCCTCGACGTCATCCGGGAAATCGTCGGCGCTGCCAGCGCGGTCGCGGCGCAAGGCGTAGGCCGTCATCTGGTCGGAGCCAGGCGCGCGGCCAAGGCCCAAGTCGATACGCCCGGGATACAGGCTGGCCAATGTGCCGAACTGCTCGGCAATCACCAGCGGCGCATGGTTGGGTAGCATGATGCCGCCGGAACCGACACGGATGGTCGAAGTTCCTCCTGCCAAGTAGCCGATCAGCACCGAAGTGGCCGAACTGGCGATGCCGTCCATGTTGTGGTGCTCGGCCACCCAGAAGCGGTTGTAGCCAAACCGTTCGACATGCCGGGCCAGGTCCAGCGAGTTGTGCAGTGATTGCGCCGGGCCTTTGTCGGCGCGCACTGGCACCAGGTCGAGGGTAGAAATCTTCAGGTCACGCAGCTGCGTCATCGGAGCCTCCGCAAGAGTGGTTGGCCCGCAGGCCCTTTTGACTGTGTATGGGCAGATTTGGAGGATTCAATGCTCACTGCGCGATTGCTCTGAACTTGCTGTAGGACGCTGACCTCGAAAATGTAGGTAAGTAACCCTACGACCAGGAGGCATCATGAAAAAGACAGCATCGGCGATCTGGCAAGGTGGCCTGAAGGATGGCAAAGGCCTGCTTTCAACTGAAAGTGGTGCACTCAAGCAGAACCCATACGGTTTCAATACCCGTTTCGAGGGCTCGCCCGGGACCAACCCGGAAGAGCTGATTGGCGCGGCCCATGCGGGTTGCTTCTCGATGGCGCTGTCGATGATGCTCGGTGAGGCCGGGTTGACTGCGGATCGCATCGATACCATTGCTGAAGTCACGCTGGACAAACAACCCGACGGCTTTGCCATCACTGCCGTGCACCTGATTCTCAAGGCCAAGGTGCCAGGGGCCAGCGAGGCGCAGTTCCTCGAAATCGCCAACAAGGCCAAGGCCGGTTGCCCGGTGTCGAAGGTGCTGAATGCAAAGATCAGCCTGGACGCCACGTTGGTGGGCTAGGCGGCGCAACGGCGGCGGTTTGCTGTAGTCTAAACAGCGTCGGCAGCGCAGCTGCCTTGCCAGGAGCCGTTCCATGATTCGCGTAGCAATCGCCGTGCTGGCTTCGCTTGTGGCCACTTCTGCATTGGCGGCGGTGAAACCGTGCGAAGAACTCAAGGCTGAGATCGAAGCCAAGATCCAGGCCCAGGGTGTCACGTCCTACACCTTGGAAATCGTGCCCAACAGTGAGGTCAAGGATCAGAACATGATCGTCGGTACTTGCGATGGCGGGACGAAGAAGATCATTTACCAGAAAAACGATCGTTGAATGACTGGGGCCGCATTGCGGCCCCAGTGTTTGTTACGGAATGCAGAACACGTCGCTCGGCTCGTTCACCACCACCTTGCGACTGGCGTCGTATAGCAGCACCTGCGGGTCCATCACTGGCGCTCGCGCCTCTAGCCGATAGCGTTCACCCGCCTTGAAGTCATCGAAGCGTACAGTCAGGTAACAGGTACGATCTTTCGGGCTGGTGAGCATGCCGCCGGCATAGATCTCGTAATCGAACCGCACCACCAGTTCATGTTTGCCGGGGGTTATCTGGAAGTAGCGGCCATCGTCCAGGCGCTGACCATCCAGGCGGTCGGCCATCAGCAGGCGGCCAGGGGTGACGGTGTAGAGATCGACCCAGGCCTTGCTGGGGTCGACGGGGGGCAAGGGGCTGGCGCAAGCCCCCAGTGCACTGAGGGCGATCAGCATCATGGGCTGGCGCATGGCAAAACTCCCACTCGCGATACACGAGTTACAAGCATAGCGCCGTTTGTGTCGTTCAGGTGCGTTGGCAACCTGCTGGCAGGCCCTGACCGACCAGCTTCTGCTGGTGGTCGTAGAGTTTGATCCATGGGCGGAAGCCGATACTGCCGGCATGCAGCTGGTAGCGCTGGCCGGCGCTGAAGTCCTTGAAGGTCAGCTTGACCTGGCAATCACGCCACAGTGGCTCGTCGACCGGGCCGATATTGCTCGGCGTGACCGGGAACTGGTAGCGCACGGTCAGCTCGTGGCTGCCGGGTTGCACTTCGAAGTAGCGGCTATCGGCCCATTCGCGCTCGTCCACCTGGGTGGCGTCCAGCGAAGTATCGCCGTAAGGGGTGAGGTCTACCCAGGCCAGGTTCGGGTCCGGGTCCGGCAGGGTCGAACAGGCAGACATCAGCAGCAATGAGCTGGTGACCAACAGTGCACGCATGGCGAAACTCCCCCTTGGCGAGATAGTCTTGGAGCGCATAGGCCTTGAGCGAGTTGGATAGCCCCAGATGGATCTCTTTGTTCTTTTCAAGCGCTCAGGCCCTGGGCCACTCGACCGCTTTTTCAGGCGTTTGGTTCCGCTGCTGGGTGCCTTTCTGCTGAACGGTTGCAGCACCCTTGGGTATTACGGCCAGCTGGCCGAGGGGCAATGGCAGTTGCTGCGGGCGCGCCAACCTGTGGACCAGGTGATCGCCGACCCGGCCAGCAGCCCGCGCTTGCGTGATCGCCTCGCGCATGCAGAAAAAGCACGGTTGTTTGCCAGCGAACAGCTGAAGCTGCCTGATAACCGCAGTTACCGGCTCTACGCCGACCTGCAACGCCCCTATGTGGTGTGGAACGTGTTCGCCACACCTGAGTTGTCGCTGCAGCCGGTCACTCACTGCTTCCCCGTCGCTGGCTGCGTCGCTTACCGGGGCTATTACCGCCAGGGCGCTGCGCGGGGGGCGGCGGCGGTGATGCGCCAGCAAGGCCTGGACGTGTACGTGAGCGGTGTCGAGGCATACTCGACGCTGGGCTGGTTCGATGACCCGATCCTGTCGTCGATGGTCGGCTGGGGGGATGAGCGGCTGGCCACGCTGATCTTCCATGAGCTGGCTCATCAGCGCTTTTATGTGCAGGACGACACCGAGTTCAACGAGTCGTTTGCCACCTTCGTCGAGCAGGAAGGCACGCGGCAATGGCGTGCAGCGCGTGGGCTTGCGCCGGTCAGCGCGGATAAGTTGCAGCAGAGCGACCAGTTCACCCGCTTGGTGCTGGCCAGCCGCGAGCGGTTGCAGGCGATCTATGCCGGGCCGCAGGACGATGCGCACAAGCGGGAGGCCAAGCAGGCGGAGTTCGAGCGTTTGCGGGCTGAGTACAAGCAGGTGCGGGACAGCCAGTGGAATGGCGACAAGCGCTATGACGCCTGGATCTATGCGCCGTTGAGCAATGCCAAGCTGTTGCCGTTCGGGCTTTATGACCAGTGGGTGCCGGCGTTTGCGGCCCTCTTCCGGGAGGTAAACGGGGATTGGGGGAGGTTTTACGAGCGGGTCGAGGCTTTGGGGCGGTTGCCGATCGAGGAAAGGAAAGCCGCGTTGCAGCGGCTGATGTGAGTTTTTGAGATTTTGGGGCGGCTCTGCGGCCCTTTCGCGACACAAGGCCGCTCCTACAAGGGATTGCGTGCTCCAGTAGGAGCGGCCGTGTGTCGCGCAAGAGCTGCAACCCAGCCCCATGGCCCTCAGCCTTGAATAAAGGCCTGATGCATATCGGCCACGGTAGCGAAGTGGAAAGCCGGCTCCTCGGCTACCAGCTCTTCCCGGCTACCGAACCCATACCCCACCGCCACCGCCTGCAAGCCATTGCTGCGAGCCCCGATCAGGTCATGCTTGCGGTCGCCGATCATCAGCGTCTGCGCCGGATCGAGCCCTTCTTCGTCCAGCAAGTGGCGGATCAGCTCGACCTTGTTGGTTCGTGTGCCGTCCATTTCGCTACCGTAGATCACCTTGAAGTGGTGGTCGAAAGCGAAGTGCCGGGCAATTTCACGGGCGAATTCCCAGGGTTTGGAGGTGGCGATGTACAGCCTCCGGCCCTGGCCATTCAGCGCTTCGAGCAGCTCTGGTACTCCCTCGAACACCAGGTTTTCGTACAGGCCGGTGACCCGGAATCGTTCCCGGTAGAAGTTCACCGCTTCCCACGCCTTGGCTTCATCGAAGCTGTAGAACTGCATGAAAGCCTGCAGCAGAGGCGGGCCGATGAAATGTTCAAGGCGGGCCAGGTCGGGCTCGTCGATGCCCAGCTTGGCCAAGGCGTACTGGATCGAGCGGGTGATCCCCAGACGTGGGTCGGTCAACGTGCCGTCGAGGTCGAAGAGAATATTCTGCTGGTGCATGTGCGTCTCGGTAGTCGGGTTCATTCCGGTTGGTCGTAGCCTTCGGCCAGGTGCTGGTCCTTGAGCTTGACGTAGTTGCCGGCGCTGTAAGGGAAGAAGGCGTGCTCCTGGTCGTTGAGCAGGCGGACTTGTTTAACCGGGCTGCCCATGTACAGGTAGCCACTGACCAGGCGTTTGCCGGGCGGTACCAAGCTGCCGGCACCGATGATGACTTCGTCTTCGACAATGGCGCCATCCATGATGGTGCTGCCCATGCCGACCAGAATGCGGTTGCCCAGGGTGCAGCCATGCAGCATGACCTTGTGGCCGATGGTCACCTCGTCACCGATGATCAGCGGAAAACCGTCGGGGTTGAAGGGCCCTGCGTGGGTGATGTGCAGCACGCTGCCGTCCTGCACGCTGGTGCGTGCGCCAATGCGGATGCGGTGCATGTCGCCGCGGACCACCGTCAGCGGCCAGATAGAGCTGTCTTCACCGATTTCCACATCGCCCAGGACCACCGCCGACCGGTCGACAAAAGCCCTGAGTCCCACTTTCGGAGTGTGTTGCTGGAAGCTGCGGATGGCCATGATAGCGTCTCTCATCTGTGCCGATAGGCAGGCTGCCTGCTGCGGTCGGCGTCGATTGTAATTAAGATGGGGCAGTGTTTCTCCTGCCAAGGTATCCGAACCGTGAGTGCGAACAACCCGCTTCTGCAGTCCTACGATCTGCCGCCCTTCTCGCAAATCCGTGCCGAACACGTGTTGCCGGCGATCGAAGCGATCCTGGCCGACAACCGTAAAGCCATTGCCGAGATCCTCGAACAGCAGGGCAGCAACCCTACCTGGGCCGGCCTGGTGCTGGCCATGGACGAACTGAACGACCGCCTGGGTGCCGCCTGGAGCCCGGTCAGCCACCTAAATGCTGTGTGCAACAGCCAGGAGCTGCGCGAGGCTTATGAGTCTTGCCTGCCAGCGCTGAGTGCCTACTCTACCGAACTGGGCCAGAACCGTGCGCTGTTCGAAGCCTATCAGGCGTTGCTCAGCAGCCCGGAAGCCGCGGGTTTCGACGTGGCGCAGAAGACTATCCTCGACCACGCCCTGCGTGACTTCCGCCTGTCGGGCATCGACTTGCCGGCCGACCAGCAGCAGCGTTATGCCGAAGTGCAAAGTAAGCTCAGCGAGCTGGGCAGCCGCTTCTCCAATCAGCTGCTCGACGCCACCCAGGCCTGGACCAAGCACGTCACCGACGAATCCGTGCTGGCCGGCCTGACCGATTCGGCCAAGGCGCAGATGGCCGCTGCCGCCCAGGCCAAGGGCCTCGACGGCTGGCTGATCACCCTGGAATTCCCCAGCTACTATGCGGTGATGACTTACGCCAGCGACCGCGCCCTGCGCGAAGAGCTGTACGCCGCCTACTGCACCCGTGCCTCGGACCAGGGCCCGAATGCCGGCCAGTTCGACAACGGCCCGGTCATGCAGCAGATCCTCGACCTGCGCCAGGAGCTGGCGCAATTGCTGGGTTACCCGAACTACGCTGAACTGAGCCTGGCCACCAAGATGGCCGAGTCCAGCGACCAGGTGCTGAGCTTCCTGCGTGACCTGGCCAAGCGTTCCAAGCCATTCGCCGCCCAGGACCTGGAGCAGCTCAAGGCCTACGCCGCCGAGCAGGGTACCCCCGAGCTGGCCAGCTGGGACGCCGGCTACTTCGGCGAAAAGCTGCGCGAGCAGCGTTACAGCGTGTCGCAGGAAGCCCTGCGCGCCTACTTCCCGATCGACAAGGTGCTCAGCGGCCTGTTCAGCATCGTGCAGCGCCTGTACGGCATCGAGATCGCCGAACTCAAAGGCTTCGACAGCTGGCACCCGGACGTTCGCCTGTTCGAGATCACGGAAAACGGCCAGCACGTCGGCCGCTTCTTCTTCGACCTCTACGCCCGCGCCAACAAGCGTGGCGGTGCCTGGATGGACGGCGCCCGCGACCGCCGCCGTACCGCTGGCGGCGAGCTGCAGAGCCCGGTCGCCAACCTGGTGTGCAACTTCACCCCGGCTGCGCCTGGCAAGCCAGCGCTGCTGACCCACGATGAAGTCACCACCCTGTTCCACGAATTCGGCCACGGCCTGCACCACATGCTGACCCGCATCGAGCACGCCGGTGTTTCCGGCATCAACGGTGTGGCCTGGGACGCAGTCGAACTGCCGAGCCAGTTCATGGAAAACTGGTGCTGGGAGCCGGAAGGCCTGGCGCTGATCTCCGGCCATTACGAAACCGGTGCAGCCTTGCCCCAGGACCTGCTGGACAAGATGCTGGCGGCGAAGAACTTCCAGTCCGGCATGATGATGGTGCGTCAGCTGGAGTTCTCGCTGTTCGACTTCGAGTTGCACGCCAGCCACGGCGATGGCCGCAGCGTGCTGCAGGTGCTCGAGGGCGTGCGTGACGAGGTGTCGGTGATGCGCCCACCGGCGTACAACCGCTTCCCCAATAGCTTCGCGCACATCTTCGCTGGCGGTTATGCGGCCGGCTACTACAGCTACAAGTGGGCTGAAGTGCTGTCGGCCGACGCCTTCTCGCGCTTCGAGGAAGAAGGCGTGCTGAATGCCGAGACCGGCCGTGCGTTCCGCGAAGCGATCCTGGCCCGCGGCGGCTCGCGTGAGCCCATGGAGCTGTTCGTGGACTTCCGTGGGCGTGAGCCTTCCATTGATGCATTGCTGCGCCACAGTGGCCTGACCGAGGACGCTGCGGCATGACCGAGGTAGCTGTGAACAAGACCAAGAAACGCTTCATCGCCGGGGCGGTGTGCCCGGCGTGCAGCGAGCCCGACAAGCTGATGATGTGGAGCGAAGACGACGTGCCGCATCGCGAGTGCGTGGCCTGTGGCTTCACCGACACCCTCAACGAGCAGGGCCTGTCGGTGCCCAAGGAACTCGGTACGCGGGTCAATCAGCTGGCGCCGAAGGCGACGCCGGCCAAGGTCCAGACCGTGCAGTTCTTCCCTAACCCGAAGCTGAAGAAACCGGCTGAATAAAGCCGTCTTGCCTGCCTGGGCCATGTGCCCAGGCAGGCATGCCCATGCCGCTCGCCGGTAGTAGATACTCAGGCCATTTCTCCCTCGCCAGCCATGCATGCTCGCTTGCTCCTCGACATGAGCAAGGTGAAGTACCGTGGACAACCCTCTGCTGCAAAGCAGCCAAAATCCGATCGACTATCCATCGATTACCCTCGAAAACATGGCTGACGCCTTCGATTACGTGCTAGAGGCGCATGAGCAAGGCATTGCGCGGATCATCGAGCGGCAGCAGGCCCTTCCTACCTGGGACGACCTAGTGCTGGCGGTAGATGACCTGGACGCACAGCTACTGGCAGTGCTCTACGCGTGTTTGCCACTTGTGGGCAAGGGCGCTGACTGGGGGCAGGCATTGGGCAGCTATTTCGACAAGGTGGTAACGCGCTTCGACCAGAAGTTCTGCAACAGTCGGCTGCAGGTCTTGTATGAGCGTTTGGCGAGCACGGCCAACGGCGTGAACCTGGATGCCGCCAAGCGTGCCACCCTGCGCTGGCACCTCCGCAAGTTCGCTATAAGCGGCGCCGCGCTGGCAGAACAGGACAAACCCCGTCTTGCCCAGTTGCAGGCTCAGATTGGCGCGCTGCGGGCAACCTATCTGGGCAATATAGGCCGGCCTGGGCTGCTGATTGAAAACGAGGCGCAGTTGCAGGGGCTGCCGCAAAGGCTGCGCGAGGAGCTGGCGGCACAGGCTAAAGCGGCTGGGGAACGAGGCTGGCTCATTGCGTGTGAAACCGCCGTCACCGAGGCAGTCCTAAACCAGGCGCAGCATCGCCCGCTACGCGAAAGGGTCTATCGCGCCTTTCACCTGCGCGGTGTAAGCAGCGATGCTCAAGCGGATAACGGTACCCACCTACAGCGGTTGGCACAGCTGCTGGACGAGAAAGCCCGTTTGTTGGGCTACGCCAGTCACCTCGAACTCAGCCTGCTTGCCAAGAGCGCCGGCTCGGCCAGTCAGGTACGCGAATTTCTGTATGCACTGGCAAAGGATCTGCGCCCTGCGCTGGAGCAATGGCGTGCGGGTCTTCAACGACAGGCAGTGGTTCAACACCTGCAACAGGTCGAACCCTGGGATGTTGGCTATCTACAGAACCGTGGCGGCGAGGTGCAGGCTGACACCGAGTTCCGCGAGCACTTCCCGCTGAAAACGGTAGTGGCGGCCCTGGTCGACCTGGCGCAGCGACTCTTTGCCCTTGAGCTGCAGCCCGTGGCACTGGCGACGTGGGACGCTAGCGTGCAAACCTTCGAGGTTTGGCAGGATCACGCCCGTGTTGGTTTCTTCTACCTGGATGCAGTTCAGCATGCTGGCAAGCAGGCCGATGCGGTGTATACCAACTATGTCCGTAACCGCCGGGTGGATGCCGAGGGTATCTATCACGCAGCGGTGGTGGTGGTGAACAGTGATATTCCAGCTGCACTGGCGGGCGCCGAGCCGCTGTTGGATCACCTGTCGCTGCGCAAGCTGTACCACGAGTTCGGCCATGCCCTGCATCACCTGTTGGTACGCACCGGCAACCATGTCATGTCCAACGTGACCGAACTGGGTACCGATGGTGTGGAGCTTTTCGGCAAGTTGTTCGAGCGTTGGGTGTGGGATGCACGCTACCTGGCCTCCATTGCCACGCCGCGCCGGGATGGCAGCGGCATGAGCCAGACCGAGGCTGAACGCTTCCTGGGTCAGTATCGCCAAGCCGACATCGGGGACAGTGGGCGTGACCTGAGCCTGGCACTCTTCGATCTGGACCTGCATGACACGCCGTTGGACGGCAGAAGCCTGGCTCAGCGCCTGGCCGATGCGCGCGAGCGTTGTGGGTATTGGCCGTTGGCTGATTTCGAGCGGCCCGCCCATGCCTTCGATCACCTGGTCACTGGTTACGATGCAGGTTTTTATGCCTACCTATGGGCCGATGTTCATGCATTCGACCTGTTTACCCGCTTCGAAGCCAATGGCTTGCTGAACCGTGCCACAGGCAAGGCATTGCAGGAGGCGCTGTTCGAGCCGGGTGCGTCACGCCCGCTGAGGGAGGGGCTGGAAACCTTCCTCGGGCGCTCGCCCAACCAGCAAGCCTATTTGCGCTGGCACGGCGTGTCCTGATCGGAGGGGCTGGTCATATCGCAGGGATGCGGATACTGTATATGAATACAGTATCAGGGGTTAGCGATGATACCTACAACAGCGTTAAAGGGCCGTGGCACGGCTCACAATCCGCATAACCGCTTCGCACCCAACCATTCGGTGGCGGAGGATGACGGCTGGTACCGGGAGGTGCCCCAGACCCAGGGCACCGAGGTGCGCATCGAGACGGCGAAATCGGTCATCAGCCGCAACACTTCCCCCGACCTCCCCTTCGACCGTTCGATCAATCCCTACCGAGGTTGCGAGCATGGTTGCATCTACTGCTATGCCCGCCCTTCGCATGCCTACTGGGATCTGTCTCCAGGTTTGGATTTCGAGACCAAGCTGATTGCCAAGACCAACGCAGCCGAAGTGCTTGCGCAACAGCTGAGCAAGCCGGGCTACGTCTGTGCACCCATCAACCTGGGCTCCAACACCGACCCTTACCAGCCGATCGAGCGGGAGCAGCAACTGACAAGGCGGATACTGGAAGTGCTGCTGCGGTTTCGGCACCCGGTGACCATCGTGACCAAGGGCGCGCTGGTATTGCGCGACCTCGACCTGCTGGCCGAAATGGCCAGCCAGCGTCTGGCCCGGGTGATGATCAGCCTCACTACCTTGGACGATGACCTCAAGCGGGTGCTTGAGCCGCGCGCGGCGTCACCCAATGCCAGGTTGCGGGCCATTCGCGTATTGCGCGAGGCCGGTGTGCCGGTGGGTGTGCTGTGTTCACCAATGATTCCGATGATCAACGACAGCGAGTTGGAGCACTTGCTGGAGGCTGCCAAGGAAGCCGGCGCACAGAGTGCTGCCTACATGATGCTGCGTTTGCCGTTGGAAGTGGCGCCGTTGTTCGAACAGTGGCTACAGGACCATTATCCGCAGCGCGCGGCCCATGTGCTCAGCCTGATTCGCCAGAGCCGGGGCGGCGAGTTGTATGACAGCCGCTTTGGTGCGCGGATGCGTGGCGAAGGGGTCTTTGCCGAGTTGTTGGCGCAGCGTTTTGCCAAGGCCATGAAGCGCCTGGACTTCGCCGCGCGCGAGGCGCATTCCCTGGACTGTTCGGCGTTCTGCCCGCCGGGTGGGCAGATGGCGTTGTTCTGATGGCAGTGGCCATCCCTAGCCCAGCTAATCCGAGACGATAATTGTGCTAATGGCACTTGGCAGTTGATGCTTTTTTGCTATTATTCAGTTCCCGCCTTTTCGATCTGGAACACCCGTTCTAGAGCCTCCGAATTAAGTTTCAGTTAAGTTTTCCCCGCTAGCGTAGGAATCCAGTCAACGAAGACTGTGATCTATCGCTCTCGCGCGTCATCTAAATCTGCGCATAGCCAGAATCTTTCACCGGTAAAATGGATTTACCTACACACCGTCAAGAGGATGAATCATGCCCGTCAAGGACCCATCCAAGGTCGTTCCGCAAGCCCCCGCGGAGAGCGCCGATGCCGCCCTGAAGCACATCGTCGACGGCTTCCTGCGCTTTCACCATGATGTCTTCCCCGAGCAGCAGGAGCTGTTCAAGAAGCTCGCCACCGCGCAAACCCCGCGCGCCATGTTCATCACCTGTGCCGACTCGCGCATTGTCCCCGAGCTGATCACTCAGAGCTCGCCGGGCGACCTGTTCGTGACCCGTAACGTCGGTAACGTGGTACCCCCTTACGGCCAGATGAACGGCGGCGTGTCCAGCGCCATCGAGTACGCCGTATCGGCATTGAAGGTCCATCACATTATCATTTGCGGTCACTCGGACTGTGGCGCCATGCGTGCGGTGCTCAACCCGCAGTCATTGGCCAAGATGCCAACGGTTTCCGCCTGGCTGCGCCATGCGGAAGTTGCCCGCACCGTGGTCGAGAACAACTGTTCCTGCGGCAGCGAGCACGAAACCATGCAAGTGCTGACCAAGGAAAACGTGATCGCCCAGTTGCATCACCTGCGTACGCACCCGTCGGTTGCGTCGCGCCTCGCCGCAGGTGAGCTGTACATCCATGGCTGGGTGTACGACATCGAGACCAGCAAGATCGAAGCCTACGACGCTGTCAGCGACAGCTTCCTGCCCCTGGCCGCTGGCCAGCCGGTGCCAAGTGCCACTCCGAGAGGCCGCTACTAAGCGACCCGTCCACAGCTGAACCTTGAATAGCCGGCTGCACCCACCGCGGGTGTGGCGCGGCCTTCGGCTGCCTTGAAAATGCCCTGACTGCCCTGCCGGCGATCTCGCTGGCGGCCCGCGCCTGCGCGCTCGTCAGGGATCAAACGTGCCCACGGCCAGCGGAATGGCCGTGCGACAGAGAAAGGAGAAAGATGGTGAACATGACACAGTTGAAAGCGGCCTTGCCGCGTGAGTTGCTGGCGTCGGTGGTGGTGTTCCTGGTTGCCCTGCCGTTGTGCATGGGCATCGCGATCGCCTCGGGCATGCCACCGGCCAAGGGCCTGATCACTGGCATCATCGGAGGTATCGTGGTCGGCTTCCTGGCGGGTTCGCCGTTGCAGGTCAGTGGGCCGGCGGCTGGCTTGGCGGTGTTGGTGTTCGAGCTGGTACGCCAACATGGCATGGCGATGCTCGGGCCTATCCTGCTGCTGGCGGGGATTCTGCAATTGCTGGCCGGGCGCCTGCGCCTGGGCTGCTGGTTCCGTGTCACGGCGCCGGCCGTGGTGTACGGCATGCTCGCTGGCATTGGTGTGCTGATCGTACTGTCGCAGGTGCATGTCATGTTCGACACGGCGCCGCAGCCGTCGGGCATGCAGAACCTGCTTGAGTTTCCCGCGACCGTGAGCGCTGCCTTGCCGCTGGAACATGCAGGTTCAGGCTGGATGGCCGGTGCGCTCGGGCTAGGTACCATTGCCATCATGTGGGCCTGGGAGCGCCTGCGGCCACAGAAGCTGCGTTTCGTGCCCGGTGCGTTGTTGGGCGTGGCGGCAATGACCGCCGTCGCCATGTGGCTGGCGCTGCCGGTGAACCGCGTGCAAGTGCCGGCTGACCTGTCCGAAGCGATCGACTGGATCCGCCCGGATGACCTGATGCGGCTCGCCGACCCGACCCTATTGGTGGCAGCCTTCGCGCTGGCCTTCATCGCCAGTGCTGAAACCTTGTTGTCGGCGGCAGCGGTGGATCGAATGCACAGCGGCCAGCGCTCGGACTTTGATCGCGAGCTCTCGGCACAAGGCATTGGCAACATGCTCTGCGGGATCCTGGGAGCCTTGCCGATGACCGGTGTAATCGTGCGCAGTTCGGCCAACGTCCAGGCCGGCGCGCAAACGCGTGCCTCGGCCATCCTGCATGGCTTGTGGTTACTGGCGTTCGTGGTGGTACTGAGCAGCGTGCTGCAGCAGATTCCGGTGGCGAGCCTGGCAGGCGTGCTGGTCTACACCGGCATCAAGCTGGTTGATTTCAAGGCGCTGCGGGGTTTGCGCCGCTATGGGCGGATGCCGATGTTCACCTACGTGGCGACGGCCATGGCGATCATCTTCACCGACCTGTTGACCGGTGTGTTGCTGGGCTTCGCGCTGACATTGCTGAAGCTGGCATTCAAGGCCGCGCGCCTGAAAATCTGCCTTGTTGAGCTGGAGCCTCGTGGCCATATGGAGCTGCGCCTGAGCGGGGCGGCAACGTTTCTCAAGGTGCCGGCACTGACTCAGGTGCTCGATAGCGTGCCTGCCGGCAGTACCTTGCATGTTCCGCTGGCCAACCTTACCTACATCGACCATTCATGCCTGGAACTGCTGGAGGACTGGAGCAAGACCAGCGGCTGCAACCTGCGCATCGAGCAGCGGGGGCTCAAGCGCAGGGTGGAAGGGCGTTTACGCAGCGTTGCGGGTACTTGAGGTCAGCTCTCGACCTCGGTCATGTTCGGTGCACCCGGCCAGGTACCTGTCAGGTTCACGGTACGGGTGCCGCCTAGCCACTCGCTGGCAGGCGTGTTCCACCTCATCGACTTGCGGGTATTCGAGCCGATGTTGATGAACTCCGCAGTCAGCACCATTTCGGTGGCGGTCAGGGGGATTTCTCCGAAGCTGGCCGAGCTTCCACCGACCACGGTCCTTGAGTCTTCGACCGGGCCGGCCGGGGTTTGGTAGGACAGTGTGAGCTTTGTGGTGTAAGTGGTGAAGGACGATGCCTTGCTGTCCACCAGCAGGTTCAGTACGCCGATCTTGCCGACCCAGCTCGGGATCAGTACACGGCTGCCGGCGAACGAGGCAAAGGTATAGGCGACGGGCAGAGGTTCAGTTGCCACTTCACCGCTTTTGGCCGGCAGGGTATGCGTCTCGACTTCACTGGAGTTGCTGGTGAACACGTAGCTCGCCTTGCCTTTGCCGCTGATGCCGCCTTCACCGAGCAGGCGGTTCAGACCGCTTGCGCTGCCCGAAACGGTGAAGCTGGCCTTGCTCTTCTTCGCCGCTGCATTCAGGCCACTACTGGCGTAGATGACCGAGGTCACCACGCCAAACCCTTCAGAGATACCGCTGGCGGTGGCCATGTTCAACTTGCGCGCCTGGGCGAGCAGCCAATCGTACTGGTCGTCGAGGACGGTGAGGTTACTGATGGCATGCTCCCCGGCGATCGCAAACTCCGAAGTAATGGAATTTTCTTTGTCGAAGGTCCACTCCAGCGCGGCATCAGGTTTGACCTCGGCACCGGTACTCGGGTCAAAGATCACCCCCCCGACATTGGCGTTGATGCTCCTGCACGTCACACCCGTGGATTTGAAATCCCACTTGCGGCTTTGCTGATTCTTGCTGATCTCGACGCCGGGCAGGCAGTCGGCGACAAGCTTGAAGTCGCCGGAGTCGGTGTCGATGATGCCGACCGCGCCAGGCTTGATGGAGGTGTTGAGGCCCCAGTTGCCCCATATCGTGCGATAGGTACTACGCAGCAGGTCCGTGTAGATCCGGTTTCTTCTGATCGTCATTGTCATCACCTTGAAATGAAAAAGGCCGCCCTTGGGCGGCCGGATGACAGTAATGATCGAAAATGGGGGGCAGCAGCGGGAGCGCTTTCCCCCACCGGCTTGGCAGGTCAGGCGTTGGCCTGGCCAAACTCTACGTTCAGCTGGCGCGACAGGCACGGCCAGCGCTTCCAGGCTTCGCCTGTCTGTGGGCTGCGGAGGGTTTCGCGATACGCTTCCACCGACTCTGCGGCGAAGCTTTCGTCGTCCAGCATTTCATCCACCGAATGGTGCACTACCTCATCCAGCTGGTTGGCGAAGGTTTCGCCGATCAACTGGTGGGCGATCAGGTTGGCCACGGTGGTGTCGACCGGGATCAGGGGCTGCTGGAAGTGGCGGATGTACAGATCGTTGACCTCCTCCACCAGGCGGTGCGCAAGGTACGCCTCATCCAACAGGCAATCGAGGCCCACATGCCCCTGCATCACGCTCGGCGGCTGCAGGAAATAGGCTTCGGCAATTTTCAGCACTGGTTTGATCTGGGATTCGATCCCCGCTTCGCGGGACACGTTGTGGGCAGCTTCCAGCAGCTCCGGAACTTGATCGATGTATGCGCTGACGAAGCGCGCCAAAGTACCCTGGGCGTCCTGCTCAGGCAGTTGGATCGAGGGGTGCAGGTGAGGCAGTTGCAGCTCGAGACGCTCCTTCAGTTGGCCGGTGCGGCCTTCGTGATCGTGGGCTTGGCTAATCTGCTCGCGTACAGCGGCGATGTTCATGACAACTCCAGGGACAAGACGTTTCAGACGGAAGACACTAAATTAGCTCGGTATACAGAATACCTAAGACGCATTTGTTATAAATCGCGCAAACGTGTGCGCAGTTCGGCATATCGCGATGCCAGTATTTTGCCATAACCCATCAAGCCCGGGCCTTTGCAGGCTTTTTCCTGATTCGTGAAGTTCATTTCACCGGTGCCGTTGCGTGCCATTGGTCGCTGTCTATACTCCGGTGGAACGTGATTCGTTGATGAGGCCCGACTGCTTTTGCAGGGGCTCGGTCGTCGAAGCCAGGTAGTCTTGACCGCCGTTCCCTCTTGCCGCAGGCCACGCCTCCGGGACTACAAGAACGAGAAGGGGAACCCGCAATGATGCGACATCCACATGTCTGGATGGGCCTCCTGTTGTGGTCGGTTTTTGGTCAGGCCAACGCCGCCTGGACAGTGAACATGCACCCGGGGGCGACGGAAGTCTCCAACGCCGTGTTCGACCTGCACATGACGATCTTCTGGATCTGCGTGATCATCGGCATCGTTGTGTTTGGTGCGATGTTCTGGTCCATGGTCATCCACCGCCGTTCCACTGGCCAGCAGCCTGCGCATTTCCACGAGCATACCTGGGTGGAAATCCTCTGGACCGTCGTCCCCTTCCTGATATTGGTGGCCATGGCCATTCCGGCCACCAAGACCCTGATCGACATCTATGACGCCAGCGAATCGGACCTTGACATCCAGGTCACCGGCTACCAGTGGAAGTGGCACTACAAGTACCTGGGCCAGGATGTGGAATTCTTCAGCAACCTGGCCACCCCCTCCGATCAGATTCATAACAAGGCGCCCAAGGACGAGCATTACCTGCTCGAAGTGGACCAGCCGCTGGTGCTGCCGGTGGGTGCCAAGGTGCGCTTTCTGGTGACCGCCGCCGACGTCATCCACTCCTGGTGGGTGCCGGCCTTCGCGGTCAAGCGCGACGCCATCCCAGGCTTTGTCAACGAAGCCTGGGCCCGTATCGAGAAGCCCGGCATCTATCGTGGCCAGTGCACCGAGCTGTGCGGCAAGGACCACGGCTTCATGCCGGTGGTGGTCGAGGTCAAGTCCAAGGCCGATTACGACACCTGGCTCGGCGAGCGCAAGGCCGAGGCCGCCAAGCTCAAGGAACTGACCAGCAAGGACTGGACGCTCGAAGAGCTGGTCGAGCGTGGCGACAAGGTCTACCACACCACCTGCGTGGCCTGTCACCAGGCCGAGGGCCAGGGCCTGCCACCGATGTTCCCGGCGCTCAAAGGCTCGAAAGTGGCCACCGGGCCGAAGGAAGAACACCTGAGCACCGTTTACCACGGCCGCCCGGGCACGGCGATGGCCGCGTTCGGCAAGCAGCTTTCGGAAGTCGACATCGCCGCCGTGGTCACCTACGAGCGCAACGCCTGGGGCAACAACAAGGGCGACATGGTCACGCCGAAGGACGTGCTGGCGCTCAAGCAGGCAGAAGCCAAGTGAACCGGGTTTTGCGCGGCAATCAGCGGATTGCAGGAGACAGGACATGAGTGCAGTGATCGACGACCACGCCCACGGCCATGACCACGCCCACGGCCCGGCCAAGGGCCTGATGCGCTGGGTGCTGACCACCAACCACAAGGACATCGGCACGATGTACCTGTGGTTCGCCTTCATGATGTTTCTGCTCGGCGGCTCGTTCGCCATGGTCATCCGCGCCGAGCTGTTCCAGCCCGGGCTCCAGATCGTGGAGCCTGCGTTCTTCAACCAGATGACCACCATGCATGGCCTGATCATGGTGTTCGGCGCGGTGATGCCGGCCTTCGTCGGCCTGGCCAACTGGATGATCCCACTGATGATCGGCGCGCCCGACATGGCCCTGCCGCGGATGAACAACTTCAGCTTCTGGCTGCTGCCGGCGGCCTTCCTGCTGCTGGTTTCGACCCTGTTCAGCCCGGGCGGCGGGCCGAATTTCGGCTGGACCTTCTACGCCCCGCTGTCGACCACCTACGCCCCGGCCAGCGTTACCTTCTTCATCTTTGCCATCCACCTGATGGGCATCAGCTCTATCATGGGCGCGATCAACGTGATCGCCACCATCCTCAACCTGCGCGCCCCGGGCATGACGCTGATGAAGATGCCGCTGTTCGTCTGGACCTGGTTGATCACCGCGTTCCTGCTGATCGCGGTGATGCCGGTGCTGGCCGGCGTGGTGACCATGATGCTGATGGATATCCACTTCGGCACCAGCTTCTTCAGCGCCGCCGGTGGGGGTGACCCGGTGCTGTTCCAGCATGTGTTCTGGTTCTTCGGCCACCCCGAGGTGTACATCATGATCCTGCCGGCTTTCGGCGCGGTCAGTTCGATCATCCCGGCGTTCTCGCGCAAGCCGCTGTTTGGCTACACCTCCATGGTGTACGCCACCGGCGCCATTGCCTTCCTGTCGTTCATCGTCTGGGCCCACCACATGTTCGTGGTCGGCATCCCGGTGGTCGGCGAGCTGTTCTTCATGTACGCCACCATGCTGATCGCCGTGCCCACCGGGGTGAAGGTGTTCAACTGGGTCAGCACCATGTGGGAAGGCTCGTTGAGCTTCGAGACGCCGATGCTGTTCGCCATTGCCTTTGTCATCCTGTTCACCATCGGAGGTTTCTCCGGGCTGATGCTGGCCATCGCCCCGGCGGACTTCCAGTACCACGACACCTACTTCGTGGTGGCGCACTTCCACTATGTGCTGGTGCCCGGGGCGATTTTCGGCATCTTTGCCTCGGCCTACTACTGGCTACCGAAATGGACCGGCCACATGTATGACGAGACCCTCGGCAAGCTGCATTTCTGGCTGTCGTTCGTCGGCATGAACATGGCCTTCTTCCCCATGCATTTCGTGGGGCTGGCCGGGATGCCGCGGCGTATTCCCGACTACAACCTGCAGTTTGCCGACTTCAACATGGTGTCGTCGATCGGGGCCTTCCTGTTCGGCACCACGCAGCTGTTCTTCCTGTTCATCGTCATCAAGTGCATCCGTGGCGGCGCACCTGCCCCGGCCAAGCCCTGGGATGGCGCCGAGGGCCTGGAATGGTCGATCCCCTCGCCTGCGCCTTACCACACGTTCCAGACCCCACCGGAAGTGAAGTAGGAGCGCCGCCATGAAAGGCTCGTCGCTCAAGCGCCTGGTCTCCCGCCTGCTGCTGCTGACGGTGGTGATGTTCGGCTTTGGCTTCGCCCTGGTGCCCATGTATGACGTGATGTGCAAGGCATTCGGCATCAATGGCAAGACCGGCGGGCAATACGAGGGCAGCCAGGTCAGCGACCCGACGCGTTCGGTACGGGTGCAGTTCATGTCGACCAACGCCAGCGACATGGTCTGGGACTTCTACTCCACCGCCGATCAGCTTGAGGTCAACCCCGGGGCGGTGAACCAGATGATCTTCATTGCGCACAACCCGACCAACCGGCCGATGAGTGCGCAGGCGATACCCAGCATCACCCCGGCCGAGGCCGCGGCGTATTTCCACAAGACCGAGTGCTTCTGCTTTACCCAGCAGGTGCTGCAGCCCGGCGAACGCATCGAGATGCCGGTGCGCTTCATCGTCGACCGCGACCTGCCGGCCAGCGTGAAGCACCTGACACTGGCCTACACCTTGTTCGACATCACTGCGCGTCATCCGCCGGTCGCCCATGCCGCGGTACAGGACGTCCAGGGCGCCCGTTGAGGGAAGGAGAACAGCAATGGCAAGTCATGAGCATTACTATGTTCCGGCGCAGAGCAAGTGGCCGATCATTGCCACTATCGGCATGTTCATCACGGTGTTCGGCCTGGGCACCTGGTTCAACGACCTCAAGGCCGGCCACCCGTCGTCACACGGGCCGCTGATCTTCTTCGTCGGCGCGCTGTTCCTGGCCTACATGCTGTTCGGCTGGTTTGGCTCGGTAGTTCGCGAGAGCCGCGCCGGGCTGTACAGCCCGCAACTGGACCGCTCGTTCCGCTGGGGCATGAGCTGGTTCATCTTTTCGGAAGTGATGTTCTTCATGGCCTTCTTCGGTGCGCTGTTCTACGTGCGGGTGCTGGCCGGGCCCTGGCTAGGCGGTGAAGGGCACAAGGGCATCGCCCACATGCTGTGGCCGAGCTTCGAGTTCGCCTGGCCCTTGCTGCACACACCGGACCCGAAACTGTTCCCACCGCCCAAGGAAGTAATCAACCCGTGGCACTTGCCGCTGATCAACACCGTATTGTTGGTCAGCTCCAGCGTGACCATCACCATTGCTCACCACGCCCTGCGCCGTGACCACCGCGGCCCGCTGAAATTCTGGATGGCGCTGACCATTCTCCTGGGGCTCAGCTTCATCTCGCTGCAGGCCTACGAGTACCACGAGGCCTACACCAAGCTGGGGCTGACGCTGGGTTCGGGCATCTATGGCGCGACGTTCTTCATGCTCACGGGGTTCCACGGGGCCCACGTGACCTTGGGCACGATCATCCTGATCGTGATGTTCGTGCGCATCCTGCGCGGGCACTTCAACCCAGACAAACACTTCGGTTTCGAGGCAGCGAGCTGGTATTGGCACTTCGTCGATGTGGTGTGGGTGGGGCTGTTCATCTTCGTGTATGTGCTCTGACAGGCCATAGAGGGCCCTTTGTAGGAGCGTTGAAGTAGCTAGAACGGGGCGTGGGAGACCAACTGGCCACTGATGAAGCCCCAGGCGACCAGGCCGACGGTCAGGGCCGCCAGGGTCACTCGCACGGTCAGGGCCTTGAGCAGGCGGGTCGAGTGGTCGTCGTCCTTGACCAGGAACACCAGGCCACTGAACAGGCTGGCAACCGTGGCCAACAGCATCAGGACTATCGCGGCCTTGAGCATGGCGCTTCTCCGGGGGATGCGGTGATGTGGATAAGTATAGCGAGGCGCCCGTGAGGCCGTTTCGTCCGGGCTGGATACCGACCTTGGTAGTGCTCGCGCTACTGCCGGGGCTGATCGCGCTCGGCTGCTGGCAGCTCAGCCGGGCCGAGCAGAAGCGCGTACTGCTGGCCACCTATGCCGAGCGCGAGGTCGATGCCCCGCTGGCAACCACCCAGTTGCTGCAGACGCAGGACTCCGCTTACCGCCGGGTGCACCTCTACGGCCGCTTTGACGCCCAGCACAGCCTGCTGCTGGACAACCGTATGCGTGACGGCCAGGCAGGTGTCGAGCTGCTGCAGCCCTTCCATGACCAGCCTAGCGGCCTGTGGCTGTTGGTCAACCGCGGCTGGCTGGCGTGGCCGGACCGCCGCGTACCGGTGCACTTCGACACGCCCGACCAAGCCCTGGCACTGAACGCGTCGGTGTATGTAGCGCCGGGCAGCACCTTCCAGCTGCACCCCGATCCGGTCGGCGGTCAGTGGCCGCACCTGCTCACCGCGGTCGACGCTGCTCAGTTGTGGCGGCAGCTTGATCGCGAAGGCTTCGCCCATGAAGTACGCCTGGAGCCTGGCCCGGCGGCTTATCGGCTGGACTGGCCGATAGTCGCCATGGGCCCGGAAAAACACCTCGGTTACGCCGTGCAATGGTTTGCGCTGGCCATCGCGCTGGTGCTGCTCTACCTCTATTTCGGCTGGCACAAAAACAAGGAGAAACAGCATGGCCACCGCCACTCCACTGGACCTGCCTGAACGTAGCAAGCCCAGAGCCCGCGGGCGTTTGCAGCTGATTCTGATTCTGCTGGTGGTGCTCGGCCCGATGATCCTGGCCACCTGCATGTACAAGCTCCAGTTCTGGGTGCCGGAGGGCCGCAGCTACCATGGTGCGATGATCGGCAACGGCGAGACCCGCACCGACATCGGCATTGCAGGTGAGGACCAACGTTGGCAACTGCTGGTCAGCGCACCCGCAGTTTGCGCCGAGGACTGTCAGCGCCTGGTGTATCTGGTGCGGCAGATCCAGGTAGGCCTGGGCCGTGACGCCAGCCGTGCCAGCCATGCGCTGGCTGCTGCCCAACCGTTGGCCAGCGATTACCAGGCGCTGCTGCAGCGCGAGTATCCGCAACTGCAACGCTACCCACTGGATGCCCAGCGCTACTTGCAGAAGGTTGGCGAGCCCGGCCCGCAGCTGTGGATTGTCGATCCGCACGGCAACCTGGTGCTGCGCTACGACGCCAAGGTCAACGGCAAGCACGTGCTCGACGACCTGCGTCACCTGCTCAAGCTGTCCAACATCGGCTAGGAGCCTGCCATGGCCAGACCTGGTTTCCGCATCGCTGTGTTCGCCACCCTGCTGGCGCTGCTGGTCGTCCTGCTCGGTGCCTACACCCGGCTGACCCACGCCGGGCTCGGCTGCCCCGACTGGCCTGGCTGCTATGGCTTCATCAGCGTGCCCAAGAGCGAAGCGCAGCTGGCCCATGCCGGACTGCACTTCCCTGACCATCCGGTGGAAGAAGCCAAGGGCTGGGCCGAAATGGTCCATCGCTACTTCGCCGGCTCCCTCGCCGTGGTGATCGCCCTGCTCGCCTTGCAGGCGGTGCGCCGGCATGCCCGCGATGGCCAGCCCTATCGCCTGCCCCTGTTGTTACTGGGCGTGGTGCTGGCGCAGGCGGCGTTTGGCATGTGGACCGTCACCCTCAAGTTGTGGCCTCAAGTGGTCACCGCGCACCTGCTGGGCGGTTTTACCACCTTGAGCTTGCTGTTTCTGCTGTCCCTGCGTCTGTCCCGGGCTTTTGCGCCCTTGCCGAAACTGCCGCTCAGCCTTCGGCGCATAGCCGCGCTGGCCTTGCTGGTGGTGATCGGCCAGATCGCCCTGGGTGGCTGGGTGAGTGCCAACTATGCGGCAGTCGCTTGTATCGACCTGCCCACCTGCCATGGCCAGTGGTGGCCGGCGGCAGACTTCAGCAACGGCTTCCACCTCACCCAGCATGTCGGCCCCAATTACCTGGGTGGGCAACTGGACAGCGATGCGCGCACGGCCATCCACATCAGCCACCGCCTGGGCGCGCTACTGGTGACTTGTGTATTGCTGATGCTCAGCTGGAAGCTGCACCGCTGTGGCCTCCCAGGCCTGTCGCGGCTGGTGTTGCTGGCGCTGGCAGTGCAAATCGGGCTGGGCGTCAGCAATGTGCTGTTCCACCTGCCGCTGGCCGTGGCAGTGGCGCATAACGCTGGAGGTGCCCTGCTGCTGCTGAGCATGGTGCTGGTGAACTACCGCATTCGCGTGGTCGACAAGGTGCGCGTCGGGGTTGGCCATGGCTGGCGCCTGCGGCCCGTGGCCGGGGTAAGCATCACCCACCACATGAGGAACGATTCGTGGCGACGCTTCTGAGCGCAAGGCGTGCCGGTTGGCGCGATTACCTGGAGCTGACCAAGCCCAAAGTGGTGGTGCTCATGCTGATCACCTCGCTGGCGGGCATGTTCCTGGCGACCCGCGCCGGGGTCAGCTGGAGCGTGCTGCTGTTCGGCAATTTGGGGATTGCCCTGTGCGCAGGCAGCGCAGCCGTGGTCAACCATGTAGTGGACCGGCGCATCGACGCGCTGATGGCGCGCACCCACAAACGCCCGTTGGCCCAAGGCCGAGTCGAGCCGTTGCCCGCATTGCTGTTCGCCCTGGCTCTGGCGCTGCTTGGCATGGCCCTGCTGCTGGTGTTCACCAACGCGCTGACCGCCTGGCTGACCCTGGCCTCCTTGCTCGGTTATGCAGTGCTTTATACCGGCTTTCTCAAGCGCGCCACGCCACAGAACATCGTCATTGGCGGCCTGGCCGGCGCCGCACCGCCGTTGCTGGGCTGGGTTGCAGTGAGCGGCCATATCAGCGCCGAGCCCCTGCTGCTGGTACTGATCATCTTCGCCTGGACGCCACCGCACTTCTGGGCCTTGGCCATCCACCGCAAGGAGGAATACGCCAAGGCCGATATCCCGATGCTGCCGGTGACCCACGGCGAGCGTTACACCAAGCTGCATATCCTGCTGTACAGCCTGATATTGCTGGCGGTGAGCCTGCTGCCGTATGCCATCCACATGAGCGGCCTGTTGTACCTGGCCTGTGCCCTGGCGCTGGGCCTGCGCTTCCTGCAATGGGCCTGGGTGTTGTACCGTGGCAACCGGCCGCACGCGGCGATCGGAACCTTCAAGTACTCCATCGGTTACCTGTTCGCGCTGTTCATCGCGTTGCTCGTTGACCACTACCTGTTGCTGAATCTATGACTCGAACCCAGAAAACCGTCTTCATCCTCGTCGCCCTGGTCGCGCTGATCCTGGGCCTTACCGTCAACAAAGTGCTCAATGGCCGTGGCCAGCTCAACCCGACCGAGCTGATCGACGCCGGCATCATTCTCTTGCCGCAGAGCCGCGCGGTGGCCGACGTGACCATGACCAATCAGGATGGCCAGCCGGTGCAACTGGACGACCTCAAGGGTAAGTGGTCGCTGCTGTTCTTTGGCTACACCTACTGCCCGGACATCTGCCCGACCACCCTGGCCCAGTTGCGCCAGGTGAAGAGCGAGCTGCCCAAAGAGGCCGTGGACCGGCTGCAGGTGGTGCTGGTGAGTGTGGACCCGAACCGCGATACGCCGAACCAGCTGAAGCAGTACCTGGGCTATTTCGACAAGGATTTCGTCGGGGTGGCGGGGTCGATCGAGGATACCCAGAAACTGGCCAATGCCTTGAGCATTCCGTTCATCCCGGCGGATACCAGCAAGCCGGGGTATACCGTTGACCACAGCGGCAACCTGGCGGTCGTCGGGCCGGATGGGCGCCAGCGCGGGTTCATTCGTGCGCCGTTCAACAACCAGAAGCTGGTGGCGCAGTTGCCCGGTCTGGTGAAACGGGATTGAGTGGCCTGTAAAAGCTTCGCGGGTAAACCCGCTCCCACAGGGGTAGCACAAGGTTCAAGGCCTGTGCCGTACCTGTGGTAGCCGGTTTACCCGCGAAGCATCCCGCGCGATATGACGGCTTAGAAGGCCGGAACCACAGCGCCTTTGTACTTCTCGTTGATGAACTGCTTCACCTCAGGCGAATGCAGCGCTGCTGCCAGCTTCTTCATGTCATCCGAGTCCTTGTTGTCCGGGCGGGCAACCAGGATGTTCACGTACGGCGAGTCGCTGCCTTCGATGGCCAGCGCGTCCTTCTCAGGGTTCAGCTTGGCTTCCAACGCATAGTTGGTGTTGATCAGGGCGATATCGACCTGGGTCAGCACGCGCGGGATGGTGGCCGCTTCCAGCTCACGGAACTTCACGCTTTTCGGGTTCTCGGCAACGTCCTTCACGGTAGACAGGATGTTGGTGTTGTCCTTGAGCTTGATCACGCCGGCCTTGTCCAGCAGCAGCAGTGCGCGGCCGCCGTTGGTGGCGTCGTTGGGGATGACCACCGTGGCGCCGGAGGACAGCTCGTCGAGCTTCTTGATCTTTGCCGAATACACGCCCAGCGGCTCGATGTGCACGCCGGCAACGCTGACCAGGTTGGTGCCTTTGGCCTTGTTGAATTCATCCAGATACGGCTGGTGCTGGAAGAAGTTGGCATCCAGGCGCTTTTCGGCGACTTGCACGTTCGGCTGGATGTAGTCGGTGAACTCCTTCACCTTGAGGTTGACGCCCTCTTTCGCCAGTTGCGGTTTGACGAAGTTGAGGATCTCGGCGTGCGGCACCGGGGTGGCCGCGACGGAAAGATCACCGGCGTGGGCCGAGAAGGCCGCAACGGCGGCAGCGACAGCAAGCAGCTTCTTCATGAATCACTCCTTGTGAGGGCCGCGACGGCCCCCGAACGGGTCGGCCGGGCCGACCCCATTGGGGTTACTTACGGGAAAAATGCACGACCAGTTTGTCGCCCACGCTCTGCAGGACTTGAACCAGGACCAGCAGCAGCACCACGGTGACCACCATCACGTCGGTCTGGAAGCGCTGGTAGCCGAAGCGGATGGCCAGGTCGCCCAAGCCGCCAGCGCCGACCACACCGGCCATGGCGGTGTACGACACCAGGGTGATGGCGGTGACGGTAATCGCCGCGAAGATGCCCGGGCGGGCTTCTGGCAGCAGTGCGCTGGTAATGATCTGGCGGGTGGTGGCGCCCATCGACTGTGTGGCCTCGATGATGCCGCGGTCCACTTCACGCAGGGCGGTTTCCACCAGGCGCGCAAAGAACGGCGTGGCCCCCACCACCAGCGGCGGGATGGCGCCGGCGACACCCAGCGAGGTGCCGGTGATCAGCACGGTGAACGGGATCATCACGATCAGCAGGATGATGAACGGCAGCGAGCGCAGGATGTTGACCACCAGCGACAGCAGCGCGTACACGCCCTTCTGCTCGAACATCTGCTTCGGCCCGCAGAGGAACAGCAGCACGCCCAGCGGCAGGCCGAGCAGCACGGTGAAGAACAGCGAGCCGAACAGCATGATCATGGTATCGACGGTGGCCAGCCAGATTTCGGCCCAGTCGACGTTGGCGAAGAAATTCAGGGCGTCCATCAACGCAGTACCTCCATATGTACGTCAGCTGCTTTGAAGCGGGCGAACGCCGCTTCCATGTCACCGCCGATCAGGGCGAGGGTGAGCTGGCCATAGGGGACATCCTTGATGCGGTCGATACGCCCGGCGAGGATGCTGTAATCCACACCGGTTTCGCGGGCCACGGTGCCCAGCAGTGGGGCGTAAGTGGCGTCGCCCTGGAAGGTCAGGCGCACGATGCGGCCTGGCACGTGGGCAAAGTCGTCGCGCTGCTCGCCTTCGTCGACCTGCTCGTCTTCCTGGACGAAGCGCTTGGTGGTCGGATGCTGCGGGTGCAGGAACACCTCGGCCACCGAGCCTTGCTCGACGATCTGGCCGGCATCCATCACCGCCACGCGGTCGCAGACCCGTCGGATCACGTCCATTTCGTGGGTGATCAGCACGATGGTCAGCTTCAGCTCACGGTTGATCTCGGCCAGCAGCTGCAGCACCGAAGCGGTGGTCTGCGGGTCGAGGGCGCTGGTGGCTTCGTCGCACAGCAGGATCTTCGGGTTGGTGGACAGCGCCCGGGCGATGCCGACGCGCTGCTTCTGCCCGCCGGAAAGCTGGGCCGGGTATTTCTTCGCGTGGTCCTGCAGGCCGACGCGGGCCAGCAGCTCGGTGACGCGCTTGTCGATCTCGCTGCGCGACAGCTCGCCTGCCAGGGTCAACGGCAGGGCGACGTTGTCGGCGACCGTCTTGGAAGCCAGCAGGTTGAAGTGCTGGAAGATCATCCCGACCTGCTGACGGAAGCCGCGCAGCTGGCTGGCGTTGAACGCGGTGACGTCTTCGCCGTCGACGATGATCGTGCCGCCGGAAGGTTCTTCGAGGCGGTTGATCAGGCGCAGCATGGTGCTCTTGCCGGCGCCGGAATGGCCGATCAGGCCGAACACCTGGCCATTTTCGATGGTCAGGCTGGTCGGATTCAGTGCGGGGATTTCCCTACCGGCAACGCGGTAGGTTTTATGTACCTGTTGGAACTCGATCACGTAGCGAACCTTGTGGGGCGCATGGAATTTGGGGCAGCGGTTAGCTGGGGTCGCGCATTTTAGCCTTTTCCCATAGCTGTTCTTAGCATTTATTTCGTAATGCACCAATCCTTCGGGCATATCGCGACAACCGGTAATCCTGATTGAACGCTCGACAGTGCCCTCCAGTCACTACTTGAACAAGCCCGACACGGGCACGCCTGAAGACTGATGAGGAGAGCCGACCATGCCCAGCAAGAAGACGGACGCGCCCAAGCACAGCGAGGCCGCCGGTACCCAGACCCCTGACCGGGCCAACACCAACGCCAAGCTGCAAAGCCTGGAAACATTTCGCAGCGACGCAACCGGGCAGGCACTGCGTACCAACCAAGGTGTGAAAATCGCAGACAACCAGAACAGCCTGAAAGCCGGCGCACGCGGGCCGTCGCTGCTCGAAGACTTCATCATGCGCGAGAAGATCACCCACTTTGACCACGAGCGCATTCCTGAACGCATCGTCCACGCCCGCGGCACTGGTGCCCATGGCTACTTCCAGAGCTATGGCTGCCATGCCGAGCTGACCAAAGCCGGATTCCTGCAGGACCCTGAGAAAATCACCCCGGTGTTCGTGCGCTTTTCAACGGTGCAGGGCCCGCGTGGCTCAGGGGACACAGTGCGCGATGTGCGCGGTTTTGCCGTCAAGTTCTACACCGATGAAGGTAATTTCGACCTCGTTGGCAACAATATGCCGGTGTTTTTCATCCAGGATGCGATCAAGTTCCCCGACTTCGTGCATGCGGTCAAACCCGAACCGCACAATGAGATGCCTACCGGCGGCTCGGCTCACGACACCTTCTGGGACTTCGTCTCGCTGGTGCCGGAGTCTGCGCACATGGTGATCTGGGCCATGTCCGACCGCGCCATTCCACGTAGCCTGCGGATGATGGAGGGCTTTGGCGTGCACACCTTCCGCATGATCAATGCCGAGGGCGTGGCCAGTTTCGTCAAGTTCCACTGGAAGCCCCGCCAGGGCGTGCACTCGGTGCTGTGGGACGAGGCGCAAAAGCTTGCAGGCAAGGACACTGACTATCACCGCCGTGACCTCTGGGATGCGATCGAGACCGGTGATTACCCTGAGTGGGAGCTGGGCGTGCAGATCGTGCCTGAGGCCGATGAACACAAGTTCGACTTCGACCTGCTCGACCCGACCAAGCTCATCCCGGAGGAGTTGGTACCCGTCACCCCGCTGGGCAAGATGGTGCTCAACCGCAACCCCGACAACTTTTTTGCCGAGACCGAGCAAGTGGCGTTCTGCCCGGGGCATATCGTGCCTGGCATCGATTTCAGCAACGACCCGTTGCTGCAGGGCCGGCTGTTCTCCTACACCGATACCCAGATCAGCCGCCTCGGTGGCCCCAACTTCCATGAGATCCCGATCAACCGCCCAGTGGCGCCGAACCACAGCAGCCAGCGCGATGCCATGCACCGCATGACCATCGACAAGGGCCGGGCTTCGTATGAGCCCAATTCCATCGATGGCGGCTGGCCCAAAGAGACGCCGCCTGCCGCGCAGGACGGTGGCTTCGAGAGTTATCAGGAGCGCATCGATGCGCACAAGATCCGCCAGCGCAGCGAATCGTTCGGCGACCACTTCTCCCAGGCACGGCTGTTCTTCCAGAGCATGAGCGCGACCGAGCAGCAGCACATCATCAAGGCTTACAGCTTTGAATTGGGCAAGGTGGAGCGGGAGAGCATCCGCCAGCGTGAGGTGAACGAGATCCTCGCCAATATCGACCTGAAGCTGGCGGCGGCGGTGGCGGCTAACCTCGGGCTGCCGGCGCCGAAGCAGGGAACGGTGCAGGTGAAAGGTAGCAACCCCGCGCAGTCAAAGGCGTTGAGCCAGATGAACCACCCCGGTGATGTGGGCATCAAGGGGCGCAAGATTGCAGTGTTGGTCGCCGATGGTGTGGATGGCGCAAGTGTCGACAAGCTGGTCAAGGCGCTGGAAGCCGAAAGCGCACGGCCAATGCTTCTGGGGCCGACTTCGGCGCCGGTGAAGACGGCGGATGGCAAGGCGTTGCCGGTAGATGCGTCGATGGAGGGGATGCCGTCGATCATGTTCGACGGGATTGTCGTGCCCAAGGGGGTGGACAAGGCCTTGGGTTCCAGTGGGCTGGCGAAGCACTTTCTGCTGGAGGGCTACAAGCATCTGAAGGCAATGGTGTTGACCAAGGAGCTGGCGAAGGAGCTTGGGCTCAAGGAGGACAAGGGGTTGCTGCTTGGGGATGAGCAGAAGGTGGTGGATGCCTTTGTCAAAGCAGTTGAAGGGCATCGGGTGTGGGAGCGGGAAGCTGCTGCTGAGGCTGTGCCGGCCTAGGGTGCTTTTTTGCAGCCCTTTCGCTAAGCAAGGTCGCTCCTACAGGAAATCGCCTTGTAGGAGCGGCCTTGTGTCGCGAGAGGGGCGCGTAGCGCCCCCAGATTCTCAACGCTGATGCGGGACCAGCACCACCTGCGCCGGCATCGACCGCTGGATCTCATGCTTCTGTTTCAGCTCGAAACCGCTGTCGAGCTTGTGCACGCGCTTCTCCAGCAGGTTCTTGAGCCAAGGCGCATCCTGCGTGCGCGGCACCTGGAACACCACCTCGCACTGGTAATTGACCACGTCCTTGGCAATTTCGTCGAGCTGGCGGCGCATGGCCCGAATGTCGGTGGTCTTCAGTGCAATCACGGTGCTCGGCGCCGTCGGGTCGATCACACGCGCCTGTGGCTTGGCCTCGGCAGCCTTCAAGGCCGCCTCTGCCTTTTCCAGCTCGGCCTTGCGCGCCTGGGTCACGGCATCGCCGCCGGTCACTGCCGGTGCCTGTGGCATCAACGCCCGGGCCCGTGCCAGCGCGGTGGCGGCAGCATTGACGTCGCCTTTCTGCAGCACGATCTGGCTACGTTTCAGATAGGCCTCGGCCAGCTGGCGCTGGTTTTGCTCCAGGCGAGCATCATCGGGCGACTGCGCCTGCAGCGCCGCCAGCTGGTCTTCGGCGGTGGCCAGCTCGTTGCTGGCGATACTCTGTTGCAGCTGCTGCCAGGCATCGGCTTGGGCAGGTGCATCGGCCTGCTCGACCGGCGCGCTGGAACACGCGGCCAGGAACAGGGAAAACGCGGCAACAAGCAGATAACGAGATGCGAACGGCTTCATTCCTGCGACTCTCTATTTGCGCAAAAAGCGAGCAAGTCTACACCCAGGTGCGCACGCTCGAAAATAAGTCTTACAGACCCTTTACCCGTGAAAAGGTTGCAAGGTGCACCTGTGTGCACCCTGATTTTCAACGTTTTGGCAGGGCCAGGCTCAGCAAGAATAGCACCGCCGCGCAGACCACGATCGATGGCCCGGCCGGGGTGTCCTTGAACCAGGACATGGCCAGGCCACCGCACACCGAGGTAATGCCGATCAGCGTTGCGGCCAGCGCCATCTGCTCTGGCGAGCGGGCGTGACGCTGCGCGGCGGCGGCAGGAATGATCAGCAGCGATGTGATCAGCAATACACCGACGATCTTCATGGCTACGGCGATCACCACCGCGATCAACAACATCAGCGCCATGCGCAGGCCGGCCACGGGCAGCCCCTCGACCATGGCCAGTTCTTCGTGCACGGTGATGGCCAGCAACGGCCGCCACAGGGCGGCGAGCAGCAGCAGGACCAGTGCGCTGCCGCCGAGGATCCAGGCCAGGTCGGTGGTGCTGATGGCCAGCAGGTCGCCGAACAGGTAGGCCATCAGGTCGATGCGCACGTCATGCATGAAACTCAGCACCACCAGGCCCAGCGACAGGGTGCTGGGGGCGAGGATGCCGAGCAGGGTGTCGGAGGCCAATGGCTGGCGTTGCTGCAAGGTCACCAGCAGGATTGCCAGCAGCAGGCAGCCCACGGTCACCGCCAGGGCCGGGCTCACATCCAGCACGAAGCCCATGGCCACGCCCAGCAGCGCGGCATGGGACAGGGTATCGCCGAAGTAGGCCATGCGCCGCCACACCACGAATGAGCCGAGTGGGCCCGCGACCACTGCCAGGGACAAACCCGCAAGCAAGGCGTAAAGAAGAAAATCAGCCATGCTTGCAGTGCTCTCCGTGAACATGGGCGCCAGGGGCGACGACCGAGCCGTGCAGGTCATGGCTGTGGTCGTGGTGGTGGTGATAGACGGCCAGGCTTGGGGCGTTCTGGCCGAACAGTTCGACAAAGGCGGGGTCGTTGCTGACTTGCTCTGGGTGGCCCGAGCAGCACACGTGGCGGTTCAGGCAGACCACCTGGTCGGTGGCGCTCATCACCAGGTGCAGGTCGTGGGAGACCATCAGCACGCCGCAGCCGTGGCGGTCGCGCAGGCGTGTGATCAGGTTGTACAGCTCGGTCTGGCCGACTACGTCGACGCCCTGCACGGGCTCGTCGAGCACCAGCAGCTGTGGCTCGCGCAGCAGCGCCCGGGCCAGCAGCACGCGCTGCATCTCGCCGCCGGAAATGGTCTGGATCGGGCTGTCGATGACCTGTTCAGCACCGACTTCCTGCAGTGCCGACAAGGCAGCCGCACGGTCTACCCCGGGTACCAGGCGCAAGAAGCGCAATACCGAAAGCGGCAGCGTGGCGTCCACCTGAATCTTTTGCGGCATGTAGCCGATGCGCAGCTTCGGCTTGCGCCAGACCTTGCCGCGGTGCGGTTTGAGCAGCCCGAGCACGGCGCGCACCAGGGTGGTCTTGCCGGCGCCGTTGGGGCCGATCAGGGTAACGATCTGGCCGGGCGCCACTGAAAGGTCGATGCTGTCGAGCACGGCCTCGCCGCCAAAGCTGACGCCGACCTGCTCGAGGCGGATCAGGGCGTCGTTCATGCCGCGCTCCGGCAGTTGGCGCACAGGCCGACGATTTCCACCGTCTGGGTTTCGACGCTGAAGCCCACGCCCTTGGCGCTGTTGATGATGGCGTCGCTGATGCTGTCCTGCTCCAGTTCGATAGCCACGTGGCACACACGGCAGATCAGGAACTGGCCTTGGTGCGCGTGCTCCGGGTGGCTGCAGCCGATGAAGGCGTTGAGCGAGGCGATGCGGTGAACCAGGCCGTTTTCCAGGAGGAAGTCCAGGGCGCGGTACACGGTGGGCGGCGCGGCGCGGCGGCCATCCTGCTCGCTGAGCACGGCAAGGATGTCGTAGGCACCCAGCGGCTTGTGGCTCTGCCACACCAGCTCCAGCACACGCCGGCGCAGTGCCGTCAGGCGCAGGCCCTGGCGCGTGCACAGGGCATCGGCTTCGGACAAGGCGCTGTGCACGCAATGGGAATGATCGTGGGGACGGTGAGCCAGCGGCGTGATGGACATGGGCAGCGACGGTTCTGGATGGAGACGTTATTATGTTACCTGTTTCTGACGAGTCGAGTATTCATCGTGTCCCGATTCCTTGTGCTTTTTGTCGCTTTCATCGCCTGCTCGGCACAGGCCGACGTGCGTGTGCTGACCAGTATCAAACCCCTGCAGCAGATAGCAGCCGCCGTGCAGGATGGCGTGGGCAGCCCGGATGTGCTGTTGCCGCCGGGCGCTTCGCCGCATCACTACGCCCTGCGCCCTTCCGATGTACGCAAGGTGGGCGATGCCGACCTGCTGTACTGGATCGGCCCAGACATGGAGAACTTCCTGCCACGGGTGCTGGGCAGCCGCAGCAAACCGACAGTGGCCGTGCAGTCGCTGGCCGGCATGAAGCTGCGTCACTTTGGCCAGGACAGCCATTCCCATGAGGAGGAGGGTCAGGACGACCACGACCATGATCACCGCCCGGGCAGCCTGGATGCGCACCTGTGGCTGTCGTCGGTCAACGCCCGTGTGATTGCGGCGAAGATGGCGGCTGACCTGGCGGCGGCCGACCCGGCCAATGCCGCGCACTACCAGAGCAACCTGAAGGCCTTCACCGAGCGCCTGGATGCCCTGGATGCGCGGATCAAGGCGCGGGTGGCCGGTATCGCTGGCAAGCCCTACTTCGTGTTCCACGAAGCGTTTGATTACTTCGAGTCAGCCTATGGCCTGCAGCACACGGGCGTTTTCAGTGTGGCGTCCGAGGTGCAGCCGGGCGCGCAGCATGTGGCTGCGATGCGCAAGCGCCTCCAGGAAGTGGGCAAGACGTGTGTGTTCAGCGAGCCGCCGCTGCGGCCGCGCCTGGCCGAGACGTTGACGGCCGGGCTTCCGGTGCGCTTGGCGGAGCTGGATGCCCTGGGTGGCACTGATCCGGTGGATGCCAAGGGCTACGAGCGACTGCTCGAGAAGCTCGGTGGTGACCTGGCTGGGTGCCTGGAACAACTCTAAGGCGAGGCACGACCCTTGTAGGAGCGGCCTTGTGTCACGAAAGGGCTGCAAAGCAGCCCCATCAATCGATGCCCTGACGCTGAAATCCTGGGGCTGCTGCGCAGCCCTTTCACGACACAAGGCCGCTCCTACAGAAGCGTTCGCGGATGGGCTCAGAGGGCGAACGGCAGGTGCAATGCTACTTGCTGGCGCTGCGCCAGGCGCACCTCGAACTCGCTCGGGTCATGGATCATCACGTCCATCCCGGCAAACGATTCTGCAGCAATCAGGCGCGACAGCCAGAAGCGCACGCAGCCTACTCGCAACATCTCTGGCCACAGCTCGGCTTCGGCAGCGGTAAACGGCCGCAGCGCCGCATAAGCTGCCAGCAACGCCTGGGCCCGTGGCACATCGATCGCACCGTGTTCATCCAGGCACCAGTCGTTCACGGTGATGGCGATGTCATACAGCATCGGCCCGGAACAGGCGTTGTAGAAGTCGATGACACCGGTCAGGTGGGTGCCTTCGAACATCACGTTGTCGCGGAACAGGTCGGCATGCAGGTTGGCCCGTGGCAAGGCCAGGATCTGCGCCTTGTGCGCGGTGATCTCGTCCAGCGCTGGCTGCAGCAGTGCGGCCTGCTCGGTGCTCAGGCGTGGCAACAGTTCGGCACCCGATGCCAGCATCCAGTCCAGGCCGCGGTCGGTGCGGCGCTCGATGATGCGCTCGCGGGTGGCCAGGTGAATGTGCGCCAGCAGCTCGCCAACCTGGGCGCAGTGCTGAGCGTTAGGCGCCTTGATGTGCTTGCCCGACAGCCGTGGCTGCAGCAGTGCCGGCTTGCCGCACAGCTCGCGCAGGGCGTTGCCTTCACGGTCGCGCAGGGCATAGGGCACCGGCATGTCGGCGCCGTGCAGCACGTCGAGCAGTTCGATGAAGAACGGCATGTCCTCGACCGGGCCGCGCTCGACCAGCGTCAGGACGAACTCCCCCCGTTCGAGGCTGACGAAGAAGTTGCTGTTTTCGGTACCGGCGGCAATGCCCTGGAAGTCGAGCAGACGGCCCAGCTCGTACGGCGCCAGAAAGGTTTCCAGCTCAGGCCGGGTCACGGGGGTGAAGACTGACATGATGAAAAAAAGCCCATACGGGCACTTCCGCCGGGAAGTGCCGGGTTGATGTGAACGGTGCGCGCGTCAGATTACCACTCGAAGATCTTCCAGGACGGGATCAGCATGTCCGGTTGGTCGGAACGAATGAAATTGGCATCAGTGCCATCGGCGCGGACCAGGAAATACGGCTTGCCGTTTTTCGGCGTGATCTTGATTGCATACAGGAAGCCGTTCTGCCGGTATTCCTGGATGGTTTTGTCGCCTTCCGTGCGAATGGTCACCTCGGGATCGGCCGAGGGGGCGTCTTCCGCCGCCAGGGTGACGACCGGCATGGTTGCCAACAGGCCGAGCAGTAACAGGCGATTGAGTGTACGCATGATAACCTAGTCCCTTTGTCGTCATTGATCCGGCTATTCTAGCTCCGGACCCGCCGAAAAGGTTGATTCTGCTCATGAGCCAAGCGCCCCTCGTCCTGGTGGACGGTTCCTCCTACCTCTACCGCGCCTTCCATGCGCTGCCGCCGCTGACCACTTCCAAGGGCATGCCGACCGGCGCGGTCAAGGGTGTGCTGAACATGCTCAAGAGCCTGCGCAAGCAATACCCCGACAGCCTGTTCGCCGTGGTCTTCGACGCCAAGGGCGGGACGTTCCGGGATGCCATGTTCGCCGAGTACAAGGCCAACCGCCCGAGCATGCCCGATGACCTGCGTGTGCAGGTCGAGCCCTTGCACGCCAGCGTGCGGGCGCTGGGTTACCCGCTGCTGTGTGTCGAAGGCGTCGAGGCCGATGATGTGATCGGCACCCTGGCGCGCAGCAGTGCGGCGCAGGGCCGCGCGGTTATCATCTCGACCGGCGACAAGGACATGGCGCAGCTGGTAGACGGCCATGTGACCCTGGTCAACACCATGACCGGCAGTGTGCTGGACATCGCTGGCGTGCATGAGAAATTCGGCGTCGGCCCTGAGCACATCATCGACTTCCTCGCCCTGATGGGCGACAAGGTCGACAACATCCCGGGCGTACCCGGCGTGGGTGAAAAGACCGCTGTTGGGCTGTTGACCGGAATCGGCGGTGGCCTGAGCGACCTGTACGCCAACCTCGACAAGGTTCCGGGGCTGGCCATCCGTGGCGCCAAGACCCTGGCCGCAAAGCTCGAAGAGCACCGCGACGCTGCGTTCCTGTCCTATGAGCTGGCCACCATCAAGTGCGATGTGCCGCTGGATGTGGAAGTCGAAGCGTTGGTCTGCGGCGAGCCTGACCGCGAGGCGCTGCTTGCGTTGTACACCGAGATGGAGTTCAAGAGCTGGATTGCCGATGTGCAGCGCGATGCGGCCAAGGCCGGCGATGCCGTCACGGCGGTCGAAGAGCCGGCCGCCAAGGTCGAGCCCAAGTACGAGACCATTCTCGACCAGGCGCGCTTCGACGCCTGGCTGCAGAAGCTGCGCCAGGCGCCACTGTTTGCTTTCGACACCGAGACCACCAGCCTGGACGCCCAGCAGGCGCAGCTGGTTGGCCTGTCATTCGCCGTCGAGCCCAATGAAGCTGCCTATGTGCCGCTGGCCCATGACTACGAAGGCGCCCCGGCCCAATTGGACCGTGAGGCTGTGCTGCTGGCGCTGAAACCACTGCTGGAAGACCCGGCCAAGGCCAAGGTCGGGCAGAACGCCAAGTACGACATCAACATCCTTGCCAACAACTCGCCAGCCATCGAGATGCGTGGCGTCGCTTACGACACCATGCTCGAGTCGTACGTACTCAATTCCACCGCCACCCGTCACGACATGGACAGCCTGGCGCTGAAATACCTCGACCACGCCACCATTGCCTTCGAGGACATCGCCGGCAAGGGTGCCAAGCAGCTGACCTTCAACCAGATCAACCTGGACAAGGCCGGCCCTTACGCCGCCGAGGATGCCGACATCACTCTGCGTCTGCACCACGCACTGCAGGCACGCCTGGCGCAGACGCCGAGCGTGCAGACGGTGCTGATGGACATCGAAATGCCGCTGGTGCCGGTGCTGGCCAAGATCGAACGCCAGGGCGCGTTGGTCGATGCAGCGTTGCTGCAGGTGCAAAGCGGTGAGCTGGGCGTAAAGATGGCCGAGCTGGAGCAGCGCGCCTACGCGCTGGCCGGCGAGGAGTTCAACCTCGGCTCGCCCAAGCAGTTGGGGGCGATTCTGTATGACAAACTGGGCATGCCGGTACTGAGCAAGACTGCCAAGGGCCAGCCCTCCACCGCCGAGGCAGTGCTCGACGAGCTTGCCGAGCAAGGCTACCCGCTGCCCGAGGTGCTGATGCAGTACCGCAGCCTCAGCAAGCTCAAGAGCACCTACACCGACAAGCTGCCAGGGCAGATCAACCCGCGTACCGGGCGTATCCACACTTCCTACCAACAGGCCGTGGCTGCCACCGGTCGCCTGTCGTCGAGCGACCCGAACCTGCAGAACATTCCGATCCGCACCGCCGAGGGCCGGCGCATTCGCCAGGCCTTCGTTGCCAGCCCCGGCTACAAGCTGCTGGCGGCGGACTATTCGCAGATCGAACTGCGCATCATGGCCCACCTGGCCAAGGACGAAGGGCTGCTGCACGCCTTCCGCAATGATCTGGACGTGCACCGTGCCACTGCTGCGGAAGTGTTCGGCGTGGCGCTGGAAGAGGTCACCACCGAGCAGCGTCGCAGCGCCAAGGCGATCAATTTCGGCCTGATCTACGGCATGAGTGCGTTCGGCCTGGCCAAGCAGATTGGCGTCGACCGCAAGCAGTCGCAGGATTACATCGACCGCTACTTCGCCCGCTACCCGGGCGTGCTGGCCTACATGGAGCGCACCCGCGCCCAGGCCGCGGAGCAAGGCTTCGTCGAAACCTTGTTCGGCCGCCGGCTGTACCTGCCGGACATCAACGCCAAGAACCCGGCCCTGCGCAAGGGCGCCGAGCGCACCGCGATCAACGCGCCGATGCAGGGCACTGCCGCGGATATCATCAAGCGCGCCATGGTCAACGTCGACAACTGGCTGAACGAGAGCGGCCTGGACGCGCGCGTGATCCTGCAAGTACACGACGAACTGGTGCTGGAAGTACGTGAAGACCTGGTCGACCAGGTGAAAGATGAAATTCGCACGCACATGAGCAACGCCGCGCAGCTGGATGTTCCGCTGGTGGTCGAAGCAGGTGTTGGTTCGAATTGGGACGAAGCTCACTGATTGAGCCAGGAAAGGTGTGTAGGATCTGCGACGTAGTGACGCGGATCCTGGCATGGCTCGATGCCACTCGTTCGGGGGTTTCATGAAACTATCGAAAATAGTTTTGAGGGCTCCGGAACTAAACAGGTGAAGCGGAACTCAGAGTAACTGAATGGCTGGTGAAGCCTTTCGATGCTCCTATGTTGTGTTAAGTGTTGGCAGATACCTGGACCCCGCCCTAGCGGTCCAGACTTGAACCCCGAACTTCCCCCTCCCCATACGAAGTCCGGGGTTTTTTTTGCCCGGAATTTGCCTTGCAGGCTCTATCGCCCCTTCCGTAGGAGCGGCCTTGTGTCGCGAAAGGGGCGTGCAGCGGCCCCAGGGTGCCAGCTTCATAGCAAAAATTGCCGGGGCTGCTGCGCAGCCCTTTCGCGACACAAGGCCGCTCCCACAAGAGCGGCGCTGTTGAGGCCATCAAACAGCGGGCTTGTCTTCCAGTTCCATCCAGTCCGCCAGCACCCGATAGGCCTCTTCCAGGCCCAGGCGTTTGGGCGCCGAGAACAGCTGGATGGTCACGCCATCACCCCAGCCCTTGCGGATTTCCGACTGCACCTTGAGCAGGGTGTTCTTGCCGGCACCGTGGGTCAGCTTGTCAGCCTTGGTCAGCAGGATGTGCATCGGCATGCCGCTGGCCTTGGCCCAGTCGAGCATCATCTTGTCGAAATCGGTCATCGGGTGGCGGGTATCCATCATCAGGATCACCCCGCGCAGGCACTCGCGGCTGCCGAGGTACGCCTCCAGGTGCTTCTGCCAATGCTGCTTGAGCGGAATCGGGACTTTTGCATATCCGTAGCCCGGCAGGTCGACCAAACGCCGTTCATCGTCCAGACTGAAGAAATTCAACAGCTGGGTGCGCCCTGGGGTTTTCGAGGTACGCGCCAGGCTGGCATGAGTCAGGGTATTGAGGGCGCTGGATTTGCCGGCGTTGGAGCGGCCGGCGAAAGCCACCTCGTAACCCTGGTCGTCCGGGCATTGTTCGACCTTGGCAGCGCTGAGGGCGAATTTGGCTTTCTGGCAGAGGCCGAGGATGGGGTTCTTGACTTGCATGGGATATCCGATGTGGGTGTTGCCAAAGCCTAGGCCGGCAAGCGGTGTCGTTTCCGTTTGGATGGCGGAAGTATATAATGCCCCAGTTTTTGTGTGCTCATTCTCCCAGCGAAGGGGAATGTGCATGGGGTGTCGAACAATAGCTCGCGCATCAGAACGCAGCGCGTCCCCCAACCCTGTCAGGTCGTTTCGCATGGCGAAATGGCTGCTAGCTGTCGGTATGTTCCTGCCGTTTTTCAGCGCACAGGCTACACAGGATCCCGAGGCGTTGTACAACCGCACGTGTGCGGCCTGTCACGCCGGGCAGTTGCCACAGGCACCCAAGAAGGGTGACCCGGCAGCTTGGGAGCCAAGGCTGGCGCAAGGCATGGAGCAACTGGTGGTGCATGTTACCCAGGGTTTCAAGGCTATGCCGCCGCGTGGATTGTGCATGGACTGCAGTGCCGAGGACTACCGTTTGGTCATCCTTTGGATGAGCGGCAGTCCCGATACATAACATTTCACCCTTAGCCGTGTTGGATTAGCTGATGAACAAACTAGTCGTGAGTCTGCTGTTGACCCTGGGTGTCGCAGGTGCGGCCACTGCTGCAGAACCCATCAAAGGCGATGCCGCCGCTGGCCAGGCCAAGACAGCCGTCTGTGGTGCCTGCCACAACCCTGACGGCAACAGCCTGGCGCCGAACTTCCCGAAACTGGCCGGCCAGGGCCAGCGCTATCTGGAAAAACAATTGCACGACATCAAGTCGGGCAAGCGCACCGTGCTGGAAATGACCGGCATGCTGGCCAACTTCAGCGACCAGGACCTGGCCGATATCGCCGCCTGGTTCGCCAGCCAGAAGGGTAGCGTCGGTGCCGCCGATCCCAAGCTGGTCGAACGCGGCCGCGCGCTGTTCAATGGCGGCAACCTGGAAAAAGGCATGCCCGCCTGTACTGGCTGCCACTCGCCCAATGGTGCAGGTATCGCCCTCGCCGGCTTCCCGCACCTGGGCGGTCAGCATTCGCAGTACGTGACCAAACAGCTCACCGATTTCCGTGAGGGCAACCGCACCAACGACGGCGACGCGATGACCATGCGCACCATCGCCGGCAAGCTGAGCAACCACGAGATCGAAGCCCTGGCCAGCTACATCCAGGGCCTGCATTAACATTCGGTTAATGCTGCAACGCTAAAGATGAAAGGGCGGCGCGGACCGCCCTTTTTTCTGTCCGCAGCCGTTACACTACAGAACTCGGGCCCTTCGCCGCCGGTCTCAGCACAGGTCGCGTCGAGGCGACCAATGAATGCTCAGGAGTAAAGCATGCGTAAACTGATTCTCAGCGCCGCGCTGGTCGCTGCCAGCGTCTTCGGTATGACTGCCGTTCAGGCTGCGGAGCCTGCCACCGCCGGCAAGGAATACATCGAGCTGAGCAACCCTGTTCCGGTATCCCAGCCAGGCAAGATCGAAGTGGTCGAGCTGTTCTGGTACGGCTGCCCCCACTGCTACCACTTCGAGCCGACTATCAACCCGTGGGTCGACAAGCTGCCCAAGGACGTCAACTTCAAGCGCGTACCGGCCATGTTCGGCGGCCCATGGGACGCTCACGGCCAGATGTTCCTGACCCTCGAAGCCATGGGCGTCGAGCAGAAGGTTCATGCCGCAGTCTTCGACGCCATCCAGAACCAGCGCAAGCGCCTGACCGACCCGAAAGACATGGCCGACTTCCTCGCCACCCAGGGCGTCGACAAGGACAAGTTCCTCGCCACCTTCAACTCGTTCGCCATCAAGGGCCAGGTCAACCAGGCCAAGGAGCTGGCGAAGAAGTACGAAATCACCGGCGTACCGAGCATGGTGGTCAACGGCAAGTACCGCTTCGACCTGGGCACCGCTGGCGGGCCGGAAGGCGTGCTGAACGTCGCCGACCAACTGATCGCCAAGGAGCGCGCCGCTAAGTAAGCGGCGTATCCCATGCCCCGCTTCAGAAGCACGCGCGGCATTGGCCTGCACCAGCCGCAGGTCAACGAGCATCACCTGCAGGCCCCTGGCCTGCCTGAGGATGGTCGTCTGCGGCTGCTCAGCTTCAACATCCAGGTGGGCATCAGTACCGAGCGCTACCGGCATTACCTGACCCGTAGCTGGCAGCACCTGTTGCCGCACACGGGGCGGGCCAGCAACCTGCAGAAAATCGGCCAGTTGCTCAGTGATTTCGACCTGGTGGCCCTGCAGGAGGCCGATGGCGGCAGCTTGCGCTCAGGCTACGTCAATCAGGTGGAGCACCTCGCCCAGCTGGGCTCTTTCCCCTACTGGTACCAGCAGCTCAATCGCAACCTCGGGCGTTTCGCCCAGCACAGCAATGGCGTGCTCAGCCGCCTGAAGCCGCAACTCCTCGAAGACCACCCGCTGCCTGGCCCAGCCGGCCGTGGCGCGATCCTGGTGCGTTTCGGTGAGGGTGAGGATGCGCTGATCGTGGTCATGATGCACCTGGCCTTGGGGGCCAAGACGCGCGCACTGCAACTGGCCTACATCCGTGAGCTGATTGGCGGCTACCGCCATCAGGTGCTCATGGGGGACATGAATACTCACGCTACCGACCTGCTTGAACACTCGCCCCTGCGCGACCTGGGCCTGATCGCCCCTCAGGTTGAAGCCACCTTCCCCAGCTGGCGCCCGCAGCGCTGCCTGGATCACATCCTGCTCAGCCCGAGCCTGACCCTGGAACGGGTCGAGGTACTGGCACAGCCGATTTCCGACCATCTTCCCGTTGCGGTAGAGATCCGATTGCCTGATGCACTGACTGTGGATACGCTGCCGGTCTTGAGCTAGATCAGCTAAAGCGCGGCAAGCCCTCAAGTGTTCGAGGGGCCCGCCGACAGCGTGTAATTACACAGCCCACAGATGCATTACCCATCGCGGATCCAGGCATGACCGAAGAAGCCGAGCGCTGGAAAGAAAAATACCTTAAAAGCATCGAACAGCAGGAAAAACTCGAGCGTCGCTGGGACGCGCGTCTCGACCTGTTGCGCCGTGGCCTGGTGCGAAGCACCCTGGCGGCTGAAGGCAGTGACAAGGTCGTCGACCAGTGCATGAAGGAAATGCGCGAAGTCATCCGCAGCGACAACATGGACGCCGGCCTTGCCGGCCTGATTCCGCGCTTGGAAAAGGCGGTGCTGGACTCCGAACAGCGCCGGGAAACCCGCATGAATCAGGTCAGTGATGCCCTGAATGCGCTGGTTACCCAGCTTCAAGCGTTGCCGTTGCCAGGTGACGTTGCACGGCCTCTGAAAAAACTGGCAAAAAAGCTCGATGGCGGTGTTGCTCAGTCACGTGAGCTGCCACCCTTGCTGGGTGAACTCAGTGGCCTTCAAGGCCGCGCCCTTTCTTCCCTCAGCAAGGCGGATGACGAGGCCCGGCCGGGGTTACTGCAGCGCCTGTTCGGTAACCGCGATAACCAACCGCAGGTAGAAGACGCTGTAGCTGCACAAGCTCAGCCGGAAATCGCCCTCGCCGCAGCCCAACCGCAACCGGATGGGCCTGTACTGGTGGACTTGCCGCCGCGTGATGTGGACGAGCTGCAACCTCTACCGACGGCGGTGGCTGCCCCGATGCCTGAAGAGGATGCTGATGCAGCCGAGCCAGAGGTGCTCGCAGAGCCCCATACGGTTGAACAAGAAGATCATCCGCAGGCCGTGCAACAGCCTGAGCCTGAGCCTGAGCTTGAGTCCGTGCCAGACGAGCCTGCCGAAGTGCAGGAGTCGCCTGAGCAGCCGGCGGCCCAAGTGCCAGCGACACTTGAAGAAGTGTACGGTGAGGACGGCCCCTACTCCCTTCCCGATGCGGTAGAGCCGCCCTACAGCCAGGTCGCTGCACACATCGAGCAGACCCTGATCGGCCTGCTGGACGACCTCAGCCTGCCGGAACGCCACAAGGCCCAGGCCCTGGAGATGCGCGAGCGGGTGGCACGCGGGCTGAACTGGTATGAACTGATACCGGTCCTCGATGACCTGGCCGTGCTCATGCTGGCGATCACCGACAGCGGGCAGCACGAATTCGAGACTTACCTGCAGCAGCTCAACGAACGCCTCGAAACCTTCCAGAGCCACCTGCACGAAGCCAGTGCGGGTCATGCCGACAACAGTTCCGCTGCGCGCGAACTGGACAGCCAGCTGCGCGAACAGGTGGATGGCCTGCAAAGCAGTGTGCAGGGCGCAGCCGATGTGGATAGCTTAAAGCACATTCTGGAAAACCGCCTGGAAGGGCTGCTTGGCACCATGGACGAGCACCAGCATGAGCGTGATCGCCGCGAGCAGGAGCTTGCCGGCCGCCTGCAGGGCCTGGCCGAGCGGGTGGCCAGCATGGAGCAGGAGGCGCTGGGCTATCGCGAGCACCTGGAAGAACAGCGGCAAAAGGCGCTGATCGATCCGTTGACCGGTTTGCCCAACCGTGCGGCCTGGACCGAGCGGGTCGAGCAGGAAATGATCGACTGGCAGGAGCACGGTGGCCATCTGGCCATGGCAATTCTCGACCTGGATCACTTCAAGCGCATCAACGACAGCTACGGCCACCTGGCTGGCGACAAGGTACTGAAAATCGTTGCCGACCAGTTGCGCAAACGCATGCGCGCACGTGATTTCATTGCCCGGTTCGGCGGCGAAGAGTTCGTGCTGTTGCTGCCGCAGACATCGCCGGCAGCCGCTGCTCAAGTTGCTGAAGTGCTGCGCGCGGCGATCGAGGCCTGCCCGTTCCATTTCAAGGGCGAACGTGTGGTCATCACCACATCCATCGGTTTGAGTACCTTCCGTTCTGGCGAGCGTGGCGACCAGGTGCTAAAGCGCGCCGATGCCGCCTTGTACCGGGCCAAGGAGCACGGCCGTAACCGTGTGGAACAAAGCTGAGCGAGTGGCCTGCACGCGCATACGTTATGCTATTGCGTTACTGCCTGATTACCTTGGCCTCCTACATGAAAGCGCTATTTTCTGCATTGCTGCTGATGGTGCTGGCCGGTTGCTCGACCGGCCTGCGCATCGACCGCAGCCACCCTTCCGCCAACCAGGACAACCGTATCCAGTTCGTCGTCCTGCATTACACCAACGCCTCGCTGGAGCGTTCGCTGGCATTGCTGACCCATGGCGAGGTCAGCGCCCATTACCTGATCGGTGACGGCCCGGGCACGGTCTACCAGCTGGTCGACGAGAACCGCCGCGCCTGGCATGCAGGTGACAGTCAGTGGCAGGGGCGCACCTGGCTTAATTCCAGCTCCATTGGTATCGAAATCGTCAACCCGGGCTTCGACGAAACCGCCAATGGACGTGTCTGGTACCCCTACAGCGAGGCACAGATCCAGTCGTTGATCGCGTTGCTCAAGGACATCGTCAAACGCAACAACATCGAGCCGCGGCACATCATCGGTCACAGCGACATTGCCCCCTCGCGCAAGCTCGACCCAGGCCCGCTGTTCCCCTGGAAGCGCCTGGCGGATGCAGGCCTGGGTGTCTGGCCCGAGCCCACTGCCGTCGCCCGTCAGCAGGCTTACTTCAACGTCAATCCACCGACCATCGGCTGGTACCAGCAGGAGCTGGCGCGCTTTGGCTATGCCATCGAGCAGACCGGGCAGCTCGATGTAGCCACGCGGCACGTCATCGCAGCCTTCCAGATGCACTTCCGTCCGCAGCGTTTTGACGGCATGCCGGACGCGCAGACTGCGGCGATGCTGTCGGTGCTCAACCGCATGCGCTAAGGCGAATTGCATTCGGGCGCCAAACGGCAAAGCCGATTCTCATTCCAGTTGCTATACCTTGTTAATCAACTGGATGCTGCCCATGTCTGCCCTGATTTCTGCGTTGCGCCAATTTTTTTACCGCCCCTGGATGCTGGCCTCCTTGGCAGCATTGGCCAGCGCCGCAGTATTGCTGACCGCCAGCATCGGTATCGCGCTGCAGCAGATGAAGGAAAGCGAGAGCGCGCAGATGAACGCCCAGGGCGAGCGCTTTCTCGACCGCCTGGAGCAGGTGTTCGGCCAGCTGCGCGAGGGCGTGGACGAACTGCAGGCGCAATCGCTGCGCGGCTGCAGCCCGGCGATGATTTCGGTGTTGCAGCAGGTTGGCCTGGGGTCGCGCTTCATCTATGAAGCGGCTTATGTAGATGCCAATGTCGCCTGCTCCAACCGGGGGGGAGCAAGGGCCTTCGTGCCAACCCGAGCGCCGGATATCCAGGGCCCGACCTACAGCTACTGGCTCAATACAACCACTGAACCCAACGAAAACCTCGCCGCCTTGATGCTCGCCCGGGGTAATTTCCTGGTTTCCACCTCACGCGGGCACCTGACCGATGTGGTCGACCTGCCACCGGGCGGCAGCTTGCTGGTGGTGCTGGATAACGGCACCCGCGCTATTCCCGTGCTGGGCCCGCCCCAGGCCTGGCCGCCGACCAGTGGTTGGCCGCCTCCCAGCCAGAAGTCCTTGTTCGAGCTGCGTGATCGGCTGGTCTATCGCATGCCGACCAAGTCGCCTGACTATCAGCTGGTGCTGATCGCTCCGCGGGCCAGCCTGCCGTTGCGCATGAACGGCATGCTCTGGCTGCTGTTCCCCGGCAGTGTGCTGGCGGCGTGCTGCATTGGCTGGCTGGTGTTGCAGCTGATCCTGCAGCGGCGTTCGATGAGTTCCGAGCTACAGAATGCCCTGCGCCGGGGCGAGCTGCAGGTGCTGTACCAGCCGATCATCGAGCTCGACAGCCGTCGCTGTGTCGGTGCCGAGGCCCTGGTGCGTTGGCGGCGCCCGGACGGATCGCTGACCAGCCCGGACTTGTTCATCCCCTTGGCGGAAAACACCGGGCAGATCCGGCAGATCACCGATTTTGTACTGCAACGGGTGCTGGAGCAGTTGGGCCAGTTGCTGCGTTCGCATCGCAACCTTTATATCTCGGTGAACCTGGCCGCCTGCGATGTGATGGTGCCGCGCATTGGCCGGGTGGCGGCACGGCTGCTGGCGCTGCACCGCGTCGCGGCCAGCCAGATTGCCTTTGAAGTCACCGAGCGAGGTTTGATCGACGTGGTAGTGGCGCGGGATAACCTGCAAGCCCTGCGTGCGGTCGGGCACCAGGTGCTGATCGACGATTTCGGTACGGGCTATTGCAGCCTGGCCTACCTGCAGACCTTGCCGGTGGACTGCCTGAAGATCGACAAGGCGTTCATTGATGCCCTGGGGCACGACGCTGCCAGCAGCGGTGTGGCGCCTCACATCATTCGCATGGCCCATGACCTGCATCTGCGGGTGATTGCCGAGGGCATCGAGTGCGAGGCGCAGGCGGTGCTGCTCAACAGCGAAGGGGTGAACTATGGGCAGGGCTGGCTGTTCGCCCATCCGCTCAATGCCCGGCAATTCGCCGAACTGGTGACCCGCGGGCGGCAGCCACGGCGGGCGCGGATCGACGATGAGCCTTGAGCGCAGACGGCGTCAGACCGGCAGGGCCATATAGAACTGAGTGCCCTGCCCCGGGCGAGAAAACACGCCCATGCGCCCGCCATGCAACTGCACGATCTCCTTGCACAGTGCCAGCCCCAACCCAGCGCCGCCTTTCTTGCGGCCAACCTGCACGAACGGTTCGAAGATCCGCCCCTGCTGGCCATAGGCTATGCCCTCACCATTGTCCTCGACACTGATGATCACCCGCTCCGCGTGTCGCCGTGCATGCAGGCGGATGCGGCCGCCATTGGCGGTATGGCGAATGGCGTTGTGCAGCAGGTTGTCCAGTACCCGGTCGAGTTGAGCAATGTCGGCCTGGATGCGTGGCAGCGGCGGTTCCAGCGCCTTGATCAGTTCGATCTGCTTGTTTGCGGCCTGTTCGCCAAAGCGCAGCTGAGCCCTGTCCAGCAATTCGTCGATGGCGCATGGGGCAAGCTCAAGCTTCTGCAGGCCGCTCTGGTAGCGTGAGAAGTTCAGCAGGTCGTTGATCAGCTGGGTCAGGCGCTGCATTTCCTCGCCGATGGTTTCCAGCAGATCGCTTTCGCGAGCCTCGGGCGGGAACTTCAGCCGCTCGCGCAACAGGCCGAATGCCATGTGCATACCGGTCACCGGGGTGCGCAACTCATGCGAGGCACGAAGCACGAACTCGCTGCGTACGCGTTCGAAGGCGCGTTGCTCGGTCACATCGTGCAGCACCATCACCGCGCCCAGAATCGGCCCTTGCGGATGGCTGACTGGGGTCAGGCTGTAAGTCAGCAGGCGGGATTCTTCATCGACCTCGATGCTCAGGTCGTCCGGTGGCCGATCCAGGCTGCCGCCACGCAGTACCTGGCGCAGTTGCTGCTCCAGTTCTGGGCGCTGCAGGGCTTCGGCCAGGCCACTACCGACGCGGCTGTTGTTCCAGCCGAGCTGCCGTTGAGCAACTGGGTTGAGGTGCTCGAGGTGCCCTTGGCGATCGATGATCAGCAAGCCATCGTCGATGCTGTCGAGTACGGCTTGCAGGCGCTGCTGACCAGCCAACAGCTCATCGACGTTGGTTGCCTGGTGCTTGCGCAGAGCATCAGCCATCAATCCAAAGCGGCGGGTCAGCTGGTTGAGCTCGATGGCCTGTGTGACCGGCAAGGTGATTTCGAAATCACCTTGGCCGAGTTGGTCGGCAGCCTTGGCCAGGGCTTCGATAGGCTGCCCGAAGCGGCGGGCGATATTGTGGGCGGTGACGAAGCCGAGCACCAGCACCACCAGCCCCATCAGGCCCAGCACGCCACTGACCAACAAGGCACGGTCACGGGTGTACTCTTCGCTGCGGGTGATTTGATCGAGGGCCTGCTTGTGCGAGTCGATCAGGTCAGTGCGCACCTGGTTGAAAGCCGCGCCCAGTGGTTGTTCCACACCCATGCTGCGGGCCGGCGCCGGGCTGTTGCGGTAGGCCTGCAGGAAGGCCTGGTAGTTACTGCTGGCTTTGCTGAACCCGGAGCGCTCGCCGCCTTGCGCCAGGCCTTGGTTGAGCAGCGCCTGGAAGTTGTCCTGCAAGGCGCGCAAGTCTTCCGGGGCGGTGCCCTCGTCCAGCAGCAGTGTCAGTTGCTCGCCGAGGTTTTGCCGCAGTTTCAGGCCCACTTCCAGCGCGTGGGTGGTCTCGCGCACTGATTGCTGCTGCACCGTGGCCATCTGCAGCACGCTTACCAACCCCAGCAGCAGGCCCAGCAGGGCCACGGTCACCAAGGCCGAGATGCTGAGGAAGAGCCGCGTGCGCAGCCTCATCGGCAGCCTCACAGGTTGTACTGCTTGCGCTTGCGGTAGAGCGTGGACGCGTCGATACCGAGGGTTTTGGCGGCCTGGTCGAGGGTCTCGCTGGCGGCAAGTACCGCGCCGATGTGAGCGCGCTCCAGTTCATCCAGGCTCATGGCCGCGCCTACCCGGGGTGCATTGCTGGTGGGTTGTTCGCCCATCCCCAGGTGGGTGATCTCGACGCGTTCCTGCGGGCAGATGATGCTGGCGCGCTCGATCACGTTACGCAGTTCGCGGATGTTGCCCGGCCAGCGATAGTTGAGCAGCGCGCTGCGCGCCTCGTCGCTGAAACCACGGGCCGGGCGGGCGTATTCCTTGACGAAGCGGGCCAGGAAACGGTCGGCCAGGGTCAGGATGTCCTCGCTGCGCTCGCGCAGCGGCGGCAGGTGAAGGGTAATGACATTGAGGCGGTACAACAGGTCTTCGCGGAAGCGGTTCTCGCGCACCATGTCGTCCAGGTTGAGGTTGGTCGCCGCAAGAATGCGCACGTCGGCGCGGCGGGTGACCGGGTCGCCGACTCGCTCGTATTCCTTGTCCTGAATGAAGCGCAGCAGCTTGGGCTGCAACGTCAGGGGGAAATCGCCAATTTCATCGAGAAACAGTGTGCCGCCATCCGCCTGGTTGACGCGCCCCAGCGTGCTTTCACTGGCACCGGTAAAAGCCCCGCGGGTATGGCCGAAGAGTTCACTCTCCATCAGCTCGGCATTCAGCGACGGGCAGTTGATGGTCACACAGGCCTTGCGCGACCGCTTGCTCCAGCCGTGGATGGCGCGGGCCAGTTCGCCCTTGCCTGTGCCCGACTCGCCGAGGATGAGGATGTTGGCATCGGTGGTAGCCACCTGGCGGGCAGTTTCGAGCACGGCCATCATCGCCGGGCTGTGTGAATCGAGGCCGTCCTTGGGCTTGCGCACTTCGCCTTCGAGGGCTTCAAGACGCGCCGAGAGCTGGCGAACTTCAAGTTGCTTGGCAGTTGCCAGGCGCAACTGGTCAGGGCTGCAAGGTTTGACCAGGTAATCGGCGGCGCCGGCCTGGATGGCATCGACCGCGGTGTCGATCGCCGAATGCGCGGTGACGATCACAACCCGCATCCACGGTGCCTGAACGCGCATTTGCGCCAGTACGTCGAGGCCATTGTCCTCGCCCAGGCGCAGGTCGAGGAAGCACAGGTCGAACACCTGGCGCTGCAGCAAGGCGTCGGCCTGCGCGGCGCTGTTGGCCGTGGCCACGCTGTAGCCTTCGTCTTCAAGGCAGTAGCGGAAGGTGCGCAGGATCGCGGACTCGTCATCCACCAGCAGAATGCGGCCTTGGTTGTCCTGGGCTGGTTCCATTTCCTGCGCTCCTTCGGATAGTTCTTTAATTAGTGTGGGAAAAATCGGGCAAGTTGCACGGTCAATTGTGAAGGATTCGGCCCTTTGCATGCTAGCCAATGGCCAATTCGTGCCGTAACGCTGGATTTCCCGCTGCTTGGCTTAGAGCACCACGCTGGCACATTGGTTGCGACGATTTTCAGCTTTTGCCAACTATAAGGAGGTACACCCGTGTCCCCTACCATCCGCCTGGCCGTGTTGGCGGCCGCCCTGCTGTCCGTTTGCACACCTGCGTCTGCCGACCCTGTTCAGGACGCTCGCCTGGAGGGCTCGCTGCAAACGGCGCTAGCGCTCAACCGGATGCTCAATCCATTTCGCATCAAGGTCGAGGTCGAAGGCCCGCGGGCACGCCTTTCCGGTGAAGTCGAGAATGACGTCGAACGCCAGCTGGCCGAGCATGTGGCACTGGCCACGCGAGGTATCGAGCAGGTCGATAACCAGTTGCAGGTCAACGCCGAGCTGGTCGAGCGCCCGCTGGAGCTGCGTGCTTATGCCCAGCGGCTGGAAGATGCGACCTTGGCTGCCGTGATCCGTGCTCGGTTGCTGTGGAGCAAAACCACGGAAAAAGCGCCGATCGAGGTGCAAAGCAGTGAAGGCGTGGTGACGTTGCGTGGCAAGGTCGACAGTGCCGAGGCCAAGGAATTGGCCGGCGTGGTGGCGCGCACCAGCGACGGCGTGCACCTGGTCAACAATCTGGTCAGCCTGGATTCTGCCGCCATGGCCAAAGCGAGGGAAAACCCGTCAGGCCTCACCCGTGGACCGCAGCCGAGCGACAGCTGGGTGGTCGACAAGATTCAGACCAGCTTCCGCTTCAGCCGCAATCTGGACGGGCTGAATATCAAGGTGGCGAGTGAGCAAGGCATGGTTCGGCTTACTGGTGAGGTTGTCAGCAGCGAACAGAAGACCATCGCTGTGGATATCGCCCGGGAGATCATCGGCGTGAGGGGTGTAGACGCCGATCTGCTGAAAGTGGCGACCAAGGTTGAGGGCTGAATCGTGCAATTCGCACGACGCCAGTGAGGGCATCGTGCAGGATACGCGTTCAACCATCAACCATTATGTTTGTAACTTATTGATTTATAAGGATTTTATTTAAATTGAAAGGCTGGCATGCAGGCTGCAATTACCTGTTCAGGTTTGAATAGAAAAATTACAGCAGGAGAAGCCGGCATGAACCGCCCATCCGTCAAACGCTCGCTGAATGCCGCACTGCCCGTGCACCAGTTTCTGTTGCTCGGAATGGCGTTGCTGCTGACCTTGGCCGCTGGCCTCTTTTACTACAGCTGGCAGACCGCGCGCCTTGCCGATCAGGTCGCAGCGCAGACCGCGCTGCTGACGCAGATTCAGGCGACCCGCGCCAACACGCTGGTAAATACCGCCGGACCTGCCGGGCAGCGGCCTGCCGGCAATACCTCGCCGGCAACTGTGGATAACGTCGTGCCCCAGCAGCGCTGGGTGTTCTGAGACGCCGGACCGATTTCAAAAAAAGAAAGGAGAAGCATCATGCTGAGTTGGGCTATCACTTTCCTCATCATCGCCATTGTCGCCGCAGTGCTTGGCTTCGGTGGTATCGCTGGCGCCGCTACAGGTATTGCGAAGATCCTGTTCATTGTCTTCCTGGTCCTGTTCGTAGCTTCCTTCTTCTTTGGACGTGGTCGAGGTTGAAGATGAGCAGGAAGCTCTGTACAGCCTTGGCTGCCGCCGCCTTGGTGTTGGGCGGCAGTGCAACGGCGCTGGCGGCCAATGATGGCCAGGTCCGGGTCGAGCAGTTGCTCGGCTCGGACCCCGAATACCGGGAAACCTGGCAGGACACCATCAAGGGCGAGGAACGCTTGCCGGATTGGGTGATCAACCTGAGTGGCAGCGGCCAGGAGCAGATGTCTGCGGTTACTGAAGACGGCGACAAGTATTTGGTCGGCCCGTTGTGCGAATCGCCGCAGAACTGCACCTACAAGCGCTTGATCGTAGCGTTCAGCTGGGACAAGGACGATGCCTACGGGATGCTCGTGGAAGTGCCCGAAGGCTTGCCGAGTGACAAGTCGCCAACCCGCCATGCGCAGTACCGCTGGCTGGGCAAACCGGACGACGGCATGAAGGCGATGTTGCAAGAGCAACTCAAGCGCGATCCAAATTGGTACTGACCAGCGGTCGCGCACTGTCACGCAATAGAAGCGGAACCTTTCTATCTTTCTCGCTTCTATGATGCGCCGCCCCGAGGAGGGGCAGCGCATGACCAGGGGGCCGGGCTGTTCTGATTGTTGCAGGATCGGAGTGGCCTAGGGGTACAGGGAGTACCTCCAGGATTGGGCCGGGTCAGGAAAAGGCAGAATCGGAAGCATCAGGCCGGGGGGTGTCTGACAAACACCGGACCCAGGCCTGGCTTCCGAGGCGCCTCACCCTCATTTAGCAGTTCCTTTTCGGTTTTTGCTGATTCCTTTCAGGTTCCGACCCTCAGGACACATTTTGTCTTGACCGTACATCAATTTTTTTTCGCTCGATACGGGGGCCGCGCAAGTGTCATTTCGGCCATTCGGATTGTCGAACAAGCCGTTTTTATCCCTGCCTATAGACCGTCAATACTGCCTAAATATGGCGGTTTGGCCTTGTTCGGATTTCCGAACGTTATAAATCAATGACTTACGCGCGGCGTATTTTGACCTGAATGCCTATGCCGTATCGGTATGGGGTATGCGTTTCCGGCATTAGATTTCAGCCTTCCCCATCGCAATAGTTGCGGCCTTTTTCGCTGGCCCGAGCGCCCTGTCGCTCGCTCGCGGTGTCCTTACACGAGGTCCCCGGACGGAAGCCAAAAGCTCCCCGTGACGTTGCCAACGGCTCTGTTACGCGCTTTTCCGGTCGGTGCCCGTGACCACTAGAACAAAGGGTAAAGACATGAAGAAGGCAAAACTGAGCCTCGCCTGGCAGATCGTCATCGGTCTGGTCCTGGGCGTTGCAGTCGGCGCGCTGCTGAACCACTTCAGCGCGGAAAAGGCCTGGTGGATCAGCAACGTCCTCCAGCCCGCCGGTGACATCTTCATTCGCCTGATCAAGATGATCGTCGTCCCGATCGTGATTTCGTCGCTGATCGTGGGTATCGCCGGGGTTGGCGATGCGAAGAAACTGGGCAGCATCGGCCTGAAGACCATCCTCTACTTCGAGGTGGTGACCACCATCGCCATCGTGGTCGGCCTGGTATTGGCCAACCTGTTCCACCCGGGCGCCGGCATCGACATGAGCACCCTGGGTACCGTCGACATCTCCAAGTACCAGGCCACTGCAGCCGAGGTTCAGCATGAACACGCGTTCATCGAGACCCTGCTCAACCTGATCCCTTCGAACATCTTCGCAGCGCTGATGCGGGGCGAAATGCTGCCGATCATCTTCTTCTCGGTAATGTTCGGCCTTGGCCTGTCGAGCTTGCAGGCCGACCTGCGCGAGCCGCTGGTGCGTACCTTCCAGGCCGTGTCGGAGACCATGTTCAAGGTCACCCACATGATCATGAACTACGCCCCGATCGGTGTGTTCGCCCTGATCGCCGTGACCGTCGCCAACTTCGGCTTCAGCTCGCTGCTGCCGCTGGCCAAGCTGGTACTGCTGGTGTACTTCGCCATCGCCTTCTTCGCCTTCATGGTGCTGGGCCTGGTAGCGCGCCTGTTCGGCTTCTCGGTCATCAAGATCATGCGCATCATGAAAGATGAGCTGATCCTCGCCTACTCCACTTCCAGCTCCGAAACCGTGCTGCCGCGCGTGATCGAGAAGATGGAGAAATACGGTGCGCCGAAGTCGATCTGCTCGTTCGTGGTACCGACCGGCTACTCGTTCAACCTTGACGGTTCGACCCTGTACCAGAGCATCGCGGCCATCTTCATCGCCCAGCTGTACGGTATCGACCTGTCCTGGAGCCAGCAGCTGCTGCTGGTGCTGACCCTGATGGTCACCTCCAAAGGCATCGCCGGTGTACCGGGGGTATCCTTCGTGGTGCTGCTGGCGACCCTGGGCAGTGTGGGCATCCCGCTGGAAGGCTTGGCCTTCATCGCCGGTGTCGACCGCATCATGGACATGGCCCGTACTGCCCTGAACGTGATCGGCAACGCCCTGGCAGCCCTGGTGATTGCGCGTTGGGAAGGCATGTACGACGCCGCCAAGGGCGAGCAGTACTACGCCTCGCTGATGGCGGACAAGCAGCAGGCTGCGGTGGTTGGCGAGCCAGCCAAGCGATAGCCAAACCTGCTGAACCAGAAAGCCCCGACTTGTCGGGGCTTTTTGTTGTCTGTGGGATGGCCCAGGTTGTTTGCTGACCCATGTGGGAGCAGGCTTGCCCGCGAACACCGGCGTAGCCGCTGCCATCCATCGCGCTGCCTGCTTCGCGGGCAAGCCCGCTCTCACAGGGTTCTGTGACAGCTGCGAGATCTCCAGCGACCGGCCGCGATACGCTATCATTCGGGCATTTTTCAGGGGGAACACACGGATGCTCAACGGCCTTTGGCTCGGCTTTTTCCTGGTGGCGGCCGTCTCCGCCCTGGCCCAATGGCTGGTCGGTGGCAATGCCGGCATCTTCGCGGCGATGGTCGAGAGCATCTTCGCCATGGCCAAGCTGTCGGTGGAGGTCATGATCCTGCTGTTCGGCACCCTGACCCTGTGGCTGGGCTTCCTCAAGATCGCTGAAAAGGCCGGCATCGTCGAATGGCTGGCCAAGGTGCTGGGGCCGCTGTTCGCCCGCCTGATGCCGGAAGTGCCACCAGGCCACCCGGCCCTAGGCCTGATCACCATGAACTTCGCCGCCAATGGCCTGGGCCTGGACAATGCTGCCACGCCAATCGGCCTCAAGGCCATGCGTGCACTGCAGGAGCTCAACCCCAGCAGCACCACGGCCAGCAACGCGCAGATCCTGTTCCTGGTGCTCAACGCCTCGTCGCTGACCCTGCTGCCGGTGACCATCTTCATGTACCGCGCCCAGCAAGGCGCTACTGACCCCACGCTGGTGTTCCTGCCAATCCTGCTGGCGACCAGTGCCTCGACCCTGGTCGGCCTGCTATCGGTGGCGGTAATGCAGCGCCTGCGGCTGTGGGACCCGGTGGTGCTCGCCTACCTGATCCCCGGCGCGCTGCTGCTGGGTGGCTTCATGGCCTTCCTCGGTACCTTGTCGGCTGCCGCATTGGCCAGTCTGTCGTCGATCCTCGGCAACCTGACGTTGTTCGGGGTGATCATCCTGTTCCTGGTGATCGGCGCGTTGAAGCGGGTGCAGGTGTACGAAACCTTCGTCGAAGGCGCCAAGGAAGGTTTCGATGTGGCCAAGAGCCTGCTGCCATACCTGGTGGCGATGCTGGTCGCGGTGGGCGTTTTACGGGCGTCGGGCGCACTGGAGCTGGCCCTGGATGGCATTCGCCATGCGGTCAACGGGATGGGGCTGGATACCCGCTTCGTGGAGGGCCTGCCCACTGCACTGGTCAAGCCGTTCTCCGGCAGTGCGGCGCGGGCCATGCTGATCGAGACCATGCAGACCCACGGTGTCGACAGCTTCCCGGCCCTGGTGGCCGCAACCATCCAGGGCAGCACCGAAACCACCTTCTACGTGGTGGCGGTGTACTTCGGCGCAGTCGGTATCCAGCGCGTGCGCCACGCTGTCGGCTGCGCCTTGCTGGCCGAGCTGGCCGGTGTGATCGCGGCCATCTGCGTCTGCTACTGGTTCTTCGCCTGAGCCTGGGTGCTCTGCGTCACGGTCCAGTTCACCACCTTTCCGGCCAGCTGATCGCTGGCCGCGCCAAAGCCGGCGACCACGGCTGAGACCTGGGTATCTGCCAATGGCTGGCGCACTTCGAAGCGCTTGCTGCTGAGAATGCGTTGGCTGCGGCCTTGCACCAGGCGTGCGTCATAGCGGATCACCACTTCGACCTTGCCCCCCGGCTGATACTCGCTCTGGAACGCCTGCAGCTCGCCGCTCAGTTCGTAATCGGCCTGCAGGTTACTGTCGTCAGCGCTCAGCCGTTGCACCCGGCCATCACGTTGGAAGCCATCGAGCAGGCGGTTGCGCACCAGCAATGGCACCGGGTCGCTCCAGCGGGCGCCTTTGTAGCTGCTGATCACATCACCTTGAGGTATCACGGCGATGCGTGGCCCGGCCAGCGCTTCGCTGGCCAGTGGCTTGTTCAGGCGCAGGGACCAGTCCACCGGGGTAGTGCTGTGGCTGGCCTGGTTCACCGGCAGGCGGTAGAGATCAACCGGTTCGCTCTGCGGCAGGATCGAGCAGGCGCCGGCCAAGCCAAGGGTGGCCGCCAGTGCCAGCAGGCGCAGCGATGGAATCATGGCTGGAACTCCTTGTTGTTGTCGCGGCCAAGCAGGTAGCCGCTCGGGTCAGCCTCCAGGCGCCGGGAAATACCCTTGAGCGAGTTGAGGGTTTCGCGCAGTTCGCGGATGGCCGGGGTCAGCTGGTTGAGCCCTTGGGCGCCGTCATCGATGGACTGGCGGTTGTCCTGCAGCAGGCTGTTGATGGTCGCGGCGCTTTCGGCCAGCGACTGCATGGCCTGCTCGGCGCTGCCGATGGCCTGCTTGCCCTGGGTGCCAAGCAGGCCGTTGGCGTTGCGCATCAGCGCCTGGGTCTCGGCCAAGGTGGCGTTGGCCTGCTTGCCGACCTGGGCCAGTTGCTCGATGGCGTCGCTGATACCGCCCTTCTTGTTGGCGAAGGCGCCGGTGGTCTGCTCCAGGTTGGCCAAGGTGTTGCTCAGGCGGTCGATGTTGCTTTCAGAGAACATCTGGTTGGCGTTGTGCAGCAGCAGGTTGATGTTGGTCACCAGGTCACTGCTGTCGTTAAGCAGGCGGGAGATCGGCGAAGGTGAGGCGACGATCACCGGCAGCTTGCCGTCCTTGCCCCTGAGTTCCGGGCTTTGCGGCGTGCCACCGCTGAGCTGGATGAACGAGTTGCCGGTGACCCCGGCCAGGGTCAGCTTGGCCTGGGTGTCTTCCTTGACCGGGGTGTCGCCGCTCAGGCGCACCCGGGCCAGCACCCGGCGTGGGTCTTTTGGGTCCAGACGCAAGCTGGTGACATCGCCGACCTTGATGCCGTTGTACTGCACGGGGCTGCCACGGGACAGCCCCGAGACGGCTTCGTTGAAGATGACTTCGTAATCCTTGAAGGCGTCGTCCACGCTGGATTTGGTCAGCCACAGGCCGAACAGCATGGCGCCAGCCACCACCAGGACGGTGACCAGGCCAATCAGGACGTGATGAGCTCGGGTTTCCATTGTTCAGCGCTCCTGCCCGGCGCTGGCGGCGGCGTGTTCGGCTGCACGCCCGCGTGGGCCGTGAAAGTATTCGTGGATCCAGGGGTCGTTGGTCTGCTCGACCTCGGCCAGGGGGCCTGCGACCAGGACTTTCTTCTGTGACAACACGGCGATGCGATCGGTGATGGTGTAGAGGGTGTCGAGATCGTGGGTGATCAGGAACACGCTCAGGCCCAGGGCATCGCGCAGTGTCAGGATCAACTGGTCGAAGGCTGCGGCACCGATAGGGTCCAGGCCTGCGGTGGGTTCGTCGAGGAACAGGATGTCCGGGTCCAGTGCCAGTGCGCGTGCCAGGGCTGCGCGCTTGATCATGCCGCCGGAGAGTGACGAGGGGTATTTGTCGGCGGCGGAAATCGGCAGGCCGGCAAGGGCCAGCTTGACCCCGGCCAGGTGCTCGGCATCGGCGCGTGACAGGCCGGCATGTTCAATCAATGGCAGGGCCACGTTCTCGGTGACCGTCAATGACGAAAACAGTGCGCCTTTCTGAAACAACACGCCGAAGCGGCGTTCGGCCAGCGAGCGCTGTTCCTCACGCAACCCGGCCAGGTCTTCGCCGAATACCTTGACCTGCCCCTCGTTGGGGCGTCGCAGGCCGATGATGCTGCGCAGAAGCACCGACTTGCCGCTACCCGACCCGCCGACCACCGCGAGGATTTCGCCGCGGTACAGGTCCAGGTCGAGGTCCTGGTGCACGACCTGGCTGCCAAAGCGGTTGCAGATACCCCGCGCTTCTATCACCGCTTCCCGGCCGTTCACCAGCCCATCTCCATGCAGAACAGCGCCGCCACCGCATCCAGCACGATGACCACGAAAATCGATTGCACCACGCTGGAGGTGGTGTGGGCGCCGACCGATTCGGCGCTGCCGCTGACCTTGAAGCCTTCGAGGCAACCAATGGCGGCGATCAGGAAGGCAAAGATCGGTGCCTTGGCCAGGCCGACCAGGAAGTGCTGCACGCCGATGTCGGTTTGCAGCAGCGACAGGAACATCGCCGGTGAAATGCCCAGTGACAGGGCGCAGACCACTGCGCCTCCGACGATGCCGCAGATCATCGCGACGAAGGTCAGCAACGGCAGTGAAATCAGCAGCGCCAACACCCGCGGCACTACCAGCAGTTCGATCGGGTTGAGACCCAGGGTGCGGATGGCGTCGATCTCTTCATTGGCCTTCATCGAGCCGATCTGCGCGGTGAAGGCACTGGCGGTGCGCCCGGCCATGAGGATGGCGGTCAGCAGTACGGCGAACTCGCGCAGGAACGAGAAGGCCACCAGGTCGACAGTGAAGACGGTTGCGCCAAAGTCGGCCAGCACCGTGGCCCCGAGGAAGGCCACCACCGCGCCCACCAGGAAGGTCAGCAAGGCGACGATGGGGGCGGCATCCAGCCCGGTCTGCTCGATGTGCGCGATCACCGGGGTGACACGCCAGCGGTGAGGCTGAAGCACGCGACGCAGCAGGGTTTCGATGATCAGGCCGAGGAATCCGAGCAACTGCATGGTGTCCTGCCACAGCGTACCGACCGCACAACCGATACGCGCCAATAGCACCAGCAGCACGTTGCGCTCGGGCTCCTTGATCGGGATGCAGTAGTCCTGCACCGAGCAGTAGACATTCTTGAGCAGGGCGCGGCTGGCTTCGGGCAGGTCATGGGTGCAGTGCGAGAGGCGCTCGGACCCGAGCAACTCGGCCAGCAGCGAGGCACCTGCGGTATCCAGGCGGCCCAGCTGGCTGAGGTCGGCTATGGCATCGGTGCCATACTGCGTGCGCAGGCGCTCGCTGTCGCGCTTGAGGCTGGCGTAATGGGCCAGGGTCCAGTCACCGGCGATCCGCAGGCAGGCCGGCTGGCAGCTGGTGTCCAGGGTGGCGCTGGGTGTGGTCATAGGCTCCATGCATCCGACTGGGCTAGAGGCTGATCATAGCGCAGCGGGCATGGAGCGGTTTGTTGAATATGTGCTGTCCTGCGCCCGCCTCACGGCGCAGGCGCGTCGTCCACTACCTTGAAGCGCAGCACACCGATCACCTGGCCATCTTCGGTCAGCACCCGCACCTGCCACTTGCCCACCGGGTTGGGCGGGAAGTTCTGCTTGTGGGTCCAGGCGCGGTAGCCTTCCTTGCGCCCGCCGTGGATATCCAGGGCAATGCGGTCGACTTCCTGGCCGTCCTTTTGCCACACATGGTAGATGCGCTCGTCCAGACCTCGTGGCGCGTTGATCGCGGTGTAGGCGTACAGACCACCGCTGCGGATGCGGCTGGCAGCCACTTTTTCGAGCGATTCGCCGGGCTGGCGATTGAGCACTTCGGTGCTGACCGCCACGTCCGTCATCCACAGCGTTGCCGGTGGCACCCAGGAACGCAGCAACCAGCCACTGCCGCCTACAGCCAGAGTAACCAGTACCAATGCCACACCACGGCGCCACGTATTGACCGGGAAGCTGCTGAGCAGGCTTGGGAACGACAGCGCCATGGCGGCAATCAACGCCAGCTTGAAGCTTTGTGCGGTAGTCAGGTGCAGGATGATCGGCAGCGCGGTGAGCAGCGCGGCGAACAACGTCAGGGTGTGCAGCGCCAGGAACAGCCAGCGCCGTGGTGCCAGCCACTTGTAGTACAGAGGATCGATGATCGAGATGAGCCCGGCAGCACCAAGCAGGCCGGTGAACACCAGCTGACCGCTGTTCCAGGTAGTGGTGATGAAGAAGAACGGCAGGACGAAGAACAGGCTTTCCTGGTGGATCATCTGCGTCGCGTAGCGCAGCAGTGGCTGCGGGATTTCGCGTTTGAAGGTGCGCGCGAACAGGCCGGTCAGGGTGTTTTCCAGCATCAGCCAGACCCAGCTGACCAGCATGAGTATGGCGATCCAGCTGGCCAGGCTGGCCTGGCGGTCGACCAGGATGAAACTGCCAATGCCGGAGAGGAAACCACCGAGCGCGATGACGCCGGGGTAGCGTTTGAGCAGCTCGATGACGCGCTGAACGAAGTGGGGTATTGGGGGCATGGGTCTGCAACAGAAAGATGAGGTGGCTGTGCCGGCCTCTTCGCGGGCAAGCCCGCGCCCACAGGTGCTTCACTGCCCTTGGGGCTGGTGATATCCCTGTGGGACCGGGCTTGCCCGCGAAAGGGCTGGTACTGGCAAAAGGATACCGCCGAATCACTGCTGGCGTGTAGCACCACTCGGCCGTTCTGGCGTGTGCCGGCGCCAGCGCAACAGCCCAAGCGCCAGTACCAGCCCCAGCAGCAATGCCACCAGTCCGTATAGCTCGTCATACCCCAGGAACGGCTTCTCGATCCGCAGGTAGCCCTGGTCCTTGAGCAAGTCCTTCAAGGCTGCGTTGGCCTGTTCCAGGGTCACCTGGCGCAACTTGCGCGCCGGGTCGGCAAAGCGGCCATTGTTATACTCGTTCAGCGCCCCCCAGTAGTAATCGGCCAGCGCACTGTTGCCCTGGGTGCTCCAGCTTTCCTTGGCCACGGCGGCGTCCTTGATGCGGGCGAAGGTGTCCGGGTCAAGGCCTTCCTTGCGCAGATGGTCGAACAACTGCTGCATCAGCTTCACGGCCTGGTCGACATCGTCGCGCTCAAGGTCGGCATTGAGGCTGAGCATGCCGCTGTCGCCAAAGCTCTCGCGTTGCACCGACGGCCCGTAGGACAGGCCGTTGCGCAGGCGCAGCTGGTCATAGATGGCCCAATCGAGGTAGCGCGACAGCAGGTCCAGGGTCTGTTGGTGGTCACTGTCCAGCACCGGCTCAATGAATAGCCAGTGCAGCTTGACGCTGTCGCCCAGCACGCCGCGGGTCAGGTCACGCCGCTGTTCGGCTTGCTGGCTGATGCTTTCGAGGTTGCGCCGTTCTTCCGGCTCGGTGGCAGGCAGTTCGCCAAAGGTCCGCTCCAGGTATGCAGGCAGCAGGCGGTCCAGGCCACCGACCACGATCAGGGTCATGTTGTTGGCGGCGTACCAGCGCTCGCGCAGGGCTTGCACCTGCTCCAGGGTCATGTCGTCGACATTGGAGCGCTCGGCGCATTTCAGGCCCAGCTCGGTGGCCAGTTGGTCGCTGGCCGGGTGGCCGATGTCCTGGCGGTCGAGCCAGCGCTGCAGGTGGCCATAGTGGCCGCCATCCTCGCGTTCGATGATGTGCTTGGCCGTGGCCAGCGCCTTGGCGTCGATGCGGGTGTCGCGGATGATTGCCAGCAACAGGTCGAGCACCTTGCGCTGGTTGCGTGCCGGTGCCTCGATGACGAAGGTGGTGTCGGCGCTGCTGGTATAGGCGTTCCACTCGCCGCCCAGGCTCTGCAGGCGCTCCTCCAGGCCGCCCTCACCGGTCTCGTCGATGCCGGTGAACAGCAGGTGCTCAAGCAGGTGCGGCAACTCCTTCTGCTCGCAGCCGAAGTCATCCAGGCCAACCCCAACCACCAGGCGTATCGCCACATGGTCGCGCTCGTAACCGGATTTAAGGATCACCTGCAGGCCATTGGGCAACAGGTAACCCTCGACCCGTGAGCGATCAAGGGCAAATGAGGGCAGGCTGCAGATCAGCAGGCAAACGAACATCAGGCAACGCATGGGCGAGCGAAGGTCTCCAGGTGTGCAAGATCAGGACAGGTGGGCATCTTCCGGTACGCTGTCGAGCAACAACCCGCCAGTGTCCGAGCCACCCAGTACCACATAGGCACTGCTGCAGAACAAAGAGTTCAACCGCTTCATGTCGGCGATCAGCTCCAAGTGTAGCGAACTCGTCTCGATACTTTGCACCACCTTACGCTGCAAGCGGCTGACATGGGCATGGGCCAGGCGGCGTTCCTGAGCGCGGAAACGGCGCTTTTCGCGCAGTAGCAGGCGCGCGCTTTCCGGATCGGCGCTCAGGAATACCGACAGGCCCAGGCGCAAGTTGGCCAGCAACTGTTCCTGCAGCCCGGTGAGCTCTTCAAGGCCGACCTGGGAAAACTCCCGGCGCTGGCTGGTTTTCTGTTGCTGCACCTTGCGCAGCATGCGCTCGATAAGGTCGCAGGCGAGCTTCAGGTTGATCGCCAGCTCGATGACTTCTGCCCAGCGACGGTTGTCCTGATCGCTGAGGTCTTCCCGTGGCATTTGCGCCAGGTACAGCTTGATCGCGTTGTAGAGCGCTTCGGCATCTTCGCCCAAAGCCCGCACCTGTTGGGGCATGGCGGTGTGGGTGCCACGCAGGGCGCCGAGCATGGCTTCCAGCAGGCTGTCGACGATGTCGCCCAGGCGCAGAGTTTCCCGTGCGGCATTGGCCAAGGCCAAGCTCGGTGTGGTCAGAGCCGAGGCATCGAGATGGCGTGGGCGTATCTGACCATTGGCCGCCTCGCGTTCGGGCAACAGCGCGTTGCACAGACGGCCCATGGGTTTGACCGTTGGCAGCATGATCAGGCAGCGCAAGGTGTTGTAGAGCAGGTGGAAACCGATCACCAGCTCCTGCGGGCTGAAACTCAGGCTGTCCATCCACTCCACCAGTGGGTGCAGCACTGGGATGATCAGCACCAGGCCGATCAGCTTGTACAGCAGGCTGCCCAGGGCCACGCGGCGACCTGCGGCGTTCTGCATGCTGGTGCTGATGAAGGCTAGCAAGCCGCTGCCGATGTTGGCGCCGACGACCAGGCCGATGGCGACCGGCAGGCTGATTACTTCAGCGCCGGCCAGGGTGGCGGTGAGCAGCACGGCAGCCAGGCTGGAATACGAGACCATGGCGAACAGTGCGCCGAACAGGGCGTCGAGCAGGATATCGCCGGTCAGCGAGGCGAACAGCACCTTCACACCTTGTGCATGGGTGATCGGCGCCGCCGCCTGCACGATCAGCTGCAGGGCCAGAATGATTAACCCCAGGCCGATGCCCACGCGGCCCAGCTGGCCCGCGCGGGTCTGTTTGCGCGAGAGGAAGAAGATCACCCCGAGGAACACCAGCAGTGGCGACAGCCACGACAGGTCGAAGGTCAGTACACGGGCCATCAGCGCGGTACCGACATCGGCACCGAGCATGATCGCCAGCGCCGGGGTCATGGCCATCAGGCCCTGGCCGACGAAGGACGTGACCAGCATGGCGGTGGCGTTGCTGCTCTGCACCACGGCAGTGACAACGATGCCGGCAATGAATGCCAGCGGCCGGCGGTTCATGTTCTGGCTGAGCACGCGGCGCAGGTTGGAGCCGAACACCCTGAGGATGCCGGTACGGACGATATGCGTGCCCCACACCAGCAAGGCCACGGCGGAGAGCAGGTTGAGCAGGGTCAGCATGGTCGAGCCCCCCTTTGTTATCGGGCTCCAGTGGCGGAGCCAAAATGGATGAAGCTGTAAGCCTGGCCCGGGGGTGGGTGTTTTGATCCAGTGCTTACTCAAGCTTTAGTTGTTTTGCGGACCTCGCGCCAGCTTGGCACGCTCTGCAAGTATTTGAAATGTTTCTGTCATGAAAGCCTGTACATGAAAAAGGGCCCCGCAGGGCCCTTCTGTTAGCGCGTCCTGATCTTACTGACCCGGGACGTCCTTGCGCAGTTTCACCGGGTCGTGTTCCTTGCCTTGCTTGCGCGCCAGGGCAGTACGCATGCGGATGTTGATTGCCTCAACGGCCAGCGAGAAGGCCATGGCGAAGTAGACATAGCCCTTCGGAACATGAACGCCGAAAGATTCGGCAATCAGCACGGTACCGACGACGATCAGGAACGAAAGTGCAAGCATCTTCAGCGATGGGTGTTTGTCGATGAAGTTGCTGATGGCGCCGGCACAAGCCATCATCACCAGTACCGCGACGACGATTGCGGCAATCATCACCGGCACGTGCGAGACCATGCCGACGGCGGTGATCACCGAGTCCAGCGAGAACACGATGTCGATGATTGCGATCTGGATGATGGTGTAGAGGAATTTGCCACCCGCGCCCTTGGGCTCGTCGGCGCTTTCTTCCTCGCCTTCCAGGCCGTGGTAGATCTCTTGCGAGCTTTTCCACAGCAGGAACAGGCCGCCGCAGAACAGGATCAGGTCACGCCCGGAGATACCCTGGCCGAAAACCACGAACAGGTCGGCGGTGAGACGCATGACCCAGGTGATCGACAGCAGCAGCATGATCCGGGTAACCATGGCCAGGGCCAGGCCGAAGATCCGGGTGCGCGGCTGCATGTGCTTGGGCATGCGGCTGACCAGGATCGAGATCATGATGATGTTGTCGATCCCGAGGACGATCTCAAGTGCCGTCAGGGTAAAAAAGGCAACCCAGATTTCCGGGCTGGTCAGCCATTCCATGTGTATTCCTTCAAACGGTAAAGGCGATGCACCCCTTCGGGGGCGCATCGCATTGGGTGATACGTGTTAATTAAAGACTACTGAACAGCGGGAAAATGCCCATCAGCAGCGCGGCGAACATTATGCATAGGCATACCAGCACTGCCCACTTGAGCGTGAAGCGCTGGTGATCGCCGAACTCGATACCGGCCAGGGCCACCAGCAAGTAAGTCGAGGGCACCAACGGGCTGAGCAGGTGTACCGGCTGCCCGACGATCGAGGCACGGGCCATTTCCACCGGGCTGATTCCGTAATGGCTGGCCGCCTCCGACAGCACCGGCAGCACACCGTAGTAGAAAGCGTCGTTGGACATGAAGAAGGTGAACGGCATGCTCACGATCGCGGTGATCACTGCCAGGTACGGGCCCAATGCTTCAGGAATGACCGCCAGCAGGCTCTTGGACATGGCCTCGACCATGCCGGTACCAGACAGGATACCGGTGAAGATGCCGGCGGCGAAGATCAACCCGGTCACGGCCAGCACGCTGCCGGCATGGGCGGCAATACGGTCCTTCTGCTGCTGCAGGCATGGGTAGTTGACGATCATGGCGATGCTGAAGGCGATCATGAACAGTACCGGCAGCGGCAGCACGCCGGCGATCAGCGCGACCATCAGCGCTGCGGTCAGGGCGCCGTTGAAGTAGATCAGCTTGGGGCGACGCGCCTCAGGGAACTGCGACACGCTGATTTCGCTGTGGTCGATGTCATCGGTCGGCAGGTGCAGTTCACCCAGGCGGGCACGTTCTCGCTTGCCGTACATATAGGCGATGGCCAGGATCGCCAGCACACCAAAGACCATGGCCGGGATCATCGGTACGAAGATGTCCGACGGGTCTACATGCAGGGCGCTGGCGGCACGGGCGGTCGGGCCACCCCACGGGGTCATGTTCATCACCCCGCCGGCGAGGATGATCAACCCGGCCATGATCCGCGGGCTCATGCCCAGGCGGCTGTAAAGTGGCAGCATGGCGGCGCAGCAGATCATGTAGGTGGTGGCGCCGTCACCGTCGAGCGAGACGACAAGGGCCAGCACCGCAGTGCCAACCGAGACTTTCAGCGGGTCACCCTTTACCAGCTTGAGGATCTTGCGCACGGCCGGGTCGAACAGGCCGGAGTCGATCATCAGGGCAAAATAGAGGATGGCGAACATCAGCATCACACCGGTGGGCGCGAGCTTGCTGATGCCTTCTAGCATCATCGGGCCGATCTTGGCGGAAAAACCGCCGAACAGGGCGAACAGGATCGGTACCAGGATCAGCGCGATCAAGGCCGACAGGCGCTTGGTCATGATCAGGTACATGAAGGTGATGACCATGGCAAAGCCGAGGAAGGTCAGCATGGCAATACTCCAGGCGTGGCGCGGCGAAAGGATTGTCGATTCGGGCGGATCAGCGCGTTTGGCGCTGCGCGGGGAGCATGCGGAGAGGGATTACAGAAAGGCGGGCGCAGGAATACATCAGAATCACCATTGTTGTTGTTGATGGGCCAGGCGCGGAGATTTCCAAGCACCTTGGCTGACCGGTCTTGTGCCGGTAGTGGGGGCTATCCTAGGGGGGCAAGCTTTCAGCCAGCTTTCGCCGAGAAAACGGCGACGGGAGGTAGGTGATGCAGGATGTAACCGAGGGTGGCTGCCATTGCGGCGCCTTGCGCTATCGGCTGCAGGGTGACCTGACGGACGTCGCCCATTGCCATTGTTCGATTTGCCGGCGGGTCAGCGGCGGGCTGGTGGTGACCTGGGTCACCCTTCCCCGCTCGGGTTTTCGCTGGTTGGCGGGGCGGCCTCAGTGCTATGTGGCACCGGCCAGTTGCAAGCGGTATTTCTGTGGGGAATGCGGGGCGCATCTGGCGTTGGTCACCGAGCATAGTCCGGGAAGCATCGATGTGACTGTAGCGACGCTGGATCACCCGGAACGGGTGCCAGCCAGGCGGCATATCTGGACTGACAGCCGGTTGCCCTGGCTGCATCTGGATGAACAGTTGCCCGGTGAGGCTGAGGAGAAATTGTAGGAGCGGCCTTGTGTCGCGTAAGGGCTGCAAAGCAGCCCCTCGATTTCAGCTTAACTGCAAATATTGCCGGGGCCGCTTTGCGGCTCTTTTGCGACCCAAGGCCGCTTCTACAGACGATCAGCAGGCAGGCCCTAGGGTAGCTGCAGGCCGCCAGCTGCCTTGTGCAACGCCCGCAAGTGCTCGCCAATCTGCTTCACATTGGCCTCGACCGCAGCAATTTCCTTCGCCCGTGATGGCTCCAGCAGCGCCCTCACCTCTTTGTCCAGGTCGGTGCTGAGCCGTAGCAGTTTGGCCTGCCGTTCGGTGCTGACCTGTTCCAGGTGCGTACGCTCCTCTGCCTGCGGCAACCCGTAGCCTTTGGCATCCAGCAACTCGGCCGGGCGGCTGAGGAAGCCGCTGTTGGCGAGCATCTGCTTCAGGGTCGCGTCGGCCTTGTTGATGCTGCCGTCCTTCAGCGCAGCGGCGTTCAGGTAACGTTGTTTCACTTCGTCCTGCGCCAGCAGCAACTGCCGGCGCAGGCTGGCCTGCTCGAGCAGCAGCAAGGCTGCGCTGGTGCGCAGGTTGGCCTTGTCGAACCAGGGGCGTCTTTGTTCGGCATCCAGGGCCAGCCAGTCCTCGACCTGGGTTTGCTGGATCGGCAGCTGCTTCCTCAGCACATCGAACATGGCCTGGTAGCGGTCGCGATAGGAGTCGAAGCGGTAGCCCAGGCGCAGCGCTTCGCGTGGGTCATCGAGCACGCTGGTATCGGCCAGCCCCCTGCCCTTGAGCACCGCCAGCAGGCCATTGGGCATGATGCTGTCGAGGTCATTGAGGCGTGGGTTGGCAGTGCCGCTGCGCAGCAACTTCAACGACTCCACGGCGCAGTTGTTGGACAGGAACCAATAGTTGCCGTCGTAGCTCCAGTGCATCTCGGCGGCCTGGCGTACCAGGTTTTCGATCTCGTCGCGGTTCAGCTTGAGCGGCACCGAAGCCAGGCTGCGCAGCTCGGTCTTGGTGTATTCGTCGATCACCTGGCCCAGCGGCAGCACGAACAGACGTGAAGGGTAGACGCCGACCAGGCCGTCCCAGCTGGACAGCTGCACATCGTTGACGAATGCACGGTAGGACAGCACCAGGCTCTGGTCGAGGTCCAGACGGCAATCCGGCCCGCGTGGGCGGCCGGGTTTGCAGATCACCAGGCGCAGCATGCTGTGGCCCCAGCGGCTGACCAGGTTCTGATTGGCTTCAGCCAAAAGGAAGTCGACCTGGTAGACCCGTTCGGGGTCGATCTCGCCCAGCGGCTGGCGGGCGAAGTCACTGCCGGCATTGATGAACGGCAAGCCCTTGGCGCAGGTGTTCTGCTGTGGCGCCCAGCCGAAGTGCTCACGCAGGTACTGATTGAGCGCCGGCCGACGGCAGCCATAACTCGGGTCGAGGAGGAAATACTCCATGTTGACCGCGATGTATTCCTTGGGGCTGCTCAGCTCGTAACGGTCGGGGCTGCGCATGAACTGGGCGTTGTGCTGCTCACGCTCGCCCCGCCGGCCGACGTATTGCGGCCAGCCGGCCAGGTCGAGCAGGCGCGGGTCGTCACTGAGGGTAAAGCGGCGTTCGGCTTGACCGCGGCACTCTTCCGGCTGGCCGATCTTGCCCAGCGTGCCTTGCTGGCGCGCGCAGCGGGCAATCAGCGAGCGCTCGGCACTGGGCCACAGGCGGGCGCGATCATAGATATGAGTGAGCTCGTGCAGGACGGTGGCCAGCAGCTCTTCGCGCACGGTCCCATGGGGGCGGTTGGTGCGTTCGGTGGCGGCACTCCCATCAGCCAGGCCTGGCAGCAGGCGGCGGTTGAGCGCCAGGGTGGAAACCAGAGAAGCCTGGCCATAGGCATCGGCTGGCATGTTGTCGCTCCAGCTGACCTGGACGCGCCGGTCCAGCTGTTGCTTGAATCGTGGGGGCAGCTTGCCCATGGCCTCGTCAAGCAGGGCCTGGCTGGCTTGGACCTGCTGCGGGTCGAGGCCTGCAGCCTGCAGTTCGAGCTGCAGGTCGGCCAGGGCGGGAGTGCCCAGCAGCGTCAGGACGCAGCCGAGCAGCCAGGCACGCATGTGGCTCACAGCGCGAGAATGGCTTCGGCCAGTACTTGGTCGCTGGCGCCGCGCGCTTCAGGTACGCGCTCTCGCAGGGTGTTGAAAGCGGCCTCGAGCTGCGCGCCACGGATATCGCCATTGCTGGCGACGAAGCTGGCGGCATCGTCATGGGCTTCACGCACGACTTTGGAATCGCGGATCGAAGTGGTGGTGTCAGAGGTGAAGTCGATCGAGCGGCCAAAGGCACGCACGATGATGTTGCTGGTGGCCACCAGGGTCTGTGCATGGGCCAGGTCGGCCAGCAGCAACATGCCGAGGGTAGCGGCAATCAGCGGTTTACGCATGGAGCATCTCCGAAAAATACAGGGAGTCAGGGGTAGTCATTGGACGAGAATTGCTTCTGCCAGTTCAAGGTCGCCGACGGATTGCCGAGCGCAGTTGTGACGCAGCGAGTCGAGTGCGGCTTCCAGGCGTGCACCGCGGATCAGGCCATCGCTGGCAACGAATGCCGCAGCATCGTCACGGGCCTGCCTGACCAATTTGCGGTCGAAGGGGGCTGCGGTGACCTGGCTGGTGACGTAGCCGGTGATGACAAGGCCTTGGGTGGTGGTGTCCATGGCGTGGGCGCTGGCCATGCCAGTGGCGGTGAACAGCAACGGCAACAGATAACGCATAAGCATTCTTGAGGGCTGGGGAAATTAACGGCGAAGGCTACTCCAGGTACGTGGGCCCTGGCCGACGTACCTGGTTGCATAGCCTGGATCAGATCGCGAGGATGGCCTGAGCCAGCTGCGCATCACTGGCTTGCAGCTGCGGCATGGTCGAGCGGATGTGCAGGAAGGCACTTTCCAGCCGCGCACCACGAATGGCACCTTCGGTGCCGACGAAGCTGGCGGCGTCATCACGTGCGGCCTGCACGATCTTGTCATCGCGGAACGATGAAGTCAGGTCGGACGTGGCGTCGGTCGAGGCGGCGAAAGCGCGGACCACGGCATCGGTGGTGACAACGAAACTGCTGGCATTGGCGGTGCTGGCCAGGCCGAGCAGCAGGGCGGTGCCAATCAGGTATTTATGGGACATGTTCTTGGACTCCTGGATAGGGTTCTGCTTTATCGGACGCTTGCACAGCGAGTCGAGGTACGTTTTTGACAATGCTTCTACCAGACTGCTAAGCGAAGCGTATCACGCGGTGCTGTTTCTGGATGTTAATGAGTGCCACAGCCAAGAACTGTTACGGTCATTATTTAATTCCTGTAAAACTGTACCTGTTTTGCAGGAAGCCGCTCTGGCCTGCACCTCACGGGCAATAAAAAACCCGCTGCAGTCGCCTGCAACGGGTTTGGGAATTCGCGGTGCCGGCCGCAGCCGGCGAACCGGAGCTTAGCGCCAGAACGGCTTGCTCAGCTCTTCATAACGCTGCGACTCGCTGATACCGGCGTCGGCCAGCAGGCGGGCGTCAAGGCGAGCCAGTTGACGGCGGCTGGCCATGCGACGCTGCCACAGCAGCAGGGTGGAGATAGCGCGCAGTGGCATCGAGGCCTTGGACTGCTGGGCGTTGCTTTCAAAAACCAGACCGGAACTGAGGGTACGTTCCATGATGTTTCATCCTTCCGCTTATGGCGGGATTAGGTAGTGATTTAACTGATGCCAATGATCCTCCTCTGCTGTCCATAACAGTAGATACAGTTCATTAGTAATGCGATGGGCCAGTTAACTGTTTAACCCTACTGTTGCACTCGAAATAGGCGAAACTGTACCGGTCCGCACTGGCTTGGTGCGTTTTTGCCTCGCTCAGGGGTTTTGAAAGACGTGAAGGCCTGAAAGTACCAGTACAGAAGTACAGTTTTTGTCTGGATACTAGGGGAGGTGTTTAGGTAGGCGGGTTTGACTGTACGGCCCCTGTCGCCGGCGTGGCGACGACAAGGCCCGAACAGTTGATGCAGCGGGATCAGCTGGCGAGCATGCGCCCGGTTTCTTCCAGGTTCTCGTGCCAGCTCAGCGCCTCACGCAGGATGTGCGGGGTGTGGCCGCCACGCTGGCAGGCGCGATCGAAGTAATCGTTCAGCGCAGCGCGGAAGTCCGGGTGCACACAGTTGTCGATGATCGCCCGGGCACGCTCACGCGGTGCCAGGCCACGCAGGTCGGCCAGGCCTTGCTCGGTGACCAGAATGTCGACGTCGTGTTCGGTATGGTCAACGTGGCTGACCATCGGCACCACACTGGAAATCGCACCGCCCTTGGCGATCGACTTGGTGACGAACACCGCCAGGTGGGCGTTGCGGGCGAAGTCACCCGAACCGCCAATGCCGTTCATCATCTTGGTGCCACAGACGTGGGTCGAGTTGACGTTACCGTAGATGTCGAACTCCAGCGCCGTATTGATGCCGATGATGCCGAGGCGGCGGACCACTTCAGGGTGGTTGGAGATCTCCTGCGGGCGCAGTACCAGCTTGTCTTTATAGCGCTCCAGGTTGCCGAACACATCTGCATTGCGACGGGTCGACAGGGTGATCGAGCTGCCCGAGGCGAAGCTCAGCTTGCCTGCGTCGATCAGGTCGAAGGTCGAGTCCTGCAGTACTTCGGAGTACATGGTCAGGTCTTCGAACGGCGACTCGATCAGGCCACACATCACCGCGTTGGCGATGCTGCCGATACCCGCCTGCAGCGGGCCGAGCTTGTTGGTCATGCGGCCTGCTTCCACTTCATTCTTCAGGAAGTTGATCAGGTGGTCGGCGATGCCCTGGGTTTCGTCATCCGGTGGCAGGACGGTGGATGGCGAATCCGGTTGGTCACTGATGACGATGCCGACGATCTTGGCCGGGTCGATCGGGATCGCGGTGCTGCCAATGCGGTCGTCGACCTTGACCAGCGGGATTGGCGTGCGGGTCGGGCGATAGGTCGGGATATAGATGTCGTGCAGGCCTTCGAGGTTGGCGTTGTGCGACAGGTTGATCTCGACGATCACTTGCTTGGCGAAGATCGCGAAGCTGGCCGAGTTGCCCACCGAAGTGGTCGGCACGATGTGGCCCTGCTCGGTGATGGCCACGGCTTCGATGACCGCGATATCCGGCAGCTTGAGCTGCTGGTTGCGCAGCTGCTCAACGGTTTCCGACAGGTGTTGATCGATGAACATCACCTGGCCGTCGTTGATGGCCTTGCGCAGGGTGCTGTCGACCTGGAACGGCATGCGGCGTGCCAGCACGCCGGCTTCGGTCAGCTGCTTGTCGAGGTCGTTGCCCAGGCTGGCGCCGGTCATCAGGCTGATTTTCAGTGGCGACTGCTTGGCGCGTTCGGCCAGGGCATGCGGCACAGCCTTGGCTTCGCCGGCGCGGGTGAAACCGCTCATGCCGACGGTCATGCCGTCCTCGATCAGGCCAGCGGCATCAGCCGCACTCATTACCTTGCTGTGCAGGGAGGACAAGCGGATACGATCACGGTACATGGATTGTTATCTCGGGCTACTGAAACTACTGAAGCGCAGTCTAGAGATTTCGCCCATTGCCGTCCCACGACCATGGTCGTATGACAAGCCTTGAATTAGAGCCGTTGATCTGGATCAAGAAAAGAAAAGCCCCGGCAGATTCTGACCGGGGCTTCCTTTATATCAGCTGGTTTGCGGCAGCCGCTGTCACTCCACCGCTTTCACCATGTCCTCGATGACCTTCTTCGCGTCACCGAATACCATCATGGTCTTGTCCAGGTAGAACAGTTCGTTGTCCAGGCCGGCATAGCCACTGGCCATGGAGCGTTTGTTGACGATGATTGTCTTGGCCTTGAACGCTTCGAGGATCGGCATGCCGGCGATCGGCGACTTCGGATCGTTTTTCGCGGCCGGGTTGACCACGTCGTTGGCGCCCAGCACCAGCACCACGTCGGCCTGGCCGAACTCGGCGTTGATGTCTTCCATCTCGAACACCTGGTCGTACGGCACTTCGGCTTCGGCCAGCAGTACGTTCATGTGCCCAGGCATGCGCCCTGCCACCGGGTGGATCGCGTACTTCACGGTTACACCGTTGTGGGTCAGCTTCTCGGTCAGTTCCTTCAGTGCGTGCTGGGCACGGGCTACCGCCAGGCCGTAGCCCGGGACGATGATCACGCTGTCAGCGTTGCTCAGCAGGAAGGTGGCATCGTCGGCAGAGCCGGACTTCACCGGGCGCTGCTCTTTCGAGCCTTGCGCCGCGCCGGCATCGACATCGCCGCCAAAGCCGCCAAGGATGACGTTGAAGAACGAGCGGTTCATCGCCTTGCACATGATGTACGAGAGGATCGCACCAGACGAACCGACCAGGGAGCCGGCGATGATCAGCATTGAGTTGTTCAGCGAGAAGCCGATACCGGCCGCAGCCCAGCCCGAGTAGCTGTTGAGCATCGACACCACCACCGGCATGTCGGCACCACCGATCGGAATAATGATCAGCACGCCCATGATGAAGGCCAGGGCCAGCATCAGGGTGAAGGCACTGTAATGGCCGGTGAAGGTGAACAGCAGGCCCAGGGCGATGGTGGTCAGGCCCAGGATCAGGTTCAGCTTGTGCTGCCCAGCAAACTGTACCGGTGCGCCTTGGAACAGGCGGAACTTGTACTTGCCCGACAGCTTGCCGAAAGCGATCACCGAACCGGAGAAGGTGATGGCACCAATGGCCGCGCCAAGGAACAGTTCCAGGCGGTTGCCGGTGGGGATCGGGTCGCTGATGGCGGCGACGATGCCCATCGACTGCGGCTCGAGCACGGCAGCGATGGCGATGAACACCGCAGCCAGGCCGATCATGCTGTGCATGAAGGCGACCAGTTCCGGCATCTTGGTCATTTCGACGCGCTTGGCCATGATCGAACCGGCGGTGCCGCCGACCAACAGGCCGACGATGACATAGCCGATACCGGCAGTGGCACCGCCGTTACCAACGGAGAGCGCGCCGAGCTTATAAATGAGGCCAACCGTGGTGAGGATCGCGAGCCCCATGCCGATCATGCCGAACAGGTTGCCGCGCCGCGAGGTGGTTGGGTGCGAAAGGCCCTTGAGCGCCTGGATGAAGCACACCGAGGCGACGAGGTAGAGGAGCGTTACCAGATTCATGCTCATGCTTACTTCTGCGCCTCGTTCTTGGTTTTCTTCTTGAACATCTCAAGCATGCGGCGGGTGACCAGGAAGCCACCGAACACGTTGACCGCAGCCAGTGCTACCGCCAGGGTGCCCATCAGCTTGCCGGCCGGGGTCACGGTCAATGCCGCCGCCAGCATGGCACCGACGATGACGATTGCCGAAATGGCGTTGGTAACCGCCATCAGCGGGGTGTGCAGCGCCGGGGTGACGTTCCACACCACGTGGTAGCCCACATAGATGGCCAGCACGAAGATGATCAGGTTGTAGATGCCGTGGGAAATCAGCATGTCTTCCATTGTCGTGCTCCTTAGCCGTTCTTGCGGACGACCTGGCCGTCGCGGCACATCAGGCAGGCCGCGACGATGTCGTCTTCGAGGTTGATGACCAGCGCGCCGTCTTTGTCGAACAGCAGCTTCATGAAGTCCAGCAGGTTGCGTGCGTAAAGCGCCGAGGCATCAGCGCCCACCTGAGCCGGCAGGTTGGTCGGGCCGACGATGATCACGCCGTTTTCCTGCACCACCTGGTCGGCAACGGTCAGCGGACAGTTGCCGCCCTGGGCTGCCGCCAGGTCGATGACGACCGAGCCCGGCTTCATCTGCGCCACGGTCTCGGCGCTGAGCAGGGTCGGTGCCTTGCGGCCTGGGATCAATGCAGTGGTGATGACGATATCCGCCTGCTTGGCGCGCTCGTGTACCGCCTGAGCCTGGCGTTGCATCCAGCTGGCCGGCATCGGCCGCGCATAGCCGCCGACGCCTTCGGCGCATTCGCGCTCCTCATCGGTCTCGTACGGCACGTCAATGAATTTGGCGCCGAGCGATTCGATCTGCTCCTTCACCGCGGGGCGCACGTCGGACGCCTCGATCACCGCACCCAGGCGCTTGGCTGTGGCAATAGCCTGCAGGCCGGCAACGCCTGCCCCGAGGATCAGCACGCGCGCGGCCTTAACGGTACCGGCAGCGGTCATCAGCATGGGCATGAAGCGTGGGTAGTGGTGGGCGGCCAGCAACACGGCCTTGTAACCGGCGATGTTGGCCTGCGACGACAGCACGTCCAGGCTTTGTGCCCGTGAGGTGCGGGGCGCGGCTTCCAAGGCGAAAGCGGTAATCCCGCGTTCGGCCATCTTGCCGATCAGTTCGCTGTTGAAAGGGTTGAGCATGCCCACCAGGAGGCTGCCACTGTTGATCAGGGCCAGCTCTTGGTCGTTGGGAGCGACCACCTTGAGTACCAATTGGGCGCCGTAGGCATCGGCTGCGCTCCCCAGGGAAGCGCCCACGGCCTCATAGGCACTGTCCGGAATGCTGGCGTTAAGCCCTGCCCCCCGTTGGACGGTGACCTGATGGCCCTGGCCAATCAGTTTCTTGATGGTTTCCGGGGTCGCAGCGACCCTTGTCTCACCGGTCTGCGTCTCGAGAGGAACACCAATGTGCACGACTATTTCTCCTGCGGTGACCTTTTGTCTTTGTAAAAGCCAGCACACTGCGGATGGTGCGCTGGGGCGGCTGTTGAGCGCCGAACCCGCCGAATACAGGGCGGGCGAAGCATTTTGCAGACGAACCCAGGGGCCTTCAACCGGTTCTGGAGCGAAACGAAGTTAAAACTACAAGTCACCCTGTGACCGTATGTCGCAAGCGACAGGCTGCAGCCCGTCAACCATGGGCCATTGGCAGATTAGGGGAAAATTTGAAATTTTTTGCGATGATTTCGCGGATCGGCTTGCGAGTGTCGTAAAACCCTCTGAAAGCCGCGTGTTTAGCGGCTTCGATGAGGTTTTTCGATTCACCTGAACAGTTTTCTTTAAAGCGACAAAAACGTATATCCGTAGGTGTTTAAAATAATTGACTACAAAGGTAGGTCAGCGCTTTCGCTTTTGTGCGAGGCGGTATAGAGCCGTGCCTGGCTCACCAGCCAGTCACGGAAGGCGCGGAGCGACGCGGACTCCACCTTGCGTTCGGGAATCATCAGATAGTAGGCCTTGTCGCTGGAGAGCGCGTACCTGTTAGCGACCACCAGCCTACCCTCCTCCAGTTCGCGCTGTATCAGGAACGGCGGGATCAGCGCGATGCCCATCTCGTGCATGGCCGCCTGGGCCAGCATGGAGAATAGTTCATAGCGCGGGCCTGTCATGTCGCCCGCGATATTCAGGCCCAGGCCATTGAACCACTGTCGCCAGGCGTAGGGCCGGGTGGTTTGCTGCAGCAGTGGCAGGCTGGCAATGCGCCGAGCGTCGAGCATGCCCTGCCCGTCCAGCAAGGCTGGGCTGCAAACTGGCATGGGGTTTTCGCCCATCAGGCGATGGGACTGGGTGCCGGACCAGTCGGCATCACCAAAATAGATGGCGGCATCGAACGGGGTGTCGGCGAACAGAAACGGGCGGGTGCGGTTGGTCAGGTTGACGGTGACTTCGGGGTGGCGTTGCTGGAAGTCCTTGAGCCGGGGCAAGAGCCATTGGGTGCCGAAGGTGGGCACTACGGCCAGTTCGATCACGTTGGCACCCTGCTGGCGCATCACCGACAGCGTGTCGCGCTCAACTGCATCCAGTTGCGCGGCAACCTGCCGGCTATAGGAGAGCCCGGCTTCGGTCAATTTCACGCCACGGCGTGAGCGCCTGAACAGTTCGACGTTGAGGAACGCTTCCAGTCCGCCGATCTGACGACAGACGGCACCTTGGGTCAGGGCCAGTTCCTGGGCTGCCTTGGTGAAGCTTTCGTGGCGTGCGGCCGCTTCGAAGCAGACCAGGGCGGTGGTGCTGGGTATCTTGCGGCGCATGTACGTCAACCTCACTCATATGGCCATGAATATGGCGGTTTCGAGTATCTCGGAGTGACAAAATATCACTGATACGTGCGCAATCCTCGTTTGTCGTGATCCCGGATCAGGCCTAGGATCAAAGGCACAAGAAACTGCTCCCCTATTTCGAGGATTTCGCCCATGGCCGGTAAAGCAAGCTTCAACTGGATCGACCCGCTGCTGCTGGATCAGCAGCTCACTGAAGAAGAGCGCATGGTGCGTGACAGCGCTTATCAGTTCGCCCAGGACAAGCTGGCCCCGCGCGTGCTGGAAGCCTTCCGTCACGAACAGACCGACCCGGCGATCTTCCGCGAGATGGGTGAAGTCGGCCTGCTCGGTGCGACCATTCCCGAGCAATACGGTGGCAGCGGCCTGAACTACGTGTGCTACGGTTTGATTGCCCGCGAAGTGGAGCGTATCGACTCCGGCTATCGTTCGATGATGAGCGTGCAGTCTTCGCTGGTGATGGTGCCGATCAACGAATTCGGTACCGAGGCGCAAAAACAGAAGTATCTGCCCAAACTGGCCTCTGGCGAGTGGATTGGCTGCTTTGGCCTGACCGAGCCTAACCACGGCTCCGACCCAGGCTCGATGATCACCCGTGCCAGGAAGGTCGATGGCGGCTATCGCCTGAGTGGCAGCAAGATGTGGATTACCAACAGCCCGATCGCCGATGTGTTCGTGGTCTGGGCCAAGGATGATGCTGGTGATATCCGCGGCTTCGTCCTGGAAAAAGGCTGGGAAGGCCTCAGCGCTCCGGCGATCCACGGCAAGGTCGGCCTGCGTGCGTCCATCACCGGTGAAATCGTCATGGACAACGTGTTCGTTCCTGAAGAGAACATCTTCCCGGATGTGCGTGGCCTCAAAGGTCCGTTTACCTGCCTGAACTCGGCGCGTTATGGCATTTCCTGGGGGGCGCTGGGTGCTGCCGAGGCCTGCTGGCACACCGCTCGCCAGTACACCCTGGACCGTCAGCAGTTCGGTCGCCCGCTGGCTGCCAACCAGCTGATCCAGAAGAAGCTGGCCGACATGCAGACCGAAATTACCCTGGCCCTGCAAGGTTGCCTGCGCCTGGGGCGCATGAAGGACGAGGGCACCGCAGCGGTGGAAATCACCTCGATCATGAAACGCAACTCCTGCGGCAAGGCCCTGGATATTGCCCGCATGGCCCGCGACATGCTCGGTGGCAACGGCATCTCAGACGAGTTCGGTGTGGCGCGCCATCTGGTCAACCTTGAGGTGGTCAACACCTATGAAGGTACCCATGATGTGCATGCGCTGATCCTCGGGCGCGCACAAACCGGCATCCAGGCTTTCTACTGATAAGGAGCCAGTCCATGGGCGCGCTATCTCATCTGCGGGTACTGGACCTCTCCCGTGTGTTGGCGGGGCCTTGGTCTGGCCAGATCCTGGCGGATCTCGGTGCCGACGTGATCAAGGTCGAGCGCCCTGGTAGTGGCGACGATACCCGCTCCTGGGGCCCGCCCTTCCTCAGGGATGCCGAGGGCGAGAATACCAGCGAGGCTGCCTATTACCTGTCGGCAAACCGAAACAAGCGCTCGGTGACCATCGACTTCACTCAGCCGGAAGGCCAGCGCCTGGTGCGCGAGCTGGCGGCCAAGTCGGATATTGTCATCGAAAACTTCAAGGTCGGTGGGCTGGCAGCTTATGGGCTGGATTACCCGAGCCTGAAGGCGATCAACCCCAAGCTTATCTATTGCTCGATCACTGGCTTCGGGCAGACCGGGCCGTATGCCAAGCGCGCGGGGTATGACTTCATGATCCAGGGCCTGGGTGGGCTGATGAGCCTGACCGGTCGCCCGGATGGAGAAGAAGGTGCCGGGCCGGTGAAGGTGGGTGTTGCTCTGACCGATATTCTGACCGGGCTGTATTCGACAGTGGCAATTCTGGCCGCCCTCGCCTACCGCGATCAGCATGGCGTAGGTCAGCACATCGATATGGCGCTGCTCGACGTGCAGGTGGCTTGCCTGGCCAATCAGGCGATGAACTACCTGACCACCGGCAACCCGCCGCGGCGGCTGGGCAATGCCCACCCTAATATCGTGCCTTACCAAGACTTCCCGACAGCGGATGGTGATTTCATCCTTACCGTGGGTAACGATGGCCAGTTCCGCAAGTTTGCCGAGGTGGCCGGGCAGCCGCAGTGGGCGGATGATCCGCGTTTCGCTACGAATAAGCAGCGGGTGGCGAACCGAGCCGAGCTGATTCCGCTGATTCGCCAGGCGACGGTATTCAAGACGACTGCCGAATGGGTGAGTCAGCTGGAGGCTGCTGGGGTGCCGTGCGGGCCAATCAACGACCTGGCGCAAATGTTCTGTGATCCACAGGTGTTGGCTCGTGGGCTGGCGGTAACCATGCCCCATGGGCTGGCTGGGGCTGTGCCGCAGGTGGCCAGCCCGATCCGGCTGTCCGAAACGCCTGTGGAGTACCGACGTGCGCCGCCGTTGTTGGGCGAGCATACCGAAGCGGTACTGGGTGATGTGCTGGGAATGGATGCTGATGCTGTAGGGCGGTTACGTATCGCTGGCGTGCTTTGACGCTTAATATAGAGAAGGCGAAGAGCGGGGAGGCCGTCAGGCCTCCCCGCTTTGCTTTTCAGCGATATTGAAGTTTATTGAAATTAAGTGTTGACGCGCTTTCGAATCCCCTTATAATGCGCCCCACTTCCGACGTAGTCGAAACGGAAAACTCTTTGAAATTCAATGAGTTAGATGATTCAGGTAGTATCGGAAGTGCTTCGGTCGAATGATCGATAGCGGTTGAGATGAAGGTTGACAGCGGTTTTAAACGCTGTATTATTCGCCTCCCGCTACGAGTGATCGCAGCGAGCCAAGTGTTTGAAGCTAAACGAGTTTCTCGCAAAAAACTTCAAAGTAAACGCTTGACAGGCTCTGAGGAAAGCGTAGAATGCGCGCCTCGGTTGAGACGAAAAGCTCTTAACCAAACGCTCTTTAACAAATCGAATCAAGCAATTCGTGTGGGTGCTTGTGAGTACGGA